>JAGRLT010000025.1 GCA_020441665.1 Nitratireductor sp.
CAAGGCCATGCTGGAAGACATCGCCATCCTGACCGGTGGCCAGGTGATCTCCGAAGACCTCGGCATCAAGCTCGAAAACGTCACCCTCGACATGCTCGGCACCGCCAAGAAAGTGGAAATCTCGAAAGAGAACACCACGATCGTCGACGGCTCCGGCAAGAAGAAGGAGATCGAAGGCCGCGTTGCCCAGATCAAGCAGCAGATCGAGGAAACCTCTTCCGACTACGACCGCGAAAAACTGCAGGAACGCCTGGCGAAGCTTGCCGGCGGCGTTGCGGTGATCCGCGTCGGCGGCTCGACCGAGGTTGAAGTGAAGGAACGCAAGGACCGCGTCGACGATGCGCTCAACGCGACCCGCGCTGCCGTTGAGGAAGGCATCGTCGCCGGCGGCGGCACCGCGCTTGCCCGTGCCTCGAACTCGATTTCGGCCAAGGGCGTCAACGACGACCAGGAAGCCGGCATCAACATCATCCGTCGCGCGCTGCAGTCTCCGCTGCGCCAGATCGCTGCCAATGCCGGCGCCGAAGCGTCGATCGTTGCCGGCAAGGTGATGGAATCGAAGTCGAACACCTTCGGCTTCAACGCCCAGACCGGCGAATATGGCGACATGGTCGCCATGGGTATCGTCGATCCGGTGAAAGTGGTCCGCACCGCGCTGCAGGATGCAGCCTCGATCGCCGGCCTGCTGATCACCACCGAGGCGATGGTTGCCGAAGCGCCGAAGAAAGACTCCGGCGCACCCGCCATGCCCGATATGGGCGGAATGGGTGGCATGGGCGGCATGATGTAAGAAACGCGAAAGCGTTTCGAGCATTACCGGCTCATAACAAAGAATCAGAAAAGGCCGTCCGCGAGGGCGGCCTTTTTTGTTGGAGAGCCTACTTCGCGTGGACAACCGGGCAAGGGCGGCCCATATCATGGCCAACACAGGAGGTGAGCCGTGCCCAAGACCCGCACCGAAACCGACTCCCTTGGCAGCATCAAGGTGCCCGCAGACCGCTATTGGGGAGCGCAGACCCAGCGCTCGATCGGGAACTTCCCGATCGGCGGTGAGCGCATGCCGCTGCCGCTCGTTCATGCCCTGGGGCTCGTCAAGCTCGCCGCGGCGAAGACCAATCAGGCTCTGGGCGTTCTGGACGCCAAGCGTGCCGGGGCGATCGTGCGGGCAGCGCGGGAGGTCGCCGACGGCAAGCTCGACGCTCATTTTCCGCTGGTCGTCTGGCAGACCGGCTCGGGCACCCAGACCAACATGAACGCCAACGAGGTGATCGCCAACCGGGCGATCGAGATGCTGGGCGGCGCCCTGGGCTCGAAGGAGCCGATCCATCCCAACGATCACGTCAATCGCAGCCAGTCCTCCAACGACACGTTTCCCACCGCGATGCATGTGGCGGCAGCGATTGCGACCCGCGACCGGCTGCTGCCGGCGCTCGACCGGCTGACCGAAAGCCTCGGCGCCAGGGCGCGGCAATGGAAGAAGCTCGTCAAGATCGGCCGCACCCACACCCAGGACGCCACGCCGGTGACGCTGGGCCAGGAATTTTCCGGCTATGCGGCCATGCTGCGGCGCGACCGGCGGATGATTGCCGACAGCCTGCGCGATGTCTGCGAACTGGCCCAGGGCGGCACCGCGGTCGGCACCGGCCTCAACGCGCCGAAAGGCTTCGGCAAGGGCTTCGCCGACGCCCTGTCGGCCGAGACCGGCCTGAAGTTCAGATCGGCGCCGAACAAGTTCGAGGCGCTGACCTCGCACAATGCGCTCACCGCCTTTCACGGCATCCTCAACGCGCTGGCGGCCGATTGCTACAAGATCGCCAACGACATCCGCCTGCTGGCCAGCGGGCCACGCTCGGGGATCGGCGAACTCTCCCTGCCCGCCAACGAGCCCGGCTCCTCGATCATGCCGGGCAAGGTCAATCCGACCCAGGCCGAAGCGCTGACCATGGTCTGCGCCCAGGTGATGGGCAACCAGCAGGCGGTCACCTTCGCCGCCAGCCAGGGCCAGTTCGAGCTCAACGTCATGAAGCCGGTGATCGCCTACAACGTGCTGCAATCGATCGCGCTATTGGGCGATGCGATGGCGTCGTTCGCCGAACGCTGCGTCGACGGGATAACGGCCAATGAAGCGCGGATCGGCGAACTGGTGCAACGCTCGCTGATGCTGGTGACGGCGCTGGCGCCCGAGATCGGCTATGACGCGGCGGCGAAAATCGCCAAGGCGGCGCATCTAAACGGCACGAAGCTGCGCGAGGAAGCGCTCAAAAGCGGGCTGATCGACGGAAAAACCTTTGACCGGCTCGTCAACCCCGCGCATATGATCTGAAACAATTGCGGGGTTTCTGTTCAGTATGAGTGAACGCTTCGTGCGGAAATGCGCGGTTGTTAAAGGGCGGCGAACCCTTAGATTCCGGGTCCATTGAAACCATTCCAACAGGAAACACCATGTCCAATTCCGTAGCGCTTCTGATCGCGCGCATTCTGCTTTCGCTCCTCTTCCTCATGGGCGGCCTGGAGAAATTCAGCGCCATCGAGGGCACCGCCGGCTATATCGCCGCCTATGGCTTCCCTGCCTCGACCCTGCTTGCCTGGCTTGCGGCGATTTTCGAAACCGTCGCCGGCATCGCCATCCTGATCGGCTTCCAGACCCGGCTCGCCGCCTATGCGCTGGCCGCGTTCTGCCTCTTCACCGCCGCCATCTTCCACTTCGAGCCGGACAACGTCATGCAGATGCTCATGCTGATGAAAAACATCGGCCTGGCGGGCGGCTTCCTGGCGCTGAGCGTGGCCGGTGCCGGATCGATCTCGGTCGATGGCAAGCGCGCCGGCGCCTGATCACCGGTCCGATCCGAATGCAATCAAGGCCGCCGGTCCGTCCTGGGACCGGCGGTTTTTTGTTCAGGCCGGATTGTCGACGGCGGCGGCGATGCGTTCGCAAACCGAATTGAGCAGCGCGCGGTCTTCCCTTGTCAGGCGGACCCGGCGCGAGGCGATCAGGTTCGCTTCGGAACGCAGGACGATGCCGTCCGACAGGATTTTCAGATGATTGGCCTTGAGGGTTGAACCGGTCGAGGTGATGTCGACGATGATGTCGGCGGTGCCGGCGGCCGGCGCGCCTTCCGTCGCGCCGAGGCTCTCGACGATGCGGTAGAGCGCGATGCCGTGATCGGCAAACCAGTTCTGGGTCAGTTGCCAGTATTTCGTCGCGATGCGCAGCGGCCGGTGATGGCGCTGGCGGAACGCCGCCGCCACATCGTCGAGATCGGCCATGGTGCCGACGTCGATCCAGGCTTCCGGCACGGCGACGACCACATCAGCGGCGCCGAAACCGAGCTTTGCCCGGAAGGCGAGCGCCTTGTCGGCCTCCGCGACGCTTTCGCGCGCCAGGTCCTCGCCGGTAACGCCCAGCGCGATCTTGCCGGCGATCAGCTCGCGGGCGATTTCCGACGCCGAGAGGAAGGCGATTTCGAGTTCCGGCAGGCCGTTGACCGCGCCGCGATAGGAGCGGGCATCCTGCGGCAGTTCGATGTCGAAACCGGCGCGCGCAAGAAGCGCCAGCGTCTGTTCCTTGAGGCGGCCCTTGGAGGGCAGGGCAAGCGTGATCGTCATGCGCCGCCCCCTGCCCTGACGGTGGCGCCGGCCTTCGACGCGCTGTTCGCCCGGGTGCGGTCGACATAGACGGCGAAGCCCGTTGCCGGAATCTTGGCGCGCGACCCCAGCACCGTCATCAGCCGGTCGTAGCGACCGCCGCCGGCAAGCGGCTTTTCGTCCGACGGCCCGCCGCGAATTTCGAAGACGAAGCCGGTATAGTAGTCGAGCCGGCGGCCGAACGCCGAACGGTAGCGCAGCGAGACATTCTCCAGATCGAGCCTGGCCAGTTGCTCGGCGCGCTTGTGGAAGGTCTCGAGCGGCTTGCCGAGCGGGATGTTCGCCCGGCGGGCGAAGGACCAGAGCCGCCGGTTGGCGTCCCGCAGAGGCGCGTCGAGCGCCAGAAAGGCTTCCAGCATTTCGCGTTTTTCCGGCGCCAGCCGCACGGCGGAAAGGGCTGCCTTGTCGAGCAGGCGGGCAGCGATCTCCCCGGCGCTACGTCCGGCATCCTCGGACAGGCCGGCCTCTTTCATCCGCGCCAAAACCTCGCCCTCAACACCGTCGCGGTCGCCCGCCTCGATCGCTGCCCGCAATTTCGGGTCGAGATCGCCAAGGCCGCCATTCTCCTTGCCGCTGAGGCGGTCGAGGTCGGCCCTGAGGCGGTCGGCATCGCCGAAATTGCGGCCGAGCCGCTCGCGCCAGGCCCTGGGCAGGCCCATCGCCTTGAGCACCGCCTCGAAGATCGCCTGATCGCCCAGCGTCACCGACAGGCGGTTCTTGCCGAGCAGGCGCAGCATGTCGACACTGTCTGCCAGGCAGCGCACATCGGCGGCGACGCTCTTCCTGGCGCCGATATCCTCGATGCCGGCCTGGGTGAATTCCGCCGGCTCCTCGGCGCGCTGGCGGAAGACCTGGCCGACATAGCCGTAGCGCTTCTTCGCCTTGCCGCTTGCCAGATGGGCGAGGCAGACGGGGATGGTGAATTCGGGCCGAAGGCACAGGTCGCGGCCCTGGCGGTCGGCGGTCATGAAGATGCGGCGGCGGATATCCTCGCCCGCCGCGTTGAGAATGGGTTCGGCCGGCTGCAGCAGACCGATCTCCGGCAGCGCGCATTTGCGCTCGCGCAGGAAGAGCTCGATCGTGGTGGCAAGGGCCGTCATGAGGCCGGCGCCGCGCTGTTAGCCCTGCCTCCCCCTTGAGGAGAGGCAGGAGAAGCCAAGCGCCAGCGAAGGCTGATCCGGTGGGGGTAACACGCTCTGCGGAGAATTGCAGAGACACCCCTTCTGCACAGATTTGCGACCGCCACCCGCTCTGCTTCGTGCTGCGCACTTGCAATCGCGTGCCTCCCCTCAAGGGGGAGGCAAAAGCAACGCCCCTCAGCCATCGCGATCGGCCTTCTGTTCGGCGAGGCGTTTGGCGACCTCGGCGACGAGACCGGCCTCGGCGACCTCATACTGGCCGGGGCGGGTTTCGCGCCATTCCTCATTGCTCTCGATGGCCGCCGCCTGTTTGCGGCCCTCGATCATGTCCTTGATCTGGACCTTGCCCCGCGCGCGCTCGTCCGACCCCTGGATGACGGCGATCGGCATTTCGCGCCGGTCGGCATATTGCAACTGCTTGCCGAACTTGTTGGGATTGCCCTGATACATTTCGGCGCGGATGCCGGCTTGACGCAGTTCCTGCACCATTTTCTGGTAGTTGCCCAGCGCCTCGACGTCCTTGTCCATGACGGTGACGAGGACGGGGGCGACGATCTCGTCGGCGCCCAACTTGCCGAGGTTTTTCAAGGCTGTCATCAGCCGCGACACGCCGATGGAAAAGCCGGTCGCCGGCACGTCCTGTCCGGTGAAGCGCTTGACGAGACCGTCATAGCGCCCGCCGCCGCCGACCGAGCCGAAAACCACTTCCTGGCCCTTTTCATTGGTGACCGGGAAGGTCAGTTCGGCCTCGAAGACCGGGCCGGTGTAATATTCGAGACCGCGGACACAGGAAAGATCTAAGAAGATACGATCTGCACCATAACCAGCAGACGAAACCAGCTCTTCCAATTCGAGCAGCTCACTAATGCCTTTTTGGTAGGTTTCATTTCGAAATTTCCCACCAAGGATACCCTGGAAAGGCAGCCGCATTTCTTGCCTCACATTTTCTGACAACTGCGCCTGCTTAGTCAATTCAACGTTGCCAGACGTTGAGAACATACCTGCCAGGAGTTCTATATGATTGTGCCTCAACCCCACCCCCGGGGTGAAATCGCCCTCGCCTTCCCTGCCGCCGTCCCAGCGGCCGGGGCCGAGCAGGAGCTTGACGCCCTCGATGCCGAACTTGTCGAGCTTGTCGATCGAGCGCATCACGTTGAGGCGCTTTTCGGCATTCTCGTCGCCGCCGAGGCCGATTGCCTCCATCACGCCATCGAGCACCTTGCGGTTGTTGACGCGGATGACGTAGTCGCCGCGCGCAATGCCGAGCGCTTCCATCGTGTCGGCCATCATCATGCACATTTCGGCATCGGCCTGGACGCCCGGCGCGCCGACGGTATCGGCATCGAACTGCATGAACTGGCGGAAGCGGCCCGGGCCGGGCTTTTCGTTCCTGAACACCCAGCCGGCGCGATAGGTGCGGTAGGGCAATTGGATTTCGTTGATGTTCTCGGCCACATGGCGGGCGAGCGGCGCGGTCAGGTCATAGCGCAGGCTCATCCATTGTTCGTCCTCGTCCTGGACGGAGAAGACGCCCTCATTGGGCCGATCGGAATCGGGCAGGAACTTGCCGAGGCAATCGGTGAATTCGAACATCGGCGTTTCGACCGGGTCGAAGCCGTATTTCTCGTAGACGGCGCGGATCTTCGCCATCATGGCTTCCGTCGCGCGTATTTCGCTGGCCGAACGGTCAGCGAAACCACGGGGAAGACGCGCCTTCAGTTTCTGCGGTTTCTTTGTTTTTTCGGACATGAGCGGGAAGCCGGAATTGCGGGGGGTATCCCCTTCGGAAAGTCGCGGCCTTCCTAGACGATCGCTTGGGCTAGGACAAGCGGTTGGGGCAACCCGCCTGCCCCTTGGGGGAGAAGACTTAGCCGCAACAATCGGGTGGCTGCGTCCCCGCCCTCCGTGATATTCATCGATCATGACCAACACCTTCCTCACCCTCTTCGACACGGCGCTCGGGCGCTGCGGGATCGCCTGGGGCGATAACGGCATCCTGTCGGCGAGTTTTGCCGAGGACAGCGACGACAGGACACGGGCCCATCTGCGCCGTCGGGCGAAGGATGCCGTCGAGACCGACGCCGTCCCGGCGGAGATCGCCACCGTCATCGCCGACATCCGGGCGCTGATGGCGGGCGCGTCGAAAGACCTGATGCAAGCCCGGCTCGATCTGAGGGATCTGGGCGCGTTCGAAACCGAGCTCTACGCGCTGACCCGCGCCATCGGCCCGGGCGAGACCAGGACCTATGGCGATCTGGCCCGCGCGCTGGGCGACGTGGCGCTGTCGCAGCGGGTCGGCCAGTCGCTCGGGCGCAATCCGTTTCCGATCATCGTGCCATGCCACCGGGTGGTCGGCGCCGGCGGCGCGATGACCGGCTTTTCCGCGCCCGGCGGCATCGAGACCAAGCGACAATTGCTGAAGATCGAAGGCGCGATCGGGCCGGATCTCATTGATCTGATGGTTTAGCGCCTCAGCCTGCGGGTCAGCGCCATGGCGATGCAGTGTCTGAGTTCCGGCTCAGGGATCGGATCGTCTGCAGCGAAAATCAGCGCGCGATTGCCTTCATAGCGGAACGTATCGCGATAGCGTTCGCGGAAATCTTCGACCAGGCCGCTGGTACAGATGAAATACATGGCCACCGTACCGGCTTTACCGCGTACGGCATCGATGCGGATCGTGCTGCCGGATCTCGGGTTTTGAGTGACGAAGGCAGGCTGGCCCCATTTGAGGCATTCGATAATTTCGCCCACGCCCTGCGTATTGCTGGCGGTGTCGAGCACCAATTGTCGCAGATGGCGCAATCGGTCCCGGCACGCCGCGTCGAGGGCGGCGACATGCCGCCCGAAATCAAATTCCTGCTGCAACGGTGCCGGCATTTGCGGCCTGGCCTCCTTCTTCCATGCTTAACCTTTTCGTACCATGACACCCTGACACATAGTGTCAGGAGAGTGCGACACTGGCGCTCCGACCGGCTTCGTGCCAATGATGGGCCGCTTGGCGGGGACTTCGATGATCACCTTTCTGCTCGCAACGCTCACCATGATCGCCTTCGCGGCGAATTCGGTGATCGGGCGGATCGCCATCGGGCCCGATGCCGGCGGTGCGGCGCTGATCGATCCGGCAAGCTATTCCTGCATCCGTCTCATGGCGGGCGCCGCCATGCTCGCTTTGCTGGTGGGTCTGCGTCGGCCCGATGATGGATACGGAGATGGGCATGGAAATGGGCACGGGCGCGGCCTCAGCCCGCTGAAGGCCAACGGAAACTGGCTGTCGGCCGCCGCGCTGACCGGCTATGCGGTGTTCTTTTCCTTTTCCTATGTGGCGATCAATGCCGGCATGGGCGCGCTGATCCTGTTCGCCTCGGTCCAGGCAACGATGATCGGCAGGGCGCTCCATCAGGGCGACCGGCCGGGGGCGCTCGAATGGCTCGGTCTCGTCACCGCCTTCGGCGCCTTCGCCTGGCTGGTGTCGCCGGGGCTGTCGGCGCCCGATCCCCTTGCCGCCCTGCTGATGGCCGTCGCCGGCATCTGCTGGGGCGCCTATACCCTGCGCGGGCGCGGCGTGGCCGATCCGCTGGCGGCGACCGCCGGCAATTTCCTGCGCTCGGTGCCGATGGGGCTCGTCGCGCTGCTGCCCTTCCTTGCCGTCCTCGATGCGAGTGTCCCGGGCGTTCTGCTTGCCTGTCTTTCGGGCGCCGTCACCTCTGGCCTCGGCTATGCGCTGTGGTACCGGGTGTTGCGGGCCTTTTCGGCGACGCAGGCGGCGATCCTGCAACTGACCGTGCCGGTGATCGCCGGCGCCGGCGGCACGCTGACGCTGGGCGAGGAATGGTCGCTGCGCTTCATCCTTGCCTCGGCACTGATCCTGGGCGGTGTCGCGATCGCCATCCTGTCGAAGGCAAGGCGGACCGGCTGACCGGTTGACCGGCACCGCCGGTGCTCTCTCTGCCGGGGCGCAAGGGTAGGCCCCGGATTTGCGACAATTGCGTCGCAATTGCCGCTTCGCCGGGCGCCCGCCGGCCCGCATAGTCTCCCAGTGACGATGAACAGCATGCCCTCGGCGAATGGCGGAAGGAGCGAAACGTGGCGGAGCATTCAGCCGCTCCCCTTGGCGGCAGCGATCCGGCATCGAGTGCCGCGCGGTCTGGCGAAAGCCTGGGCGCCGTGCTGGTTTTCCTGTCGGCGCTGACCTGGAGCGTCGGTGGTGTGCTGGCCCGCATCGCCGAAGTGGAAAACCCATGGGTCACCGTATTCTGGCGCACGGGCTCTGCTTCGCTGTTCCTGCTGGCCTTCATGGTGTGGCGCGACGGACCGCGCGGAACGCTGAAACTGTTCGCCCAGATGGGCTGGCCGGGCCTTGCCGTCGGCATTTGTTTTGCCACCGCATCGACGGCCTTCGTCGTGGCGCTCGATTACACCACCGTCGCCAACATCCTGCTGATGCAAGCCGGCGTGCCACTGATCGCCGCGCTGATCTCCTTCGTCCTGTTCCGCGAACCCGTGCGGCTGCCGACCTGGATCGCGATCGCGGCGGTGATCGGCGGTGTCGGGGTGATGGTCTCCGATTCGCTCTCCGGTGCGGTGTCGCCCGTTGGCGACAGCCTGTCCATGCTGATCGCCTTTGCCATAGCCATAGCAACCGTCGTCACCCGGCGCTATGCCGACATCCGCATGACGCCCGCCGTCTTCACCGGCTCGGCGCTCGGCTGGCTGGCGGCGGTCTGTGTGATGCACAATGCCGTTCCCACGCTTGCCGTCACGCCCGGGCAATTGGGTATTCTGATCCTGTTCGGCGCATCGCTGGGGCTTGGCATGGCGTTTTTCACCACGGGCGCGCGGATGATCCCCTCGGCCTTCGCCGCCCTTATCGGCACGGCGGAACCCATTCTGGGGCCGGTCTGGGTCTGGCTCTTCCTGGGCGAAACGCCCTCGCCCCGCACCGTGATCGGCGGCGGCATCATCCTTGCCGCGCTGATCGCCTATCTTGTCTGGCAGCTTTCCGACCAGCACCGGCCGCAACGCGCCAGGGCGGTGCCGCCGGTCAATTGACGGGCGGGCCGTCTCAGCGCGCGATCATGCCGTCGGCCGTTTCAGCGCCTTGCGCTTCCTCTCGACCACGTCGCGGCAGCAGCAGCCCTCGAGATGGTCGTTGACGAGACCCATGGCCTGCATGAAGGCGTAGACCGTGGTCGGGCCGACAAAGGACCAGCCGCGTTTCTTCAGGTCTTTCGAAATGCGGGTCGAGGTTTCCGTCTTGCCCGGTATCCCGCCCTTGACCACCCGCGACGGCCGCTCGGCCGCTCCAGGTTCGAACGCCCAGAAATAGGCGGCAAGCGAGCCGAACTCCCGCCTCAGTTCCAGTGCCCGGCCGGCATTGTTGATGGTCGAGACGATCTTGCCGCGATGGCGCACGATGCCGGCATCGCCCAGCAGGCGCGCGATATCGTCATCATCGAACCTCGCCACGCGGGCGATGTCGAAGCCGGCGAACGCCTTGCGGAAGTTCTCGCGTTTTCTCAAAATGGTGAGCCAGGAAAGGCCGGACTGGAAGCCTTCGAGGCAGAGCTTTTCGAACAGGCGGGTATCGTCGGTAACCGGATGGCCCCATTCATCGTCATGATAGGCGCGGTAATCTGCCTGATCGCCATGCCACCAGCAGCGCGCCCTGCCATCCGCGCCGACGATCAGGCCATCATCCTGTGCCATTGCCTCTCCCTCCGAATCACGATCCCGATCGACGTTACCATCGTCCACTGACAGTTCCTGTCAGGAGAAGAAACCGGTATCTATCGCAGCGCAATACGCTATGATCGCGACCGTCTTCGAAGCGAGCCGATTTTTCATCCGATATCCATGAAGCCATCCCGATTGTCCGAACGTACCGGCCCTGCCGGGGAAACCCTCCAGGGCGCAGCGCGGCGGTTTGCGCTCTTCGCAGCCATGCTCTGCCTTATGCTCGCCGCCCTGCCGGCTGCGGCGCGGGCCGCCAGCAATGCGGAAATCCTGCGCGGTTTCAACCTGACGGTGTTCGGCGCCGAATATGCGCCGTTCGGCATCCAGTCGCGCTATATCCGCAAGTTTGCCGGCCCGGTGCGCTTCAACATCGTCAACCTGGCCGGCCGCGACCGCACCGCGCAGGTCGCCCAGTTCATCCGCTCGCTCAATTCCTCGATCCAGGGCATCCGCACCGAGACGACGCGCAATGCGGCGACGGCCAATTTCAACGTCTATGTGGTCGACCGGGAGGACTATGTGAAAATCGCCCGGGAAAAGGTCTACCGGCGCCCGACGGCGGCGGTTCCCGGCAAGTGCCTGGTGCGTTCGGTGTTTTCGCGCACCGGCATCATCCGTTCCGATGCGGTGGTGGTTTCCGATGGCGGCGAAGCGCTGTTCCGCCGCTGCATGATCGAGGAAATCCTGCAGGGACTCGGGCCGCTCAACGAGCATCCGACGCTGAAGGAAAGCATGTTCAACGACCGGACGCGGCATACCCGCTTCACCCGCTTCGACCGGATCATCCTCAACATGCTCTACGACCGGCGGATCCATAACGGCGCCAGCATCGAAGCGGTGCAGGAGATCCTGCCGGCGGTGCTTGCCGATACCAAGCGCCGGATACGGTAGGGGCCAGCCGGAGCCAGCCGGCGGCGCTTCACGTTTTGCTAACCAAGGCGCTAAACCGTCTGCTTACCAAGATTCGAGACAAGTTTAGCTTTTCCAGTCATCTTTACTTTTCCGTTGCCCGGGCGGCCGATGATGGCGCCGACCGCCGGGCCAGCCACGGCCCGATGTGATCCGGTCTGCCGTAACCTGCATTGCCGTAGCGAGTATCCAATGCGCCCTCTCCTTTCCGTTGTCGCCATCACCCTTCTTGCCTCAAGCCTCGCAG
>JAGRLT010000026.1 GCA_020441665.1 Nitratireductor sp.
GTCTTTTCCGCTCTGACGTCGTCGAAATCCTCGACCATAGCCAAGGCTATGCTCTGCGGTATTCTTCTCGTCAGGTGCGAAAAATCCATCCATTCAAACTGCTTCCAGCTAAACAAGACACGCTCTAAGGCCCGCCGGCCTTCAGGTTTCGGGCGTAAAACGTGGCGATAGTTCAGAGCACTTTAGACAGGAAGGCTCTCGTCCGCTCGTTTTGGGGATTGCCGATCACCTCCGACGGCGGCCCCACCTCCACAAGGCGTCCGTCATCCATGAAAACCAACCGGTCGCTGACCTCCCGCGCGAAGCCGATTTCGTGGGTCACGATCATCATCGTCATTCCCTCACCGGCGAGTTGCCGTATGACGTTAAGTACCTCTCCCACCGATTCGGGATCGAGCGCGGAGGTCGGCTCGTCGAACAGCATCACCTTGGGCCGCATGGCAAGGGCGCGGGCGATGGCCACGCGCTGCTGCTGACCGCCGGACAGATGTTCGGGATAGGCATCGCGCTTCTCCTCCAGCCCGACCTTTTGAAGAAGCTCCAGCCCGTAACGGCGTGCCACATCGGGCTTCTGGTGGCACACCTGCACTGGTGCCTCGATGAGGTTCTGCGTCACCGTCATGTGGGCAAACAGATTGAATTTCTGGAACACCATGCCGATCTCGGCGCGCTGCCGATCGATCTCCCTTTCCTCCAGCAGGCGTCGTTTGCCACCGCTCTCCCTGTAGCCGATCGCTTCACCGCCAACAGTGATGCTGCCGCTCGCAAACGTCTCGAGGAAATTCACGCAGCGCAGCAGCGTGCTCTTGCCCGAGCCGGACGGCCCGACGATCGCCACCACCTCACCGCTTCCAACATCCAGGGAAATGTTCCTTAGAACCTCCTGAGCACCATAGCTCTTGTGTAGATTCTTGATCGAAATCATCGCGGAGTTCATGACGATCTCACCTCTCCGGTCATCCCTTCGCTCGACGCTACTGCACTGCGAAGCGCCGGGGTCATGGCGCGCCTGCCCGCCTTTCGCGACGAAATCCAGTATTCGAGATAGCGTTGTCCGAGGCCCGCCACAGCCGCCAGGCCCAAGTACCAGACCGCCGCAACGATCAGCAATTCGATGATGAGATAGTTTTTGGTATAGATGAACTGGGCCTGCGTGAGCAGATCGTGCACGCCGATCACCGAAACCAGCGACGTGGCCTTGAGCATACCAATCGTCTGATTGCCGGTTGCCGGGATAACCACCGTCAACGCCTGCGGCAGGACAATGCGCCAGAATGTCTTGCGGCGACTGATGCCCAGTGCGCGGGCCGCCTCGATCTGCCCCTTGTCCACGGAGAGGATACCGCCCCGCACGATTTCGCACATATAGGCGCCTTCGTGCAGGCTCAGCGCCAGCACCGCCGAAGTGAAGCTCGTCATTACCGCATTGGTCGAGACGGAGAATTCACCAAACCCGATCCGGGGAGCGAACAACGCAAAATTGTAGCAGAAGATAATGAGGACCAGCAGCGGTATACCGCGAAACAACCAAACATAGAATTGCGCGAAAACCCTGGGAATCGGTGATGGCGAGATGCTCATCAAGGCCGATATGACACCCAGCATGATCCCCAGGGACATGGAAATCATTGTCAGGCCGACGGTTACATAGATCCCGTAAAAGATCGCCGGAGCCGTCAGATAGGTCAGAACCTCGTCCCACACCACCTGCGATGTCGCGAACATGTAGACCACGCCGACGGCAGCCAGCAGGGAAAGGAATGATGTAACCAATGTGAAACCAGGCCTGGAAGACATCATCTCGCTTTCCCTCCTGTGGCTGCCGTGGCTTTGAGGCGGGAGGGAATCATTCCCGCCCGAGACGGAAATTGTTAACATCCGCCGCCTTCAGCGGCATGTTGTCATCGCCCCATTTCGCGAAGATCTTCTGATAGGTCCCGTCCTGGATCATGGCGTTGATTGCAGCGACGACGGCGTCCCGCAAGCCGGCATTCTCCTTTGCCACACCGATACCCAGTGGTTTGGGATTGAGCACCGCCTCAAAGACGGCCTCCATGTTTTTCTTGCCCAGAATACCCTCCTTGGTGAGGTATCCCGACACGATATAACCGTCGAGCGTGGCGTCCATGCGCTTGGTCTCGACCTGAAGCACGGCGTCCGATTTGGTGGGAAAGGCCGTGATCTTGATCGGCTCGGCGCATTTCGGGGATTGCTCTTCCGCCATCGCGAGCTGGATAGAGCCGGTGACACCGGCTACCGACAAGCCGCAAAGATCCTCAAGACCCCGGATGTTATTGGGATTGCCCGCCTGTACCAGAAGCGTCGTCGAATCCAACGCGTAGTCGATCATGTCGATCTGCTTCCCGCGCTCCTCGGTATCGCTCATGCCGGCCATGGCCATGTCGAAACGGCCGGACTTGAGAGCGGGAATGATCGCCGCAAAACCAAGGCTGACAAACCGCGGCTCCAGGTTCAGGCGTTTCGAGAACTCGTTGGCGATATCAACGTCGATGCCCGCATATTCGCTCTGATCGTCCCCCGGGTGGTAGCTCCACGGCGGACCGAAAGACGGATCTGTGACGATCTCGATATAGCCCCGTTCACGGATATCCTGCGGAACCAGACCGGGCAGATCCTGCGCTTTGGCATTTCCGGAAACACCCCCCAGAATTCCAAATGCGGTAGCGACGGCCAACAAATGAAGCTTGTACATGACTGTTTCCTCCGTTTCTGACATAATGACTGAAATTTCAGTCATTATGAAAGTACGATGAGTACGAATGGCCGTCAAGCGGCTATTTGTCGGGTCGCCAACAAGCTCGATGCTACTGGTTTGAAGAACGCAAATGCTTTAAAAGGCAGCAGCCATTAGATAAAAATTTTAGTTCACATGTCAGAAGCCACCATCAGTCACGCCAACCAGCTTGGCGAGCATGCTTACCACAACCTCAGAGACCTACTCGTACGCGTCGAAATCGCGCCTGGCGCCACCCTGAGTGAAGACGAACTCAGCGCCAAGCTGGGCTTTGGTTTGACGCCGATTCGCACCGCCATAAGACGGTTGGCTTTCGAGCGGCTCGTTTCCATATTTCCGCGTCGCGGAACTTTCGCTGCGGAAATCAATATCGGTGATGAATTGTGGCTGACCGAGATTCGCCAGGAACTGGAGGGCCTTGCCGCGCAATTGGCGAGCGAACGCGCAACGGATGATGAGCGCGCCAGCCTGGTCGAGCTGGCAAATATGATACAGGCCGCCTCCACGAATGCCGAGGTCACCGACCTCGACGCGCAGTTTCACCGCAGAATTTTCAGGATGGCGCGAAACCCGTTTCTCGAGCCCACGGCGCATCTTTACTTCAATCTCTCGCTGAGGATATGGTATTATTGCAACCAGAACTTTACAATTTCCGAAAGCCGCGGACGGGATCAGATCGCCGTTGCGCATGCGATATGGCAACGCGACGGCAGCGCAGCGCGATTGGCCACCCGGACCCATCTGTCAAACGCTTCGGCGGCGATTAGAGCAATGCTCCACGCCCGCATCGGCCCCTGAACGCCACAGCGGCTAGCCTCAAGCCACAACGCCCACCGCCGACCGCTCCAGTGCCGCCTCTTCCTGGATCCAGTCACGAAATGCGACAACCGTTGGCATGGCGGATTTTTCTTCCGGGCAGACAAAGTAATAGGCCCGGTTGCTCGGTCCCGGCGTGGATGGAATGATTTCCAGATGTCCCGCCTCTACCTCGCGATGGATCTGGAACTCGGGCAACAGGGCAGCGCCAAGACCGACCTTGGCTGCCTCGGCAATCAGGTTGAAGCTGTCGAAGCGAAAGCCCTGCGTCGCCTTCTCCGCCGCGATCTGCCTGTGTTCGAACCAGTCGGCCCAGGCAAGCGTCAGCGAACGCAATTGCAGCAGCGGCACACCGACAAGATCCCGCGGGCCTGCTATGCTATGACGCTGTTTGAAGTCCGGGCTGCAGACGGCGACTTTTTTCTCATCCAGAAGGAAGTAGATCGCCGCTTCGGCCCAGGTAGGCTCGCCATAATGGATCGCCGCATCGAGACGGCTTTCCTGGAAATCGAACGGCAGATTGCGCGAGATGAAATTGATGTTGATGGTGGGGTGGCGCTCGACGAAACGCGGAATCCGCCGTACCAGCCAGCTGTTGGCAAAGGAAGGCAGGACGCCCAGATTGAGGGATTGATGGCCGCCGGCCGCCATCGCCCGATAGGTCGATTCGGTGATGTCGGCCAGCATGCGCTGCACATCGTCGAGATAGGCGCCGCCCGCATTGGTGAGAATGATGCGCTGGCGCACCCGTTCGAAGAGCACGAGCCCCAGATGCTCCTCCAGATGGCGGATTTGCTGGCTTACGGCGCCCTGGGTACGATGGAGCTCCACGGCAGCGCGGGTGAAACTGCGGTGTCGGGCGGCACTCTCGAACGCTTGCAGGCTGGCGAGTGTAGGAAGTCGTTTCATCATTGTAAGATCATTAATTTTTCTAATTAACCAATCACAAACTATCTATTTACGCAATGACTCTGGTCGGCAATCCTGTTGCCGGGCATCCCTGCACTCGACGGGAACCTGTCTGAATTCGCAAACCAGCAGACCGCGAGTCTGCGGGAAACGTGGGAGAAAACCATGACGGACAAAAGATCAGCCGACGCGGTGACGTCATCCGTTAGCCGCCGCACATTCTTGACCGGCGTTGCCGGAGCGACCCTGGCCACGCCGGCCATACTCATTCCGGGGAAGGCGAAGGCGTCCGAACAGATCGTCATCGCCAACTGGGGCGGCGCCGTGGCCGAAGCCAAGAAGGCCGCCTACTACGATCCCTTTACCGAGGAAACCGGCATTCCGGTAATCTCCGTTGCGGGTCCCGAACTGGCCAAGATCAAAGTCCAGGTTCAGTCGAAGGATGTCGAATGGGACATGGTCGACCTGGTCAACAGCTGGGTGACCACGGGCGAGGAACTCGGCCTCTTCGAGGAAATCGACACCACCATCGTTCCGATGGACCGGCTCGTACCCGCCGCCCGCCGCCAGTACGAGATGGCGACGCATTTCTATGCCGGCGTGATGTGCTACAGCGAAGACAGCCTTCCGGCGGACAAGCGGCCGCTGACCTGGGCGGATTATTGGAATGTCGAAAAATTTCCGGGCCGCCGCGGCCTGCGCAACCGCATCGGCGAGACGCTCGAGATCGCTCTCCTCGCCGATGGCGTGCCGCCGGACCAGCTCTATCCCTGCGACGTCGAACGCGCTTTCAAGTCGCTCGACAAGATCAAACCGCACATTCAGCAATGGGTTGCCCAGACGCCCCAGACCGTCCAGCTCGTTCAGGCCGGCGAACTGGACATGTGCTACACCTATCTGTCCCGGGTCTATGGCGCGCGCAAGGCCGGCGTGCCGCTTACCTTCTCGGCCCAGAACCATCTGATCGGCGCCAACTGGATGGCCACCGTCAAAGGGACCAGGAACAAGTCGGCGGCGATGCGGTTTACCGAATTCTTCACCCGGCCGGACCGCCAGGAAGCCTATTGCAACATCACCGGCCACGCACCGGCGGCAACCGGAGTGCTGGACAAGCTGAATGCCGACATCCGCCCCTGGGTGCCCGATCCGGAAGGCAAGTCCAATCTCATCCTCGATGTCGACTGGTGGTCCGGCAAGGACGAAATGCTGACCAAGCGCTTCAAGGAATGGCTTCTGACATGATCCTCCCGCGGGATCCGGTCATCGGCGGTTTCAGGACATGACCCAGCGAAGGTTCAAGACAGCCTATTTCGTCATACCGGCGGTTGTCTTCATGATCGCGGTCTATGCGCTACCCCTTGCCGGGGTGGCGCTGCAAAGCGTGACGGATGCTGACGGCGGATCCTGGTCTCTTGCCGGCTACCGCGACATCTTCAGTTCCACGCTGTTCTACAAGGTCGCCTGGTCGACCTTCACGATCAGCCTCCTGTCGACCACAGTATCGCTGTCGCTTGCCTTCCCGCTCGCCTATTTCCTCTCGAAGCAGAGACCGAAGGTCCGTGCCGTCCTGATGATCTTCGTGCTGGTTCCGTTCTGGACGAGTGTCCTCGTAAAGGCTTTCGCCTTCACCATCCTGCTCGGCCAGAGCGGCATCATCAACGACGCTCTCGCCTTCTTCGGCCTCGGTCCGCTGCCGCTGCTCTTCAACAAGGCCGGCGTGATCGTCGGCATGAGTCATTTCCTCATACCGTTCATGGTTTTCCCGATCCTGACGAGCCTGATGGCGCAGCCCCCCGAACTCAGGCGCGCGGCCAGCATCATGGGCGCGGGCCGCCTCAGGATATTCTTCCGCATCACCCTGCCCCTATGCCTGCCCGGCATCATGACGGGAACGCTCCTCGTCCTCATCCTGTCGCTCGGCTTCTTCGTGGTTCCCGCGCTGCTGGGCGGCCGACAGGACATGATGCTGTCAAATCTGGTCGATTTCTACACGCGCGAAACGCTGAACTGGCAGGCCGCGTCGACGCTCGCCGTCATCCTTTTCAGCTTCGCGATGATCGTCGCCTATACGCTTGCCAGGGTTCCCGGCGGATCGAGCCTCCTGGGAGGGCAGGACAGATGAGCGCCGATCCACAGGCAAACCGACTGCTCAAGGGCGCCGCCTTTGCGGTCCTGGCCTTCCTGGTCCTGCCAAGCCTGATCGTCGTCCCGATCTCCTTCGGCGACACCCATGAAATGGTCTTTCCCCCGCCCAGCCTGTCGCTCGACCTCTATCGACAGTATTTCGGCGACCCGCAATGGCTTGCGGCGACGTGGCTCAGCGTGCGCGTGGCCATCTGGACGACGCTCATATCCCTGCTTCTGGGCATCCCCGCCGCCTATGGCCTCGTGCGCGGAAGGTTTCCCGGC
The DNA here is from genome assembly GCA_020441665.1 of Nitratireductor sp. Lineage (GTDB taxonomy): Bacteria > Pseudomonadota > Alphaproteobacteria > Rhizobiales > Rhizobiaceae > Salaquimonas. The sequence continues at coordinate 6,890 of JAGRLT010000026.1, forward strand.
AAGCGGCTGGTGGCGATGTTCCTTCTCAGCCCGATCATGGTGCCGTCGGTCGTCATTGCGCTCGGCCTCTACATCTATTTCGTGCGCATCGGCCTTTCCCACGGCGAACTGCGTCTCGTGCTCGGCCTGACCGTCGTGACCATGCCCTTCGTGATCGTCACCGCGACCGCCGGCCTGCAGAACGTCGATCCGAACCTGGAAAAAGCCGCGACGGTGATGGGTGCGGGACCCTTTACCGTCCTGTTTCGCGTCACACTGCCGCTCCTCAAGCCCGCCATTGTCGGCGGCAGCCTCTTCGCCTTCCTGATGTCGTTCGACGAGGTGGTGATCGCATGGTTCATTACCCGCGCGGGCTATGAAACGCTGCCTATTAAAATGTTCAGCAGCATCCAGTGGGAAATCTCGCCGGTTCTCGCCGCCGTATCCTCCTTGCTGATGCTTTTCTCGGTCGTGGTCTGCGTGCTGGTCGTCGTGACGCGCCGCAACGAACCGCAACAATAATCCCCGCGGAGCCTGTTCATGGTGAAGGTACAACTCAACGACGTGGAGAAACGGTACGGACCTACCGTGGCGCTCGCGCCTACCAATCTTTCGGTCACCGAAGGGGAATTTCTGACGCTTCTAGGGCCGAGCGGATCGGGCAAGACCACCCTGCTCAACATCGTATCCGGCATGACGGAGCCGACCGGTGGCGAGGTCTGGATCGACGGCGTCGACGTCACGAATGTCCCTTCGGCCAAACGCGGTCTGGGCATGGTTTTCCAAAGCTATGCCCTCATGCCGCATATGACCATCTTTCAGAACATCGCCTTCCCGCTGCAGATCCGGGGCCTTCCCAGGGAGGAAATCCGACGCAAGGTGGAAGACGTGCTGGAGCTGGTTCAGCTTCCCCATGTCGCCGGGAGAAAGCCGAAGGAGCTTTCCGGCGGCCAGCAGCAGCGCATCGCGCTGGCCCGCTGCATCGTCTACGATCCCAGCATCATCCTGATGGACGAGCCCCTGGGCGCCCTCGACAAGAAACTGCGCGAGCAGATGCAGCTGGAGATCAAGCGGCTTCAGGTGCAGCTCGGCATCACCATGCTCTACGTCACGCACGATCAGGAAGAGGCGATGACCATGTCGGATCGCATCATCCTGATGAACAACGGCAGTGCGGAACAGATCGGGACGCCTAACGAACTCTACTTCCAGCCGAATTCGAGCTTCGTCGCCGACTTCATCGGCCAGTCCAACCTCCTCGACGCCACCGTCGCCGGCGAGGACCGTGTGCGCCTGGTCAATGGGGAGATCATCACCGTCCGCCACGACGCACCCCTCTCCCACGGCCAAAGCGTGAAGGTATTGCTGCGGCCCGAGGTGCTGCATCTGCGCGAGATCGACGCCGGCGGCAACCGGCTGGATGCCACCATACGCGGCTCGGTGATCAGCGGCAGCACGGTAAAGCACTTTCTCGAACTCGACGGAGGAACATCCGTGCTCGTCGAGGAACTTTCGAACGGCACGAATGCCGCACCCGCTCCGGGCGATCGCGTGACCATCTCCTGGTCTGTCGGGCAGGCGCGCGTGCTACCCGCATAGTCCAAGGAGCAAACGGCCATGGGAACCCTGCCCGACAGCAATCATCGTTGGAAATACCCCGTCCCGCCCTTCAAGATCAGGCGCCATTTCACGCGTCCGGAAGCGGCCCTGGTCAGGCGGCTGGACGGTGTGGATACCACGTTCGTCTGCGATCTCGTGGGAAGAATGTACACCATGTCCTCGGCGATAAAGCCGCTCTATCTGCCGGCAATGCCCGTCGTCGGAACGGCTTCCACGGTAAAATGTCCACCGGGAGACAATCTCGGCGTCATGCGGGCCCTGCGCTTGGTCGAGCCCGGCGACGTTCTGGTGATCGATGGCCAGGGTTTCACCGAATGGTGCCTGGGCGGCTTCGAAATGTTGCGCCACGCCCGGCGCATGCGGGGCCTGACGGGCGTGATCGTGAACGGAGCCTATCGGGACATCGACGAGGCGCAGGAGGCCGGTTTCCCGATCTACGGCCTGGCGCAGGCTCCCTTCTCCGGACCAAAGCTCGGCCCCGCCGAGATCAACGTTCCGGTGAACTGTGGCAATGTGATCGTGCATCCCGGCGATGTGATCGCCGCAAGCGCGAGCGGCATTGCCGTGGTGCCGCAGGACGCGCTGGCCGCGGTGGTGGAGGCGGTCGTCAAGAGGGGCCGGCCCGGCAGGGCCGAGGCCGAGCGTTCCATCGAGAATTTCATGACCGTCATGGACTGCCATGTCGAGGACTACTTCGACAGCGGCCGGGGTGTCATCGTGGATTAAGCAAGTCAGGCTGCGCCGGGAGCATACATTGTCAGAGTCTCGCTTCACCGAAGCGCTGGCCCGGTTCGTGGCGGCGCATGACCCTTTATCGCTGCCCGGCCCGGTCCGGGTTTCGGCCAGGCAGGCCATGGCGGACTGCATGGGGTGCGCCCTTGCCGGCGTCGGCGATCCCGCCGCGGAAATCGTCAGAAAGGCGGCATTGGACGAACCCGGCGGATGCACCGTCTGGGGCACGGCTCTTCGCGCCACGGCACGAAACGCGGCGCTGGTGAACGGGACGGCTGCCCATGCGCTCGCGCTCGATGACACCAACGAATCCATGCGGGGGCATCCTTCGGCCCCGATCGTTCCCGCGGTTTTCGCCGTCGGCGAGGAAATCGACGCTTCGGGCGAGAGCCTCGTCGCAGCCTATGCCGTCGGTGTCGAGGTCGCGGCAAAACTCGGACGGGCGGTCAATGATACGCACTCGGAACGCGGCTGGCACACTACCATGACGCTCGGCACCGTGGGCGCGGCTTGCGCTGTCGCTCATCTGCTCAAGTTGGATGTTATCGAGACACGGCATGCGATCGGCATCGCCGCGACCATGGCGGGCGGCATTCGCGCCAACTTCGGCACGATGACCAAGGCGCTTGGCCCCGGTCTGGCCGCGCAGAACGGCATCCTCGCCGCCCGGCTGGCAGGGCGCGGCTTCACCGCAAACCCGGAGGCGCTCGAAGCCCATGAGGGCTTCATGGCGCTCTTCGGCAAGGCCGACCACTCCCGACTGCGTGGCATTTTGGAGGCGCTTGCCTCGCCCTTCGAGCTGGACAGGCCCGGCCTCGTGTTCAAGACCTATCCCAACTGCTCCCTGCTCCACACCACGATCGACATGCTGCTGGACGGCGTGGAAGCCGGCGCGCTCGACCCCGCCAATATCCGCAAGCTTCGCATAGCGATCTCGCCGCGCCTCGAACGCATGCGCGTCAAAGGCCGGCCGGTGGCCCCGCTGCAGGCAAAATTCAGCGTGGAATATGCCGCCGCCTGCGCCCTGGTTCGCGGTTCCGTCAGCGCCGCAGACTTCACCGACGACGCGCTAGAAGACGCCGCCCTCGACGAGATGATGAGCAGGATCACGGTTACCGTCGGCGCCGGCTTCGGAGAGGACAATGGCGACCTTGCCGAAGTCTCGGTCGAGCGGCGTGACGGTTCCACCTGGTTCCGGCGCCTCGCCAAGCCGCGCGGCCACATAACCAATCCGCTGCCCGAGGAAGCGCTGCGCACCAAATTCATCCAGAATGCGCGAGGCATCTGGCGGCAGGAACAGGCGCTTGCGGCATGGGACGCGCTGATGCGGATCGAAACGATGGGGTGCCGGGCGATATCGGCCGTTTTTCGGGCGCCCGTTTCCTCATAGCGGTACGGAACGACGCTGCGATCCGCGCGCCGGGAAACGCGTGGTCCTATCCCTCGATCAGGCGGGCGGTGATCGCACTGTCAGGGTCTTTCAGACCTTCGATGACGGAGAAATGGTGGTGGATGCCATCCGCATAGGACGCGGTGGCGACGTCGAAGCCTTGCCAGGCGATATCCATCAGCTGCGCCTGGCGGATGAATTCCGGCCTTTCACCCCCACCGACCCATGCGACAAGGCGCGTACCCGGACGCGGCTCCAACAGCGCGGGGCTTTCCGAGCGGGCTTCCGCCAGATCCAGCCGCAACGTGTCGTTCATCGCGGTCCGCATCAGCGGACGCAGGTCGTGAAGGCCGCTGATGGACAAGACGTGCTCGATCCGGTCCGCAAAGGCGAGTTCCAGATCGGCGCAGGCCATTCGCGCCACCAGATGCCCGCCGGCGGAATGGCCGGAAAGCCGGATCGGCCCGGCCACGCGTTCGGCGGCGACGGCAATGGCCGCGGCGATTTCGCGGGTAATGTCGGTTATGCGGGCGGCGGGGGTCAGCGTGTAGCCGGGCAGGGCAACCGCCCATCCCCGCGCCCGCGCGCCTTCGGCAAACTGTGTCCAGTCGGACTTGCAGAGCCGCATCCAGTAGCCACCATGGACAAAGACCGCGAGCCCAATGGGCCTGCCTTCGGGCCAGACGATATCGAGCTTCTGGCGCGCGCCTTCACCATAGGCGATATCCTCCTCGACCTTCACGCCACTGGCGCGATAGCGGGCCGCTTCGGCGGCCCAATGGGCGGGCATTTCCGCCGAACCTGAAACATGAGCCATATTGGCGTAGGCGTCGTCCCAGTCCTTCATTGTCATTCCTGCGCCTCCGGCGGTAAAAAATCTGCACATCACGCCCGGCCGAAACCTCGGCTACGGCTTTCACATCCCGCATGTCGCGGCCTTCCTCGAACACTCCTCCAGCTTGCCAGCGGGAGAACTCCAGAACAAGGCCCGAGCGGCTTGTCGGATGGAGGGAGAGCGGCGCGGACGGCCGGCCTCCGAACTGGTCGATCAGCCTGCCTGATATTGCGGGCAGGAAGCGAGGAACTCGCCATAGGCCCTGTGGTCGGGATAGCTGAACTGTTCGGCCAGGGGGTTGGAACGCTTGCGCCTGGCTGCCCCCATATCGGCCAGAAGCTCATCGAAATGCTTGAAGTGGAAGGGGGCCGAACACAGGCCGCCATAGATCTTGGCGGCCGGGCGTTCGGTGCGTTTCCAGTTCAGCATCATCTCGATGTTCTCGTTCATCTGCGCCGCGCTCGGCTGATCGGCCAGTTGACCATCGGCATAGCGCACCAGCCAGTTGGCGATCATCTCGGCCGAAAGCACCGTGCAGAACGACGAGTTGAAGCCGACAAAGCCCATATCGGGCAGATCGGGATTCACCGACAGGCGATAGACACGGTACTGGCCGTCCGGTTCGACGAGCTTTTCCTGGTAAGGCTGCGGCAGATAGGGCACGCCCAGTTTCCAGCCCACGGCGAGGATGGAGACATCGGCCTCGACCTTCTGACCACCGGTCATCTGGATCGTCTTGCCGTCATAGCGGTCGAAGGTGCCCTGAATGTTCTTGATCCTGCCGGCCTTGAGCGCCTCGAAAAGACCGGGCGTGACGATGGGCACCGAACAGGACACGTCCTTTTCAATCGGTATTTTCGGCACCATACCGTATTTCTTCAGACCCAGTTGCGCCTTGAGCAGGGTTTCGAGCCCGCGGAAATTGGCCCAGACCAGCGGCTTGAAGAGGGCGGCAAGGGCGCGTGAAACCCCGCTCCTGCCCCAGGCGTTGAACTGCTGCTCCTGCGCCCGCATGTAGAGCAGCCGCTTGAAGTTGATCCCGCCGACGAAGTAGGGGATGCGCCAGACCGGCTCGAGATAGACCCAGTGAACCGATCGCGCGCCGTTATTGGCGGCGTTCACCGCGATGTCGGTGGCGGATTTCGACCCGCCGAGAACGACCACGCGCTTGTCCTTGACGATGGAGGGGTCGGTGTATTCGCACGAATGCATCACCTGTCCGCCGGCGGCCTCGAAGGCGTCCTGGCCGGGATGGGTGATGATGTTCTTGTCCGAAAACTGCCCCGAGCCGATGACGACGAAGTCGAAATCCTCGGTCCAGTTGTGGCTGCCGGCCTCCAGCGACAGGGTCCAGCCCGGCTTGCCATCGGCGCGGCGCTCCATGGAGCGCACATTGGTGTTGAGCTGGAACAGCCGGTGCAGTTTATGCTTGGCCGCATAGGAATGCAGATAGGCGTGCACCTGCGGACCCTTGGGCCATTCGGGATAATCCTCGGGCATCGGATGGTCGGTATAGCAATACAGATCCTTTGGCGACTGGGTCTGGACGTCCGGATAGGAGCGGCTGAGTTCCCAGACGCCGCCGAAATCATGGCTGCGCTCGAACCCGACCACGCGATGGCCGCGTTCATCGAAGGCCTTGGCGGCGGCAAGGCCGGAAACACCGCCGCCGATGACGGCCACTTTCTTGCGGTTGACCATGGCAGCCTCCTTAACCGGCATCCGGCGGCGGCGGCAGGAAATCGACCTCGTGAAGCGCCGACAGCCGCACCAGTTCGGCCGGGTCGGTCACGCCATCGAGCGCGCCGAACAGATCGAACAGCTTGCGCGAGGGCGCGACGCCGAAGACGCAGGTCGCTTCCGCGCCGGAGCGGTTGAAGATGCCATGGGACTTGCCCATCGGCATCCGCACGACGTCGCCCGGGCCGGCCTTGTGGGTGGTGACCCGGCCCGCGTCATGGCCGAACTCGACCTCGAGATTGCCGCTCAGCATCGTGATCCATTCGTCCTGGGTCGGGTGAATATGCGGCGGAACGAAGGTTCCGTTGGGAATAAGGGCGTGCCAGACAAAGGCATTCTGGCTGTGAAGTTTCGGGGTGTAGATGTGACCGACCACATTCCACGCCCGATCACCTATACGCCCGTCGGCCGGGGTCACTCCGTAATCCATGCTCCGTTCTCCCATTCGGTTGTGATTTGCCGAGTGTGCCGCATGGCGCGGAAAAACTTTATCCGGTTTGCGAGTCAAAATTCTTTAGGCTTGAAATATCTCCGGCATGCGCTAGGCTTGGGCATGGGCCTGCACGACACATTGCTTGGCGCGCACAGGGTGCTGCATACGCGAGATCTGGACGAGGCTCGCCAGGCCGTGGCGCGCCGGTATTGCGACCACCGGCTCGATCTGGTGGCGGGCAACAGCCTTGAGGTCACCCACCGCCATGCGCGCGGCGCGCATGTTTCCCTGAACGTGCTGAGCTATGGTGCCGATGTCGCGATCGATCCCGGTGAACTCAAGGATTTCTATCTTCTGCAACTGCCGCTTCGCGGCAGTGCGAAAATCAGCCATCGCGGGGAAGACGTCGATGCAAACCCGCAATGCGGCACACTTTTGAACCCGGACAGGCCGACGCGAATGCTGTGGCGGGGGGATTGCCTGAAACTCATGGTTCAGATCGACGCCGCCTTTCTCACGGAAGTCGCCATCGATGCCTGCGGCGCCGCGCTTCCCGGCCCGGTCCGCTTCGACCCGAAGGTCGATCTGGCGCGCGAGGCCGGGCAGCGATTGCTCACGCTGGCGCTCGCCGCCGCCCGTGTGGTGGGAGACAGGCCAGGGCAGCCCGGTTCACAGGGACTGCCACAACTGGCGCTGGAGCGCCAGCTGGCCGCCGCCATGCTGGAGGCTCAGCCGAGCAATATCTCGCACCTGATCGATCGCGCGGCAAGGACGGGCATTTGCACCCGATCCGTGCGCCGCGCCATCGCATTTGTTCAGGAACGCCATCACGAAGACATCTGCCTCGATGATATCGCCCTTGCCGCCGGCCTGCATCGGCGCACCCTGCAGACCGCCTTTCAGCAGCATATGGGCGTCACGCCCATGCAGTATCTTAGAGACGTGCGTCTGGATCACGCACGGTTTCATCTTCTGCGCCGGCACAACCGCGCGAGCGTGGGCGAGATCGCCTATGATTGCGGCTACAGCCATCTGGGCCGCTTCTCGCGCGATTTCCGCGCGCGCTTCGGCGAGTCCCCCCGCGAGGTCAGGTAGCCCGGCGCCTCGGGCGCAGCGGCATCCTATAGATGCAGGAATTGCGTGACTTCGGCACGATTCTCGGCGAAGGCCTTCGCATCGCCGGCCCAGACGATCTCCCCCTTCTCGATCACATGGTAGTAATCGGAGATGCGGGCCAGTTCGTCGAGGTTCTTGTCGATCAGCAGGATCGTCAGGCCATCGGCCTTCAGACGCCCGAGCAGCGACCAGATTTCCGCGCGGATCAGCGGCGCCAGCCCTTCCGTCGCCTCATCGAGAATGAGCACCGCGGGATTGGTCATCAGGGCCCGCCCGATCGCCAGCATCTGCTGCTCGCCGCCCGAAAGCTGGAAGCCGAGATTGCGGCGGCGCTCCGCCAGCCGTGGAAACGTCTCGAAGATCCGCTTCTCCGTCCACCCGCCCGCGCGCGGACGGGCCGTGGCGCGCAGGTTCTCGACCACGCTTAGCGACGGAAAGATACGGCGGCCTTCCGGCACCAGGCCCAGTCCGGCACGGGCGACGTGATAGGGCGGCGCGCCGGCCAGATTGTTGCCGCCGATCCTGATTTCGCCCTGGCGCGGAGGCAGGAGGCCCATCATGCAGCGCACGGTGGTGGTCTTGCCCATGCCGTTGCGGCCCATCAAGGTGGTCACCTTGCCCTCGGGAATATGCAGATTGACCCCGAAGAGTACCTCGGATTTTCCGTAACCGGCATGCAGATCGGAAATCGTCACCAGATCGGTCATTCGAAGTCCTCGCCCAGATAGGCGGCTCGCGCCGCCGGATCGTTCCGGACCTCATCGGGCGTGCCCCGCGCGACGACCACGCCATCGACCAGAACCGTGACGGCATCGGCAAGGCGGAAGATCGCATCCATGTCGTGCTCGACGAGCAGCATCGGGATCTCGCGCCGCAGATCGGCCAGAATGTCGGTGAGCCGTTCGCTTTCCACTCGGCCAAGTCCGGCCATCGGTTCGTCGAGCAACAGGAATTTCGGTCCACCGGCAAGCGCGATGCCCAGTTCGAGCAGACGGCGCTCGCCATGCGAGAGATCGGCGGCCAATATTCCGGCACGATCGGCAAGCCCCACCCGCGCCAGAATGTCGGATGCTTTCCGGTTCAACCCGGTTTCAGCGGCAGCGCGTCCGAAGAAACGCATCGACGAGCCGGCCTTGGCCTGCGCGGCGAGCGCGACGTTTTCCAGTACCGAGAAGCTCGCAAGGGTCGAACTGATCTGGAAGGTCCGCCCGAGGCCCGCCTGGGCCCGGCGCCACATTGGAAACGCCGTGATGTCCTGCCCGTCAAGCCGTATCCGGCCCGCATCCGGCGTCAGCACACCCGATATCTGGTGGATCAGCGTGGTCTTGCCCGCACCGTTGGGCCCGATCAGCGCATGGCACTTCTTGGCCTCAACCGACAGGGATACGTTCTGGCTGACCCGGACGGCACCGAAACTTTTGGACAGGTTTTGGATATCCAGAACGCTCATGCCGCCCGCCTGCCCTGCCCCGGAGTCAGGAGCGTGTTCAGCCCGCCCTTGGCAAAGAGCACCACAAGCACCAGGAGCGGACCGTATATCAGCCGCCATTCGGGCAGTATCGCGCCCAGAAGCTCCTGCACGATGACAATGAAAAAGGCGCCCAGGATCGTGCCGTTGCGGCTGCCGATGCCCCCGATCACCAGAATGACCAGAAGATCGCCCGAATGCTGCCAGGTGGCCAGCGAAGGGCTGACGAATTCGTTCTGCTGGGCGGTCAGCAGGCCGGCAATGCTGGCGATCATGCCGGCGATCACATAGGCGGTCAGCCGATAGCGGAACACCGAAAAGCCCATCACCTCGGCCCGTTCGGCATTGTCGCGCGCGCCGCGCAGAACCCGGCCGAAGCGCGCATGGGTGATGCGGTGCAGGAGCCACCATGTCGCCAGCAGAACTCCCAGGATCACGAAATAAAGCTGGCCGGAATTCTGCACCACCTTGCTGCCGAAAAGGGTTGCCAGCGACCACAGCGTCAGCCCGTCATCGCCGCCATAGCCGGCCAGCGAGGTCAGCGTGAAATAGGCCATCTGGCCGAATGCCAGCGTGATCATCAGGAAATAGATCCCCGATGTACGCAGCGCCAGCGCCCCGGTGACCAGCGCGAACAGGCCCGAAACGACGAGCGCGATCACCATCAGCGCGAGGATGTTGTCGATGCCCGACTCCAGCCCGATGGCCAGAGAATAGGCCCCGAGGCCGACAAAGGCCGAATGACCGAGGCTGATCATGCCGCCCTGGCCGACGATCAGATCGAGCGACAGCGCGGCGATGGCCAGCAGCATCGCCTTCATCAGGAGACCCGTCATATAGCCGAGGCCCAGCGCCTCGAGCAGCGGCGGAGCAATCAGCAGCAGCACGAAGATCACTCCGGCTGTCAGCAGTTCGGCATTGCGGGCGCTCATGCTGTACCCTTTGCGGGCAAGAGCCCCTGCGGTCGGAAGATCAGGATGGCGGCCATGAGAATGTAGATCAGCATGGACGCCAGGGCCGGGCCGATCTGGTTCGACATGGACGGGCTGAAGACAAAGCCGGTCATTTCGGTCGCCAGCGAGCGCCCCAGCGTATCGATCAGGCCGACCAGCAGCGCCGCCACGAAGGCACCGCGAATCGAGCCGATGCCGCCGATGATGATGACGACGAATGCGACGATCAGGATATTGTCTCCCATCCCCGGTTCAATGGCGAAGATCGGCGCGGCGATGACGCCGGCAAAGCCCGCAAGCATCGCACCGACCCCGAAGACGATCATGAAAAGCCGTTCGATGTTCACACCCAGCGCATTGACCATCTCGGGCGTGGTTGCCCCGGCACGGACCAGCATGCCGACACGGGTGTGGCTGACAATCCCGTAGAGCAGCGCAGCCACCAGAAGCCCGACGCCGATGATCGCCAGCCTGTAGACCGGATAGTTCAACTCGGGCGTCAGCGGGATGGAGCCGTCGAGCAGGGCCGGCACCGGGATCGAGAGCGTCGCCGCGCCGAACAGAACCTTCGCCAGTTCGTTCAGGAAGATGATGATCCCGAAGGTCGCCAGCACCTGATCGAGGTGATTGCGGGTGTAAAGATGACGGAATACGAAATGCTCCAGCGCAAGACCGAAGACCAGGGCCGCAACCATCGCCAGAAGCGCGGCAATCCAGAAATTTCCCGTCAGGTTCAGGAAGGCGAAGGCGAGATAGGCCCCCACCATGTAGAGCACGCCATGGGCCAGGTTGATGAACCCCATCACTCCGAAGACCAGTGTCAGCCCTGCGGCGATGAGAAACAGCATGGTGCCATACTGAAGCCCGTTGAGGCACTGGATCAGGAGAAGCGTGAACGACATGGGTGATCTCTATGACAGCGCCCGCCCGCCCCGAACATCGGGGCGGGCGGATCGGTCTTACATCTTGCATTCCTGATGGAAGCTGTCGGCGTAGTCCTTGACAACTTCACGAACGATCGAGGTGTGGTACTGGTCCTTGTCGTTCTTGGCGATCTCGAGCAGGTAGAAGCTCTGGACCGGATAGTGGTTGTTGTTGAATTTGAAATCACCGCGAAGCGAGGTGAAATCAGCGGCCTCCAGAGCCTTGCGGACGGCATCCTTGTCGCTCATGTCGCCACCGACCTTGGCCACCGCGCTGTCGATCAGCATCGCCGTGTCATAGCCCTGCATCGCATAGCCGCCGGGGACATAGCCGTACTTCTCGTTGAAGGCTGTCACGAAGGCCTCGCTGGCCTCGTTCTTGAAGTCCGGCGCCCAGTTGCCCGCCGCCAGAAAGCCGATGGCATCGTCCTTCAGCGCCGGCAGGGTCGTTTCGTCGGTGGTGAAGACCGAGAGGAACTTGATCTTATCCTTCTGGCCGGCCGCGGCGAACTGCTTTACCAGCGCCACGCCCATGCCGCCGGGCATGAAGGTGAACAGCGCGTCGGAACCCGAGGTCGCAAGCTGGGCCAGTTCAGGCGAGAAGTCCTTGTGGCCGAGCGGCGTGAAAACCTCGTCGGTGACCGTGCCGGTAAAGGTCTTCTTGAAGCCGGCGACATTGTCGCGTCCGGCCTGATAGTTCGGCACCATCAGGAAGGTGTTCTTGAAGCCCTCTTCATTGGCGATCATGCCGCTGACTTCGGCGTTCTGGTCGTTCTGGTAGGAGGTTGCGAAGAAATACGGGCTGCAGTTCTCACCCGCGAAGGTGGACGGTCCGGCATTCGGGCTGATCAGGAAGGTATCGGAGCCGACCACCGGCTTGAAGATCGCCTGAAGCATGTTGGAGAACACGGTCCCGACCACGATATCGGCCTTGTCGCGCTGGACCAGTTCCTCGGCCTTCTGGCGGGCCACTTCGGGTTTCAGTTCGTCGTCCTGTATGACCAGATTGACCTTCGAGCCGCCGAGCATTCCCTGCTTCTGCTCGAGCGCCAGATTGAAGCCGTCGACAATCTGCTGCCCGAGCGCGGCGGGCGGACCCGACAGGGTGACCACGATGCCGACGGTCAGGTCTTCCGCCTGAGCGGCGCTCGCACAGGCGCCCATCGCAAGGCCGGCAGCAAGGCTGACCAGCAGTTCGTTCCGTTTCACTTTCATATCTGTCTCCTTGTTGGTCTGGTCAAACTGGCGAAGTCGCCAATCAGGCCTTCTTTTTCTTCGATTTTGCATTCCTGGTCGCCGCAAAGCCGGCCATCTGGGCATATCCCTTCACGATGGCCTCGCGCTTGGCGTAGCTGAGCACCTTGTCGATGTTCTTGAACTTCTGTGCGGTGATTTTCTCGACCTCGTCGATCACCCGTTCCGGCCCGCCGAGACGATTGGTGCGCACGACTTCGGCGGTCTTCGGCAGCCGCTCCCGCTCATAGCGATAGAGCGCCTCGCGCGGATGTTCGGCGCTGGCAAGATTGTCCGCAAGGCAGCGCGCGTCGAGGATTGCCTGAGCCGCTCCGTTGGAGCCGACCGGATACATCGGATGGGCGGCGTCGCCAAGCAGGGTTACGCGGCCATGTGTCCAGCGGGGCAGCGGGTCGCGGTCTGCCATGGGGTATTCGAAGATGTCGCCGCTGGCGCGCACCACCGCCTCGAGGTCGATGCCGGGCACGACAAACCGCTTGGCATAGGGCAGCACTTTCGCCAGTTGCGCACGCTTCGACCAGTTGTCCTCGGGCGGGGTCGCCGTCGCGCCGTCGGCGACGCGGATATTGACGACCCAGTTCATCAGCTGCCTGCCGTCCTTCTGCGGCGCGATCGGATAGAGCACCAGCTTGGCGCCGAGCCCGCCGGCGATCGCCATTGTCTCGCCATCTTCCCAGACCGGCCATTCGACGGCGCCGCGCCACATCACGACGCCGGTCCAGCTTGGCCGCCCTTCATCAGGATAGAACCTGCGCCGCCCGACGCTGTGAATGCCGTCTGCGCAGATCAGCACCTCGCCGCGCAACGTGCACGAGGACAAGCCGTCGCGACTGTCCGTGAAATGCGCGGTCACGCCGCCCTCATCCTGCACGAAGCCGGACAGGCGGTGCCCGGTGAGCACGGCGTCGGGGCCAAGCCGGGCGAGAACGGCATCATAGAGCACGCGCTGCAGGCGCCCGCGATGAATGGAGAACTGCGGATGGGCATGACCCGCATGCATGCCCCTGAGCTCGCTCCAGACCTCCTGGCCGTGGCGGGTCAGATAGCGAAGTTCACGGGTGCGCAGGCCGACCTTGTCCAGCTCTTCGAGCAGGCCCAGTTCGGCGAGTTCAGCGATGGAATGCGGCAGCGTGTTGATGCCGACGCCAACCTCGCGCACCTCGCTGGCCTGCTCGACGACCTGCGGCTTTATTCCCCGGGCATGCAGCATCAGCGCCGTTGTCAGCCCGCCAATTCCGGCTCCGGCGATGAGGACGGTCATGCGTTTTCCTCGGGCGGTGGCAGAAAGTCGATCGCATGGGCAGCCGAAACCGCCACCACCTCGGCCGGATCGGCGCCGGGGCCGAGATTGTGCAGGGCCCAGAAAAGGTCATAGAGCCGCGCCGTGGGCGTGACCCAGAACAGCGTCTTGATCGTCACATCCGACTTGTTGAAGATGCCGTGCGGGATGCCGCGCGGAAGCTTGACCAGATCGCCCGGCTCGCCGATCGCTTCCTGGCCGTCGAGCAGGAAATCGAACCGGCCCTCCAGAATGTAGAGAAATTCGTCCTGATCGGGATGAATGTGCGGCGGGACGAAAGTGCCGGGCGGCAAGGTGGCATGCCAGCTGAAACAGGCCTCAGTGACCTGCTTGGGCACATAGGTCTGCCCCAGAATATTCCATCGGATATCGTCAAGCCCGCTCTGGCTTTTCACGATGCCCGGCTTCATCTTGGCCATCTCATCTCCTTTTCATCATGTATGAAATTACGCCGCCCTCGACATTGCCTTGGAGCCTTTCACGCCCCCGGCGGCGGCAGGAAGTCGACCTCGTGAAGCGCCGACAGCCGCACCAGTTCGGCCGGGTCGGTCACACCATCGAGAGCGATGAACAGATCAAAGAGCTTGCGCGCCGGCGCAACGCCGAAAACGCAGCTCGCCGGCTTGCCGGAGCGGTTGAAGATTCCGTGCGCGATGCCCTTCGGCATCCGCACCGTATCGCCACTCGCCGCCTTGTGAACACCGCCGCCTTCCAGCGGAAATTCCACCTCCAGCTCGCCCTCGAGCATGTAGATCCATTCGTCCTGTGTCGGATGAATGTGCGGCGGCACGAAGGTGTCGGGCGGCAGCGTGGCATGCCATACGAAGGTGTCCTCGCTGAGCAGCTTGGGCACATAGGTCTGGCCCACCACATTCCAGGCAAGACCTTGAAGTCCTTCGGCATCGGCCGTTACACCGTACTCCATCGCTCCTCCCCCTGCTGCAACTCCGTCGATCGCGGAGCTGTCTTTGACGGGTGCGCCGCACCCTTTGTTGTACGGCCGGAATCTGGATCGTTCCGGCTCCGACCCCGGCGGCCGGCTGTCAGGGCCACCGGGATTATGCAGTACAATCGGGATGTTACCTCCCGTTGCCGAACGAGGATGATCCTCCAACTTTTCGCAGATATCCGCAAGGGCCTAGTTTGCGTTTGGACCTTGCGCACGGAACCGATTGTCAAAGGGCGCCCTGCGGGGCGCCCTTCGATCTTGGTTCAGGCATCTTGGCGACGCCTTGTCAGGCGCCTTACCTGGCGTCCGGCCAGGCCGTCGGATCGGTGTCGAGATCCGGGAACTTCTTCGGATCGAAGACCGGCTTCTTCACACCGTTGCGCAACTGCTCGCGGTAGTCGTTGATGATCCTCAGCGCGACCGGGAACAGCATCATGATCGCCAGCAGGTTGACCACCGCCAGGATGCCCATCATCGGATCGGAGAAGTTGAACACCGCCGTCGCGCCAGGCGCGACAGCACCGAGAAACACGATCCCGATGATCACGATGCGCAGGATCAGAACCGCCTGCGGATTATTGGTCATGAAGCTCAGCGCATTCTCACCCAGATAGTAATTGTAGATGATGGAGGAGAACGAGAAGAGGAAGATCGCGACGGTCAGATAGTACTGGGCCCAGCTTCCCACATGGCTCACCATCGACTGCTGGGTCAGCGCCACGCCGTCGATCCCTTCGACGCCCGGCTGATAGACGTTGCCCAGAAGAATGACGAAGGCCGTGCACGAGCAGATGATGATCGTGTCGATGAAGACCGAGAAGCTTTGCGTGATGCCCTGGCTGACCGGGTGCTTGACATAGGCGGTCGCCGCCACGTTCGGTGCCGAGCCGAGGCCGGCCTCGTTGGAAAACAGCCCGCGCCGCAGGCCCTGGGCGATCGCAGCCCCCATGCCGCCGCCGACAGCCTCGCGCCAGCCGAAAGCGTTCGCGACGATGTCGACGATGACCCCGGGAACGGCGGTGATGTTCATCAGGATGATGAGCAGCGCCATGCCGATATACATGAACGCCATCAGCGGGATGATCACATCCGCTGCCTTCGCGATCCGGTGGATGCCGCCGAAGACGATAAACCCGGTCGCTGCGGCGACCGCCAGTCCGGTCCAGATCCGGGGGATCGCCATGCTGTCCAGCGCCGCGCCGGCAACCGTATTGCCCTGGAAGGCGTTGAACCCGATCGAGAAGGAGGCGATGAGACAGATCGCGTAGACCACCGCCAGCCAGCGGTAATTCGCGCCCAATCCGTGAATGATCGCCCGCGCCGGGCCACCGCGATAGTCGCCGTTTTCCTCGGTTCGCTTGTAGAGCTGCGCCAGCGTCGCCTCGATCAGCGCCGAGCACATCCCGACCAGCGCGATCGCCCACATCCAGAAGACCGCGCCTGGCCCCCCGGCGGTAATCGCCACCGCGACGCCCGCGATGTTGCCGCCGCCGACGCGCCCCCCCACCGAAACGAACAGCGCCTCGCGCGCACTTATCTTGGTCGGATCGCTGGTCTCGTCATCGCCCGTCAGGACACCGAACATGCGCCGGAAGAAGCGGAACTGGACGAAGCCGCTGGCGATCGTGAAGAAAAGACCGAGCACGACCAGGAAGGGAATGAGCGCAAACCCCCATGTCAGATCGTTGATCAAGTTGAATATTGAATCGAGAAACCCCATCAGCTTACCTCCCGTTCTAGTTGATGCCATTCTGGCTGATGACTGGATGTCCTGAAATTCGAACCTGAAGGATCGCCCCCTTCATGGATCGCTTCGTTGCGGCACGACAGTTCCTTATCGGACAATTTCAGGTTCGCAGCCGCCCCTTTGAACGGTGTGGCAGCCGGCAAGCCGGCTGCAGTCAGGGCGGTGCCCGGAGCAGCATGGCGAAGGGCGATGCGATGAAGAGCTGCGGGATAAACTGATCTCCGGGCCCTGTTCGCGCTTCGGCCGGCAATCCTGCTCCGATCAGAAGCCGCATCCAGACGCCGGCTTCGAACAACCGGAAATGGCAGGATCAGGGCTGGCTTTGTCCGGTGATTGATCAGCGGTCGCCTCGGTTTTGCTGCGGCTGCGGGGAGCAATTTTTTTGATCTCGTCCCTCTTTCCTAACCAAAGTTGGGCGCAGACTCAACGGCGAGATGGCACCGGCACTGTTTGGAAGCGCCATTGCGCTGCGGGAGCTGGCAACTCTCGAGCGTGTCTAACGCTGTTTGATGTCGGGGAAGCGGGCTTCCAGGTCGGCAATCTGTTCGCCCGTCAACGGTCGCGTCTCCAGATGGCGCAGGGCGATGAAGAGCTTCGCGGTTTCCTCCAGTTCCTCGGCCGCGTTCAGCGCGTCGGAAAGCGATTTTCCCGCCACCACCGGCCCATGATTAGCCAGCAGCAATGCATGGTGGTCGGAGGCCATTTCGCGCACCGCCTTCGCCAGATCGAGGTCACCGGGGGCGAAGTAAGGCACCAGCGGCAGCTTTCCGATCCGCATCACGTAATAGGCGGTCAGAGGCGGCAGCACGGATGCGGGGTCGACCCCGGCAAGGCAGCTTACCGCGACCGAATGGGTCGAATGCAGATGCACGATGGCTCCGGCGCGCGGACGGCTGCCATACATCGCCAGATGCAGAAAGCTCTCCTTGGTCGGCGGGTCGCCGTCGAGCAGCCGGCCATCCGGGGCGAGGCGAGAGAGCCGCGCGGGGTCGAGCGTGCCGAGGGTCGAGCCTGTCGGCGTCATCAGCCAGCCGCCATCCTCCAGCCGGACGCTGATATTGCCGGAGGAACCGAAGGTCAGACCCCGATCGAAGATCGAACGGCCGACACGGGTGATCTCGTCGCGCAACGCAGTCTCGTTCATTCCAGCATTCCCAGGGCATCGGAAAAGAAATCGGGCCCGCCGAAATTCCCCGATTTGAGCGCGATTGCCAAGCCGGGTGCGGCGCACCAGGGAACGCCGGGCGCTATTTCGGGGCCGATGCGGATCGCGGTGACCCCGAGCGCGGAGAGAACCGCGCCCGAGGTCTCGCCGCCGGCGACGACGATCCGGTTGAAGCCGCGGCGATGAAGATCCCGCGCCACATCGCCCAGGATGCGTTCGATGAGCGCCCCCGCTTCCGCGCGGCCATACCGTGCCTGCATCGCGGCGACCTCCTGGGGATCGGCGGAACTGTAGATCATCACCGGTGCGGCGGCGGGCTGTGCTGCGGCCCAGTCGGCGAGTTCGCGCGCGGCATGGCTGGCGGTCGCCGCATCCGCGGTGAGCTTTCGCGCCGGCCAGAGGGCTGCCGCCCGCGCGGTCTGTTGCCGCGTCGCGGTCGAGCAGCTGCCCGCCAGGATCAGCGCGCGGCCGCGCGCTGCGGGCAGCACCGGCGCTGCCGTCCGGTCGGCCATGCCGTACTCGGCAGGCAGGCCGAGCGCCACGCCGGAACCGCCGATGACCAGCGGATGATCGCGGATCGCCCGTGCCAGCACATGCAGGTCGCCGTCCTCGATCGCATCGGCAACGCCATAGCGCAACCCCATGGCCTTCAGTGCCTCGATCCGCGCGCGAACGGCCGCCGCGCCTGCCCGCACGGTCTGAAGCCGGATCAGTCCGGCGCGGTGCCGGCTCTGGGCCTCCAACAGCCGGATCAGCGAGCTGTCGCGCATCGGGGTCAGGGGATGGTCCTTCATCGGGCTTTCGGCCAGCGGCTCGTCGCCGACGAAGAGAACCCCTTGATAGACCGTGCGGCCGTTCGCCGGAAGGGCCGGGCAGACCAGCGAGAAATCGGCTCCCGTGGCTGCCAGCAGCGCGTCGGCGACCGGGCCGATATTGCCCTGCGCCGTGCTGTCGAAGGTCGAACAATGCTTGAAGATGGTCTGGCGCACGCCCCGCGCGCGCAGCCAGGTCTGGGCCGACAGCGACTGGCGCACCGCTTCGGACGGCGCGATGGTTCGCGATTTCAGCGCCACGACGACGGCCTCCGCATCGCCGGTTTCGGTGCCGTCGTCGGGCAGGCCGATGATCTGGAGCACCTTCATCCCCTGACGGGTCAGGGTGCCGGCAAGGTCGGTCGCCCCGGTGAAATCATCCGCAATTGCTCCGAGAAGAAGGCTCATCGCCCGGCCCCTTCCACCGCTTTGGAACCGACATTGCCGCCATAGAGGCGGGCAGGAACCTCACACAGGATCATATGCCGGAGGGCCGCGTCGATACCGGAAAAGAAGGTATCGAACAGCGCCCCCGCATCGACCGGCCGGAACGGGCTCGGTGGGGGAGGCGCACCCTGCCATACCGGGTGCGGCGGGGTGTGCGGCCAGTCCGACCCCCAGAGGCAGCGCTGCGGGAATCGCGTCGCGATCGCCTGTGCGGTGGCGAGCGCCTCCCGCGGGTTCGAAAGCCGGTAGAGGCCGGAAATCTTTGTGTAGATTTCCGCCTCTTCCATCAGAGCCGCCAGGGCCGGAAGGTCGCCGGGGCCCAGATGGGCCATGTGATCCAGCACGATCGGGACCCCAAGCCGGGCTGCATGCTGGCGCAGGAGGGGAAATTGCAGCCGGTCGACATGGAGCTCCAGATGCCAACCGAGTTCCGCCGCCTGTGCCGCGGCCGCCAGAACCGCCGCGCGGGTCTCGTCTGCCGAAAGAAGGGTTGCCTGCACCCGCAGGCCGCGCATGCCGGCACGCCCCAGTCGCTCGATCGCGCCGTCCGCCATGCGTTCACCCGGCGGGAAGCATCCGACGGCGACCGCGCGTTGGCCGAGCGCGGCAAGCGCATCGGCCAGGCAGGCGTGATCGCCGCCATAGGGCGAGGGCTGGACGAGGACGACCCGGTCGATCCCCATATGGTCGAGCATCCGTGCGAGATCGTCATGCTCGGCCAGGCCCGGAGTGTAGCGACGGGTCGGTGAAAGCCCGTATTTGTCGGGCCGGCCGAAAACATGCGTATGGCAATCCCATGCCCCAGGCGGCACCGGCACCGCCGGGCGCACGGGTCGATGTGGCGAATACGCGCTCACGCTGCCTCGAGCGCGCCTTCGACCGCGCGACCGAAGGCATCGCAGCCGAGCGTCCCGCCGAGATCGGCGGTACGGCGGGCGGGATCGGCGAGGCAGGTGTCCACCGCCCGCTCGATCGCCGCACCCGCAAGGGCAAAGTTCGGCGCGTTGCGCCGTTCGTCCCACCAGTTCAGCATCATCGCCGCCGAGAGGATCAGCGAGGTCGGGTTCGCCTTGTTCTGGCCGGCGATATCGGGAGCCGAACCATGCTGGGCCTGGGCGGCGCACCGCTCCTCATTGGCGTTGATCGACCCCGCCAGACCGAGCGAACCCGAGAGCTCCGAGGCGAGATCGCTCAGGATGTCGCAATAGAAGTTGGTCGAACAGATGACGTCGAAGCGCATCGGCGAACGGACAAGCAGCGCCGCCGTCGCATCGACGATCAGCTCTTCGTATTCAACGTCGGGATACTCCCCTGCCACCGCCCGCACCGCCTCCAGAAAGAGTCCGTCGGTGATGATGAAATTGTTGGCCTTGTGGATGGCCGCCACCTTGCGCCGGCGCTTCGTCGCCAGTTCGAAGGAGGCCCGCGCAATCCGGGTGCAGGCATGCCTCGTGATCTTGCGCATCGAAAGCGCGGTGTCCGGGTCGGGCATGAACTCGGCATGTCCGCGATACATGTTCCGGTCGGGATACATGCCCTCCGTGCATTCGCGCATGATGACAAGGTCCATCTCGCCGGCCCTCGACGGCACACCGGGGCGGGTCTTGGCGGGCCGCACATTGGCGAACAGGTCGAGCCGCGTTCTGACGGCGGCCGAGACGTTGACGCCGCCCTTGTCGCGGTCGGGATAGTCGAGATGGCTGATCGGGCCGAGCAGGATGCCGTCCGCCCTGCGGGCGCGCTCAAGCACCGCGTCGGGAAAGGTCGTACCGGTCTGTTCGAGCGCGGCGAAACCGATGGCTTGCCGCTCGAAGGAAAGCCCGAGCCCGAACCGCCTGTCCGCCGCGCGGAGCACCCCGAGGGTCGCCGCCGTGATTTCGTCGCCAATTCCGTCGCCGGGCATTACCACTATGTGCATTCGTCACTCCCGAAGCTTTGCAGATCGACAGCCTCTCCCGTCTCGATCGAACGATAGGCGGCAAAGACGGCCGTCAGGGTCTTTAGATTGTCCTCGAGCGAGGTCTCGAAGGCGGCGCCCGTTCCAAGCCCTTGCACAAAATGCGCGATGCAATCGGCATAGGAGCGGGCATAGGCATCCGTCCGGTCGAACTCAGGCGCCCATTCGCGGCGCCCCGCCGGCCCGTCGCGGATGATCGTGAGCCGTCCGTCGCCCGTCAGGAAGGCACTGCCCTCGGCCCCCTCGACCAGCACACGCTCGCCACCACCGCTCTGCGGGCTTGGATGCCCCTTGGAGGCATAGGACCGCTCGATCGAGACGTCCATATCGTCGAACGCCAGCGTGAGGAGCGCCGTATCCTCGGCGGCAACCAACGGGCTGACCCGGCGGGCGCGGGCAAAGAGCCGGCGCGGTTCGCCGAAAAGGTAGCGCGCGACATCGATCTGGTGGATCACCGATTCGAGGATCAGGAAGGGATTGAGCGCCGCGTGGCGCGGCTGGCGGGCGAGCGACCACGGCATCCCGGGATGTTCGGCGATGGTGACCGTGCCCGCCTTGCGCTCGCTGCTGCGGGCGAAGAAGGGCGTGCCGATGGCGCCGGCGTCGAGTTCGGCCTTGAGGGCCCGGTTCCAGGGGCGGAACCGGAAGTTCTCATGCACCATCGCGGGAAGGCCGCCGGCCGCAGCGACGATGGCGCGGGCATCCGCGAGGTTGGCGGCCAGGGGTTTCTGGCACATGAAGGGCAGGCCCGCCTGGATCGCCACGCCGCAGTCGGCGGGGTGGTTGAGCGGAGGCGAGGCGATGTCGATGGCATCGGGCCGGGTCCTCCCGATCGCCTCCTCCAGCGTCCGGTAGCCCGCCGGGATGCCGAGTTCGGCGAGCCTTGGCGCGGCGGGGTCGCGTGTCACCGCCGCCACCACTTCGCATCCCGCCTGCCGCCAGCCGGCGACGTGATAGGGCGCGACAAAGCCGGTTCCCACGACAACAACCCGCAGCGGAGGCGTGCGGTCCGTCATTGCAGCAACCAGTCCGGAATTATCGTCACGATGGGTGGAAAGAGGATCACCGCGACGATCACCCCGAGCGTCAGGATGATATAGGGAACCGCGGTTCGCGCCAGTTGCTCGAAGCGCAGTCCGGTGACCCGTACCAGCGCATAGAGGA
Source organism: Nitratireductor sp. (assembly GCA_020441665.1). Classification (GTDB taxonomy): domain Bacteria; phylum Pseudomonadota; class Alphaproteobacteria; order Rhizobiales; family Rhizobiaceae; genus Salaquimonas. The sequence goes on from JAGRLT010000026.1 coordinate 28,874, forward strand.
CCATCCCCACCGGCGGCGTCAGCAGCCCCAGTGTCAGCGTCAGCGTCATCACCACGCCGAAGTGGATGAGATCGAGATCGAACTGCTGGGCGATCGGCATCAGGATCGGCGTCAGGATCAGGATCGCCGGCGTCTGCGCCATGAAGCAGCCGACGATCATCCAGAGCACCATCATCAGCAGCATCAGCACCGTTCCGTTCGAGGTCAGCGAGGCGAGATAGCCGGCAAGGGCCGTGGGCAGTTGCGCGCGGATCATCACCACGCCAAAGGCCGAGGTGAAGACGATGATCACCATGACCACGGCGGTGTCGATCATCGTGCCGCGTATCTCGCGCATGAGCCCGGACAGGCCATAGGCGCGGTAGACGACGAGACCGAGAAAGGCGGCATAGAGGGCGGCGACGGCGGCGGCCTCCGTAGGGGTGAAGATGCCGAACCAGATGCCGCCCATGATGATGAAGGGCGTCAGCACGGGAAGGATGGCGAGCCGGAAGGCGGGCCACAGTTCGGCCAGCGTCGCATGGCTGCCTTTCGGCATGCCGTCGCGGCGGGCCCGGTAGGCGACATAGCCCATGTAGACCGCCGCCATCAGCATTGCCGGGCCGATCGCCGCAAAGAACATCCGTGCCACCGAAACCTCGGCCTGTACGGAATAGGCGACCAGCGCGATCGAGGGTGGCAGGATCGGTCCGATGAGCGAGGAAGCCGCCGTGATCCCGGCGCTGAAGCGGCGGTCGTAGCCGTGTGACAGCATCGCCTTCATCTCGATCTGGCCAAGCCCCACCGCATCGGCCGTCGCCGATCCCGACATGCCGGCGAACATCACGCTGGCCAGCACGTTGGCATGGCCGAGCCCGCCCCGGACCGGACGGACGAGCAGGCTGACAAAGCCGAAGATGCGCTCCGTGATGCCACCATTGTTCATCAGCCGGCCGGCAAGCAGGAAGAAGGGCACGGCAAGCAGCAGAAAGCTGTCCATCTTGTTCAGCGCTTCGCGCGCGATCATCGTCGCGGCGCGAGGGTCGAACATGTCGCCGAAGAAATAGCCCGCCCCGAGGAAGGCCGCGATCCCGGCGGAAAAGCCCACAGGCATGCCGATGACGATAAGGCCGATCAGCAGGGCGACCAGAAACAGGTAGGCTATCATGTGTCGTGGTCTCTCCCGAGCGGGCCGGCGCGCCGCCCGGCGATCTGATCGCGCGTATCGAGCAGCACGTATAAGAACAGCAGGCCGATCGCCGCCAGCTCCCAGATGTAGAAATAGGAGACCCGAAAGAAGGGGATCGTCGTCAGGGTCGAGTTCCAGTTGAGTTCGGCCAGCCGCCATGCGCCGCGGGCCCAGAAGCCCAGAAACGCGACGATGCACAGGTTGAAGACCAGCGCGAGGCCCCGCTGGATGCCGGCGGGAAACCCGGCGAACAGAAAATCGACCACGACGTGCTCGTGCTCACGATAGGCAAAGGCGATCGACATCACCATGCACAGAACGAAGAGCACCCGTGCCGCCTCTTCCGTCCAGGCCACCGGTATCTCCAGCACGTAGCGGAAGACGACCTGTCCGAGGGCGGCGAGGATCATCGCGCAGAAGGCGGCAAGACACAGCCAGATCAGCATCCGTTCCGGCGGCGAATAGGACACCTGCGGCACACCGCCGGCGGGAGGATCGAAATCGACCCCCGGCACCCCCGCAGAAGCCGCGCCGGGTTGACCACCCGCCTCCGGCCCGGCTTCCGTTTCTGACGTCATTGGGCCGCCTTGGCAATGTCGTCGAGCAGACCCGGACGACAATTCTCCGCGGCGAATTTCTGCACGATCGGCATGGCGATCTTACGGAAGGCGGGCACGTCGGGTTCGACGATCTCGACCCCTTCGGCCTTCATCTTCTCCAGCAGCGCATCGGTATCGTTGCGGACCTTGTCGTTGAGCCATGCGATCGAGTCGGCCAGGGTCTTGTCGAAGATCTCGCGCTGCTGGTCGCTGAGGGAGTCCACGAATTCCTTGTTGGCCGAGATGACATAGTAGCTGATCACGTGGCCGGTCAGGTTGACCGTCTTCTGGACCTCGTAGAACTTGTTGCCCCAGATGGTCGGGATCGGGTTTTCCTGCGCTTCGAACACGCCCTGACGCAAGGCGCCATAGAGTTCGGAGACGGGGAGCGGGCCAGGCAGCGCGCCATAGGCGGCGAAGACTTCCGAACGCAGCGGATTGGTGACGCGGACCTTGACGCCTTCGAGATCCGACGGCTCCCGGATCGGCTTCATCGCGGTCAGCTCCCGGGCGCCGCGCAGGCCGACCCCGACAATGGTGATCCCGTACTGCTCCTCGAGCTTGTCGGAAACCTCGTTGCCGAGATCGCCGGTCCATACGCGATAGCCGTGGTCCTCGTTCTCATAGACAAACTCGGCTTCCATGCACTGGTAGTCCTTGAGCAGGCGGTGAACCACGACCGGACCCGCGACATGGAGCTGGATCTCGTTGGTCGCAAGCTGCTGGAGCAACTGCTGGTCCCCGCCCAGCGCCCCGCCCGAGACGAAATCCATGTTGAGCTCGCCGTTCGAGGCCTCCTTCATCGCCTGTTGCCAGCGGACGACGGCCTGCGAACTGAAGTCGTTCGGGCCGTTTGTCGTGGCGAAGGTGAAGTTGACCGGTTCGGCAAGCGCCGGTCCGGCAAGGGTGACGAGACCGAACAGTCCGGCCAGGAGCTTCGTGGTCTGTTTCATGATTCCTCCCAATGTATACGTAGAATCGTTTTATAAATACATAAAATTCCTTGACGTCGGAGTCAACCACCGGAAACGCCGGTATTTTAGCGCCTTTTGCATTGAGCTACAGCGAGTTTCTTGCTATTTCGCGAGGTATGAATGAAGCAATGAATACACTGGACACCGATGCGTATATGCAGCCGGAGGCCGCAGGCGAAGGCGCATCTCGCACGGAAGCCGCCTATCAGGAGCTGAGGCAGCGCATCCTCAGCCTGGATCTCGCCCCCGGCGCGCTGACGCTGGAAACCGAGCTGGCCGCGATGTTGGGAATGAGCCGCACCCCCCTGCGCGAGGCCGTGATCCGGCTGGCGCAGGAGGGACTGGTAATACCTGTCCCGCGCCGCGGTATTCAGGTCGCGCCGATCACCGAGCGCGATGTTCGCGAGATCAACCAGGTTCTTGCCTGCCTGGAGATCGAAGCGGTGATGATCGTCGCCGCGCGCCCCGTGCGCGACGAGGAGATCGCCGCACTCGACAGCGCCATCGCAGCGATGGACGCGGCCCTTGAAAGCGACGATATCGACGGGTGGGGCAAGGCTGACTTCCGTTTTCATTCCTTGATCTTCGAGCTCTGCCCGAACCGCCATCTGAACCAGACGGCGCGGCTCTATCTCGACAAGGCGCACCGGGCGCGGCTTCTCACGCTGCCCTATCGCAGGCGGCCGGTCTATTCGAATTCGAACCACGCCGCGGTGGTCGAGGCGATCCGCCGCGGCGATCCGGAGACCGCGCGGGATATCCATGCCGCGCACAAGCGGCGCTGGTCGTCGGAACTCGACCAGATCATCGAGCTGTATCCTTCGATGTTCGAGCCAGGGTCTTCCCTTGACTGACCGGCCGCCCAGGATTGCCTTGATCCATGCGGTGGCGGTGGCGATGCAACCGATCCATGCCGCCTTCGCCGCCGAATGGCCGCAAGCGGAACTGATGAACATTCTCGATGATTCCCTGAGCCTCGACCGGGCGCGCGACACCGACCTGAGCGCGGCGATGACGGAGCGGATCGTGGCGCTTGGCGACTATGCGGAGAGCGCGGGCGCCGAAGGCATCCTCTATACCTGCTCGGCCTTCGGCGCGGCGATCGAGGCAAAGGCCGCGCAAAGCGCCATTCCGGTCCTGAAGCCCAATGAGGCCATGTTCCTCGACGCCTTCCGGCACGGCCTCAGGATCGGCATGCTTGCGACTTTCGGGCCGTCCGTTTCGGGAATGGAGGCCGAGTTCCGTGCCGAGGCGGCCCGCAACGCCCCCGGCGCTGCGCTCGAGACGGTGCTGGTCGCCGATGCGATCGAGGCACTGAAAGGCGGAGATGCCAGGACCCACGATCGCCTGGTCGCGGCGGCGGCCCCGGCGCTCGCCCATTGCGACGCGATCCTCCTGGCGCATTTTTCCACCTCGCGCGCCGCGGCGGCCGTGCGCGAGGTGGTCGGCCTGCCCGTCCTGACCGCTCCCGGTTGCGCCGTAAGGCTGTTGCGAACGCAATACTATCAAAGGCAACCGGCGTGACATCCGGAGCCGCCCCGAATCCCGCTCCGCCGGCCAGGCCGGCGGGCCGGAGCCCGGTTGTCCGTCGCGGGTGAGAAGCCCCTTCCGCGTCCTTCCGGCCTGTTCGGCAGCCAGACCGCCAAAGCGATGCGAACCCCCTCCAAGGAAAAATGCTCCCGCACGCCTTGTGTTTTGCGTCCCACGATCGAGGGCGTCGTCAAACCTTGGGATCAAACCGCCGACTTGCCGCATTTGTTGTTTTGCCAACCATGGATCCGTGGTTGAAGGGGGAGCGAGAGGATCCGCCTGATGCCCGAAGCCCACCCCCATCCCGACCGGGAGCTTGACATCGAAATGCTCGAGCGGCGGCTTCGGGCAGCCGGCTTTGCCGGGGAAATCGAAACCGACAGCACGGTGCGTGCCGCCATGTCGACCGACAATTCGGTCTACCAGATCGTCCCCGATCTGATCCTCGCGCCGCGCGACGCGGCCGACGTTGTGACAGTGCTCGGCGTCATGGAAGACCCGGAATTCAGAACCATCCCGATCACCGGCCGCGGCGGCGGTACGGGAACCAACGGGCAAAGCCTGAACAGCGGCGTCATCATCGATCTGCGCCGGCACATGAACCGGGTCATCGAACTGAATACCGAAGAGGGCTGGGCCGATGTCGAGCCCGGCGTCGTGCTCGACGATCTCAACGACCGTATTCGCCCCTCCGGCTGGTTCTTCGCGCCCGAGACCTCGACGTCGACCCGCTGCACCATCGGCGGCATGGTCTCGACCGACGCCTCGGGCAAGGGTTCGCGCGTCTACGGCAAGACTTCCGACAACATTCTCGGGCTGGAAACAGCACGGCCGCAAGGGCTCCTGGCAAGCGACGGCCCCGCCCCCGACTGGGCACGGGCCTTGCTGGCAGCGGCGCAGAAGGCCGCGCGCTCGGGGCGACAGGCGTTCATCGACAATACGCCGCGCCTCAATCGGCGCTTCACCGGCTACGATCTGGAACGGGCCTGCCCGCAGCAGGGCGGCTTCCAGTGGTGGCGCCTCTTTCTGGGCGCGGAGGGAACGCTCGGCCTCATCACGCGCATTCGCGTCAAGCTGCGCCGGATCGAGTCCGAAAGGCGGCTGATCGTGGCGGGCTTTGACAGCTTCCGCACCGCACTTGCCGCCGCCACCCCACTTCTTGCCGCCGATCCGACCGCCGTCGAGGTGATGGACGAGACGGTCCAGTCGATCGCCGATGCCGCCGGCGTTCTCGACCGCCTGCCGGCCGGCCTGCGCGCGCGGGACGGCCAGCAGGTCGCCTATGTCTTCGTCGAAATCAACGGCGCGGATGCCGCCGCCGTCGATGGCCGGGTCGAGCACTGCCGCGCGATCCTTTCGGACCTGCCGGGAGCCGGCGCCGTTCATGTCGTCGGCAATCTGACCGAGATCAAGGAACTCTGGGCGATCCGTTCGGCGGGCGTCGGCCTGCTGGGAAAGATTGACGGAACCGCCCGCCCGGTCGCCTTTGTCGAGGACACGGTGGTCCCGCCCGAGAACCTTCCTGCCTTCATCGACGAATTCCTCGCCATCCTGTCGCGCAACGGTCTCGGCTTCGGCATTTACGGCCATGTCGATGTCGGCTGTCTTCACATCCGCCCCGCCCTGAACATCGATGCCGCCGCCGATCGCGAGAAACTCGTCGCGGTATCGGACGCGGTCTACGCGCTGACCCGCAAGCATGGTGGAATTTTCTGGGGCGAGCACGGCAAGGGCGTGCGCGGCGCCTATCTGCGCGACTGGATCGGAGCCGAGGCCCATCGCGCGCTGCAGGGCATCAAGGCGGCCTTTGATCCGGCCGGCCGCTACAATCCCGGCAAGCTGGTGACCAACGACGCGCCCATCATGGGCATCGCGACGACCCCGTTCCGCGCCTTCAACGCGCCCGACGGAGACCCTCTGACCCGGGCCTTCCGCTGCAACGGCAACGCCCAGTGCCTCAGCTATGCCGCGACGACGCCGATGTGCCCGAGCTTCAAGGCCAGCGCCGATCTGCGCCACAGCCCCAAGGGGCGCGCCGACGCCCTGCGCGCCTGGCACGGCGCCAGGGCTGACAACGCCGCGGACCTCGCCGCCCGCGAGGCCGACCTCCTGGGCGTGCTGGACACCTGCCTCGGCTGCAAGGCCTGCGCCTCGACCTGCCCGATACAGGTCGATATCCCGGCAATGCGCACCGCCTTCTACGCCGATTACTTCGCCCGGCACAAACGCCCGCTGAGCGATCATCTGGTGCTTGCGGCCGAGCGCTTCAGCCCGATCACCGCGCGGCTCGCCCCTTTCCTGGCGCCGTTCTGGCCCCTGCTGGCAAGGCTTGGCGGTGCGATGACCGGCAGCGTCGATCTGCCCGCAAGCCTGGCGACGGGCCTGCCGAAAGACCTGCTGCTGCGTGAAACGGACCTTTCAGGCACCCTCCCCCAACGCACGGTCATCGTGGTGCAGGACTGGTTCACCGCGCTGTTCGACGCAGAGGTGCAGCTGGACGTGGTCGCCGGGCTTACCGCGCTCGGCTACAGGCCAAGGCTGCTCCAGATGCGCCCGGCCGGCAAATCCGCCCGTACCGCAGGCGACATGAAGGGCTTCGCCGGAATGGCGGCGCGTCTCGCCGACCTTCTGCACCGGGCGGCGGCGACCGGCGCGCCGCTTGTCGCTTTCGAGCCCGCCTTCGCAATGATGCTGCGGCAGGAATATGTTAAAGCCGGCATCACACTGCCCAAGGTGCGGATGCCGCAGGAATTCCTCGCCGCCGAGGCCGGGTCGCGAACCTTTCCCCAGGCCCGATCGGCAAAGGCCGCCAAGCTGCTCTCGCACTGCACCGAGGCAACGGCCGATCCGCAAAGCGGCAGGCAGTGGGCCGAGGTATTTGCCGCCATCGGCGCGACGATCGAGACCCCCGCCACCGGATGCTGCGGCATGGCCGGCCTCTTCGGCCATCAACGCCGCCACCAGGAAGTCTCGGAAAGACTGTTCGACCTGTCATGGCGCGCCCATGTCGAGGGCGGCGCAGTCATGGCGACGGGATTTTCCTGCCGCTGTCAGAGCGAACGGCTGGCGGGCAAGAGCCTTCGTCATCCCCTGGGGATCATCGCCGACATGCTGGGGAGCGAGACCGGCATTCCCGGCTGACGGGAAGATCGCCTCGCACAGCCGACAGCGGTCAGTCCTGCTGACCAGTGTCTTCCACCTTGTCCGGAGCCCGCCCCGGCCAGAAGCGTATGCCGGGCCGCGCCCGGCCGCCGCCCAGGGCCGCCACGGTTCCGTCCGCGCGCCAGCAGGCGCCGCCCTCCAGCGTCCCGTCCGGGCCGAAGCCGATGGCGTTCATCCCGCCCCCCACATGCGGCATCACCCGCACCCTGTGCCCCCGTGCCTCCAGAGCCCCGACCATGGGCCTGAACCCTTCCTCGATCTCGACATCGTGGCCTTCGGTCCAAAGCCGCGGTGCCTCGATCGCCTGTTGCAGGCTCATGCCATGGTCGATCAGGTTGACGATTGCCTGAAAGGCCGACGGGAAGATGCGCAGCCCGCCCGGCAGGCCGAGCGCCCAGCGCACGCGCCCCTCGCGCAGCACCATCATCGGCGCCATCGAGGTCGGCACCCGCTTGCCCGGTGCGACCGACAGCGCCCGGCCCGGATGCGGGTCGAAATTCATCATGTAGTTGTTGGGGATGATCCCCGTTCCCGGCACGACGAAGCGCGCGCCGAAAATGCCGTTGATCGTATGGGTCGCCGCCACCACATTTCCCGCCGCATCGGCCACGGTGATGTGGGTCGTATCGGCGCTTTCATACCCCGAGGCGACCGGACCGCCGCCGCCGATACCGCGCAGCCGGCTCTGCGATTGCGCCGCATAGGCCTTGGAGGTGAGCCTGTCGACCGGCACATCGATGAAATCGGGATCGCCGGAGGCCGCGCGGCGATCCTCGAAAGCCACCCGGATCACCTCGGCCAGAAGGTGCAGCCCGGCCTCGGTGCCGAAACCCATCGCGGCCACGTCGTGCGGCTCCAGCAGGTTCAGCATCTGCGTGACGTGAACCCCCGACGAGGCGGGCGGCGGCGGGCCGACGATCTCCCAGCCGCGATAGGTGCCACGGATCACATCGCGTTCGCGCGGGGCATAGCCGCGCAGATCCTCCAGCGTCAGCCAGCCGGCATCGGCGCGGCCGGTGGCGATGCGCTCGGCCAGTGCCGCGCCGAGGACGCCGCCATGCAGCGCCGCCGCGCCTTCACGGGCAATCAGCCTCAGGCTCTCGGCAAAATCGCCCTGCACCAGCCGGTCGCCCGCCTTCAGCGGCACGCCCCCCGGCATCAGCAGCGCGGCGATGGCCGGATCGAGCGCGAGGTCGGTGGCGGATTCGGCGATCGCCCCCTCAAGATAGGGCGTTACCTCGAAGCCGCGCGACGCAAGGCGGATCGCCGGGTCGATCACATCGCAAAACGGCAGCGCCCCGAAGCGCGCCTGCATCTCGCACCAGGCAGCGAGGTTGCCGGGCGTTGCCACCGCCGACGGCCCGAGCGCGGAACGCCGGTCTTTCGTCTCCATGTGGTTCGGCGGCTCGTCCGAGACCGGCTCGTAAATGTCCGCGGTCGTCGACGCCGGCGCCGAGGCCAGCCCGTCGAACACCCGATGCGACCCGTCGGCAAGGCGCAGATGTGCGAGCCCGCCCCCGGCGACGCCCACCATCATCGGCTCGACCACGCATAGCGCCAGCAGCGCGCCCACCGCCGCGTCGACGGCGTTGCCGCCGCCTGCGAGGATCTCGTAGCCGGCCGCCGAGCCGAGCGGATGATTGGTGACGACCATGCCGCCCTTGCCGGTGGCCGGGCTCTTTTCGCAAGTGAAGGGAAGGTCGGTCATGCGGCTGCGTTCCTCTCTGGCCATCGCGGTGCCCACAGGCTGCCGGAAATCCGCACACAGGGCCAAATAAGAAAATTTGTCCGCGTCACAAATCTTTTGAATTGGACGACAGGCACCTTCGGAGTGTCCCATTCAGCCGACAGGTCACCATGCAAACGATCGAAAGAGGCAACCCAACGCTGCCATGACGACCCCCGCACGCCCTCTGCGCCATCCAGCCGCCTCATCCGGGCAACGCCGCCATCAGGCGGGGCATGAGCTTCAGATGCCGGTCGAGCACGGACAGCGCATGGGCTTCGTCATGGGCCTCGAGCGCGGCGATCAGCGCCCGGTGCTCATGCTCGATCACCTCGTTGCGGCCCACGCCCTGCCGCAGCGACAGCATTGCCACCCGCGTCAGGTTGGCCTGAAGTCCGTCGAAGACCTGAAGCAGCACGGTGTTGCCCGCCCCGGCAACGAGCGCGCGGTGGAACAGCCGATTGATCTCGACATGCCGCAAATGTTCCTCGGCCGGCAGCGCCTCATGGGCGTCGCACAAGCTCGCCATCTCCGGCGGCACCGGGCGTCCGTCACGGCAGATCGCACGGACCGCGTGGCTTTCGATCAGATCGCGCACCTCGTAAAGATCGCGCAGCTCGGCGCCGGACAACGGCCTGACCATCGCGCCCCGGCGGGGATGCAGTTCGAGATAGCCCTCCGCCGCCAGCCGGTTCAGCGCCTCGCGAACCGGCGTGCGCGAAACGCCCGTGACCTCGCAAGCCACCGCTTCCTCGATGAAGGCTCCCGGCGGGAAATCGCCGTTCAGAATGCCGCTGTGGATACCGTCATAGGCCCGCTCTCGCGCCGACAGCATCCTGCCCTCCCCGAATCTGCCAGCGCCCGCTTCGGGCAACGGGCCGTGCGTCTGTCCGGTCATTCGACAACTCCTCTTCCTGTCGGTCACCATACAGCGCGCGCGACACACGCACACTGGACAAGTGATGCGACTCATTATTGTATACATGAAGTACACTCTATGAGGATACCAGGGGAATGATGGACGCCACCCACGGACCTGACCCCAAGAGCACCTGGCGCGTTGGCGTGGATTCGGGCGGGACCTTCACCGATGTCTGCATGTTCGAGGAGGCGACGGGCCGGATCGCGGTCTGGAAGGTGTCCTCGACCCCGGACGATCCCTCGCGCGGCATCGCCCAGGGCGTCGGCGAAGGCATGAGCGAATGCGCCGGCGCGCGCGACGACCCGGCCGCCGCCATCGCCTATCTCGGCCACGGAACCACGGTCGCGACCAACGCGCTCATCACCCATCGCGGCGCCAGTGTCGGGCTGCTGACCACCGGCGGCTTCCGCGACCTTCTCGAAATCGGCCGGCAGAAGCGCCCCGATCTCTACGATCTCTTCGCCGACAAGCCCCGCACGCTCGTTCCGCGCGAATTGCGCATCGAACTGCCCGAGCGCATCCTCCATACCGGCGAGATCGAGACCCCGCTGGATGAAGCGGCCGTCCGCAAGGCCGCCCGGATCTTGAAGCAAGCCGGCGTCGAGGCCGTCGCCATCTGCTTCCTCTACGCCTTCGTCAATCCGGTGCATGAAAAGACGGCCAGGCGCATCGTCGAGGAAGAGATGCCCGGTGTCTTCCTCTGTGCCAGCCACGAGATCGCGCCTGAATTCCGCGAGTTCGAGAGGCTCTCCACCGCCACGGTCAACGCCTATCTCGGCCCGATCATGCACCGCTACATCTCGCGACTCACTCCCCGCCTGGCCGGGCTCGGCCTGCCCGTCGCGCCGCATCTGACCCAGTCGAACGGCGGCGTGGTGCGGTTCGAGGTAGCGGCCGAAACGCCCGTGCGGGCGGTTCTGTCCGGCCCGTCGACCGGCGTCGTCGCGGCCCAGGCGATCGGCGGTCGCGCCGGCTTTGCCGACATCATCACCTTCGACATGGGCGGCACCTCCTCCGACGTCGCATTGATGGCGGGCGGGCAGACCACCCAGACCAATGAGAGCATCGTGCACGGCTATCCGATCAAGGCGCCGATGCTCGACATCCATACGGTCGGCGCCGGCGGCGGCTCCATCGCACGGATCGACACCGGCGGCCTGCTCAAGGTCGGCCCGGAAAGCGCCGGCGCCGATCCCGGCCCGGTCTGCTATGGCCGCGGCGCCACCGAGCCCACCGTCACCGACGCCAACATCGTGCTTCAGGTGCTGAACCCCACCCATCTTCTCGACGGACGGATGGAAGTACACCGACAACTCGCGCTCGACGCGATCGGAAAAATGGCCGACAGCCTCGGCATGAGCGTCATGGACGTGGCGCAGGGCATCATCTCGGTCGTCACCGCCAACATGGCCAAGGCGATCCGCGTGATTTCCGTCCAGCGCGGCCACGACCCGCGCAACTACGCGCTGATGGCATTCGGCGGAGCCGGGCCGCTGCACGCGGTGCGGCTGGCGCAGGAACTGGGCATGTCCACCGTGATCGTCCCGCGCAATCCCGGCATCCTCTGCGCCATGGGCCTGTTGCTGACCGATCTCAGGGCGGATTTCTCAACCACGAGACTGCTGCCTCTGGAGACCGGCGATCTCGATGCGATCGCCGCGACCATCGCCCGCGTCCAGGCCGAGGCCCGCGACTGGTTCGACAATGAGGGCATGGACGAAACGCATCGCCAGTGCGTCGCCCGCATCGACATGCGCTATGAGGGGCAGAATTACGAGCTTTCCATCCCCGTGCCCGAAGGGCCGGTCACGGAAGCCGCGCTCGACGCCCTGCGCCGGGGCTTTACCGAGGCACACACCCGCATGTACGGCTTCGCGGTGCCCGAGGAACGCGTCCTTTGCGTCACCTTCCGGGCCGAGGCCACCGGGCTCGTGCGCAAGGCCGGGCTGCCCGAACGCCCGCCAGGTGGCCCGGACGCCACCGGCGCGGTCACCGGCGCCCGCAAGGTCTGGTATCCCGAGACCGGCGGCTTCACCGATACGACACTTTACGGCCGCGACCGTCTCGCCCCGGGCATGACCTTCGCCGGCCCCGCCATCGTCGAGCAGATGGACACCACCACGCTGATCCCGCCGGGCGTGTCCGCGCGCGTCGACGGGCTGGACAACCTGATCCTGGAGCTTCGCCCATGACCGGCCAGACCGCCTCCCTCACCCTTGACCCGATCACGGTCGAGGTCATCGGCGCCGCGCTCTCCTCGATCGTGGAAGAGACCGGCGAGGCACTGGTCCGCGCCTCCTACTCCACCAACATCAAGGAACGGCGCGACTGCTCCACCGCGCTGTTCGACCGCGCCGGGCGGACGCTGTGCCAGGCCGAGCATATTCCCGTCCATCTGGGCAGCTTCCTCGATTTCATCCCCATGCTGCTGAAGGATCACGACCCCGCCGGGATGCGCCCCGGCGACGTTTTCGTCGGCAACGACGCCTATCGCGGCGGCGGCACCCACCTGCCCGACATCGTGCTGGCCGAGCCGATCTTCGTCGACGGCGACCTAGCGGCCTGGACGGTCAACCTTGCCCATCACTCGGATTTCGTTGATCGCGCCCATGCCCATATCTACCAGGAGGGGCTGCGCATCCCGCCGATCCGGCTCTACCGGGCAGGCGAACTGCAGAAGGACGTTCAGGAACTGATCCTGCTCAACTGCCAGGTTCCGCGCGAGCGCCTGTCGGACCTGCGCGCCCAGATGGCGGCAAACCGCGTCGGCGTCCGCCGCTTTCAGGAACTGTGCGCCCGCCATGGCGTCGAAACCGTGCTGGCCTCGGGCGAGGCGCTGCTCGACTACGCCGAACGCAAGATGCGCGCGGGCATCGCCGCCCTGCCCGACGGAAGCTGGCGCTTCGAGGACGAGTTCGACAGCCTCGACTTCGACGAGCCCATCCCGCTGGCAGCGACCGTCACCATCGCCGGCGACGAGATCGCGCTCGATTTCGAGGCGCCGCCGCAGATCAGGGCCGGCATCAACATGACCCGCACCGCCCTGCTGGCGACGGTCTACTATATCGTGAAATCGGTGGTCGATCCGACCGTCCTGCCCAATGCCGGCCTCGCCAGGCCGATCACGGTGCGGGCACCCGAAGGCTCGATCCTGAACTGCAGGCATCCCGCCGCCGTCAACGGCCGCGTCCAGACCTGCCAGCGCGTCGCCGACCTGATCCTCGGCGCGCTCGCACAGGCCGCGCCCGAACGGGTATCGGCCTGCACCAATTCGACCTGCACCGTGGCGCTGTTTTCCGGCAACCGCGAAACCGGCCCTGACAAGGGCACCTACTGGGTCTATCTCGAAACCATTGGCGGCGGCGGCGGCGCGCGGCCCCATGCCGACGGGCTCGACGGGATCCATGTCCATGCCACCAACACCTCGAACCTGCCGGTCGAGGCGCTGGAGGTGGAATACCCCCTGATCCTCGAACGCTACGAACTGATCGACGGCTCCGCCGGCACCGGCAGGCACCGCGGCGGCATGGGCCTGCGCCGGGTCTACCGCGCGACCGAGGAATGCATGGTCCGCATCGACATTTCACGCATTCAATCCCGCTCCTGGGGGCTTCGCGGCGGCGGCCCCGGCGGCCATGGAGGCTATGTCCTCAGCCCCGATGCAACACCCTTCGAGCGCGGCGCGGGCGTCCTGCGCCCGGGCGAATGGCTTGAGGTCCTGACCCCCGGCGGCGGCGGTTATGGCCGCCCCGAAGAGCTTGCGGACACCCCCGAAAAGCAACCCATCGCAGCAGAATGACAGGAACCCGATTTCCCGGACTCACCAAGAGCCCGACCCAACCGACAAGGAGACAAGACCCATGACCACGCGACTGAACCGGCGCAGCTTTCTTGCCACGACCAGCATCGCCGCCACCAGCCTTGCCTTCCTGGGCCCCAGGGCCCTGCGCGCGCAGGAGGGAGGCGTGCTGCGCTTCGCCCTGTCGACCTATCCGCCCAGCTTCGACGCCTGGGCCTCGTCGGGAACGGCGGCCGGAACCATAAAGCTGATGATGCATCGCGGACTTGTCAGCTACGGCCCGGACGGGTTGATGCGCGGCGAGCTCGCGGAAAGCTGGGAAGTGTCGGAGGACGGCAGCTGGACGTTCAAATTGCGCGACGCCACCTGGCATGACGGATCGCCCGTTACCGCCGAGGACATCGCCTGGAACGTGACCGAGGCGCAGAAGCCCGATTCCGCCGCCTATCTTCAGGGCCAGCTCGCCTCGATCACCAGCGTGGAAACGCCGGATGCCAAAACCGTGGTCATGAAGACCGCCGAACCCCAGGCAACGCTGCCCGGCTGGTTCGCCCACTACAACATGCCGATGATCAAGAAAGGCGAGGCGCGCGACACGACGATCGGCTCCGGCCCCTTCAAGCTGGAAAAGACCGACCGGGGCGTGTCGCTGACCCTGACCGCCTATGACGGTTACTACAAGGAAGGACTGCCCAGGCTCGCACGGGTCGAGGCCATCGTCTATGCCGATGAAAACCTGCGCGTGGCGGCCCTTGAAGCAGGCGACGTGGACCTCATCGAATACGTACCCTGGCAGGCGATGAACCAGATCGAGGGCAATGACGCGCTCAAGCTCGACACGGTCGACGGCCCCTTCATGTACCTGACGTTCAACGGATCGAAACCGCCCTTCAACAATCCGTTGGTGCGCCGCGCCGTCGCCCATGCGGTCAAGCGCGAGGACATCGTCGCGGCAGCCTTCTACGATCGCGGCGGCGCGCTGGAACATCTGCCGATCGCCGACAAGTCCGAGTTCTTCAATGCCGAATACGCCAATGCCTGGAACTACGACCCCGACAAGGCCAAGGCACTTCTGGCCGAGGCGGGCTATCCCGACGGGTTCGACTGCACCATGCTGTCGACCGCACAATACGGCATGCACCAGTCCACCGCCGAGGTCTGTCAGGCCTATCTGTCGATGATCGGCATCAACGTGAAGCTGGATCTTCCGGAATGGTCGACGCGCGTGAAAAAGGGCAATGAGGGCCAGTACGATCTCGCCATCATGGGCACGACCGCCGCCAACAACGATCCCGACGGCCTGTCCAACCAGGTCGATGGCTCGCTGCCCGACAGTTTCGTGCGCAGCTTCCAGCTTCCCACGCCCGAAATCTCCGAACTCTTCGCCAAGGGCCGCGCGATCTTCGACCTCGAGGAGCGCCGGGCGATCTACAAGGAACTTGAAAAGGTCGCCATCGAGACGGCGCCGATGGTCGGCCTTGCCTGGCGCAGCCAGGGCTACGCCATGAAGAAGAGCGTCGAGGGCTTCACCAACCTGCCCGGCCAGCTGACCTTCTATTCCGGCATCACGCTGGAAGAAGCCATGTTCGGCTGATCGTCCGATGCTGAGATACATCGCCCTGCGCAGTCTCGTGGCCCTGTTCCTGGTCTGGGTCGTGGTGACGATCGTGTTCCTGCTTCTGCACCTCATCCCCGGCGATCCGGCGGAACTGCTGCTGAGCCAGGGATCGATCGCCGCCGATCCGCAGGCGGTCGCCGCGCTGCGCGAGAAGATGGGGCTCAACGCGCCGCTCTGGCAGCAGTATCTCAGCCATATGGCCGGCGTCCTCTCCGGCGATCTCGGCGCGTCGTTCCGCGACGGCGCGCCGGTCGTCGACCAGATCGCGCTGCGCCTGCCGCGTACCTTCGAGGTCATTCTCGGCGCGGCGCTGATCGCCACCGGGCTCGGCGTTCCGCTCGGTACATGGGCGGCGATCCGGGCGGACGGCAAGGCGGATGCGGTGATATCCTTCTTCGCCTCCGCCGCCCTTTCGACACCGGTCTTCGTGGTGGGATCGGTCGTGATCCTCCTCTTCGCCCAACAGCTTCGCTGGCTGCCTGCCGGGGGCTTCGTGCCCTTCTCCGAGGACCCGGTCGAGCACCTCAAGCTCCTGCTCCTGCCCGCCGGCACCGTCGGCCTTGCCCTGCTCGCCGTCATCACCCGGATGTCGCGCGCCTCGGTGCTCGAGGTTCTGCAACGCGACTATGTGCGGACCGCGCGCGCCAAGGGGCTGCGGCGGGGAACCATCCTGCGCCGCCACGTCGTGCGCAATGCGCTGATCCCGGTGCTGACGGTGCTGGGGCTGGAAATGGGCACGCTGATCGGCGGCACCGTGCTGGTCGAGTTCGTCTTCAACTGGCCGGGTCTTTCAGGCTATCTCGTCTCGGCCGTGGACGCGCGCGACTACCCCGAGGTCGTCGGCATCGTCATGACGATCTCGATCCTCTTCGTCTTCCTGAACCTCGTGGTCGACGTGATCAACGCCCTGCTCGATCCGCGCATATCGCTGGAGACGTCATGAGTCCGGCGGCGCGCAAGCTCATACTGCCCGCGACGATCATCGCCCTGATCGTCCTGACCGTGCTGGCCGCACCCTTGCTGCCGCTGGCCGATGTGCGCGCGATGGACATCCCCCACCGCTTCGCCGGTCCTTCGGGCGCCCATTGGCTCGGACAGGACGAATTCGGCCGCGACGTGCTGGCGCGGCTGATCTGGGGCGGACAGGCCTCGCTCTTCATCGCCGTCGGCTCCGCGCTGGCCGCCGCCGTCATCGGCGCGGCGCTCGGGCTTCTCGGCGGATATTTCCGGGGCGTGGTCGAACTGCTGACCGTGCGCGCGGCCGAGATCATCCTTTGCCTGCCGCCGCTCCTGCTGGCGCTGCTGGTGGTCACCATCCTCGGCGCGGGCACCTGGCCGCTGATCCTCGCGCTCACCATCCTGTATACCCCGAACTATGCCCGCGTGGTCTATGCGGCGACGCAACAGGTGCGCGGACTGGATTTCGTCACCGCGCAGCGCGCCATGGGCACCCATCCGCTGACCATCCTCGTCCGCACCATCCTGCCGAATGTCATGCCGCCGCTTCTGGTGCAGATGTCGCTGGTCATCGCCTCGGCCATGGTCATCGAGAGCGGATTGTCCTTTCTCGGCCTTGGCGTCGTCCCGCCCACCCCGTCCTGGGGCCTGATGATCCGCGCCGCCCGCAGTGCCATGGAGGTCGCGCCGATGCTGCTGGTCTGGCCCTCGCTTGCGCTTGCCGGCACGATCCTGGCCTTCAACCTCCTGTGCGACCGGCTGCAATCGGCGCTCGACCCGCGCAGCATCACCGCCGGTGGCGCCCTTTGGCTGCGACCGCGCGCGCGCCGGGCAACGGCGGCGGCAATGGCGGCGGCGGCAGCCGACAAGGCCCCGCTGCTCGAAATCGGGGAACTGTCGGTTGCCGTCCGGGAACTGGAACTCGTGCGCCGCGTCTCGCTGACCGTGCGGCCCGGCGAGACGCTGGCGCTGGTGGGCGAAAGCGGTTCGGGCAAGACCCTGACGGGCCTCGCCATGACCGGCCTGCTGCCCGACGCCCTGCACGTGACCGGCGGCAAGGCGCTTTACGCCCGGCGCGATGGCGGCCGGATCGACCTTGCCGCGCTGGACGAAGACGGTATCCGACGCCTGCGCGGCGACGAGATCTCGATGGTGTTTCAGGACGCGGCGGCGGCGCTGAACCCTGTCCTGCGCATCGGCGATCAGGTGGCCGAGGCGATCCGCGCCCACCATGCGCTCGATGCCGCTACGCTTCAGAACCGTGTGGTCGACCTCCTGCGCCATGTGGGCATCCCCGATCCCGAGCGTCGCGCCCGCGCCTATCCGCACGAATTGTCCGGCGGCCAGCGCCAGCGCGCGATGATCGCCGTGGCGATCGCCAACAATCCGCGCCTGCTGATCGCCGACGAGCCGACCACGGCGCTCGACCCCACGATCCAGGCGCAGATCCTTCAGCTCTTCGCGCAGCTCAAGCGCGACACGCCCGAAATGGGGATGATCTTCGTCACCCACGACCTTGCCGTGGTGGCCGAGATCGCAGACCGCGTGGCGGTCATGTATGCCGGCGAGGTCGTCGAGGAAGGACCGGTCTCCGAGATCTTCGCCCGCCCGCACCATCCCTACACCGCGGCCCTCATCGCCTCCGTGCCCGAAGGCGGGTCGGAGCGCCTCGTCGCCATTCCCGGCGCCGTCCCCTCGCCGCACGCCATGCCGCAGGGATGCCGCTTCGCCCCGCGTTGCGCCCATGCGGAAGCCCGCTGCGGCGAGAGCGTCCCCGAGATCGCCCGGCCGGCGGCCGACCGGATCACCCGCTGCTTCCGCTGGGAGGAAGTCGCATGAAACACGACACGCCCACCCCGCCGCTCGTTGCCGCAACCGGCCTCGGCCGCAACTTCCCGACCCGCCATGGCCTGCTCGGCCGCGCCCACGACGTGTGGGCCGTCCGGGATATAGACCTTTCGGTCGCGCGGGGCGAAACGGTCGGCATCGTCGGGGAATCGGGCTGCGGCAAGTCCACGCTGGGACGGATGATGCTGGGTCTCGAAACCCCCACCACCGGCTCCGTCACCTTCGACGGGCGCGATCTCGCCGCGCTGGGCAGGGCGGAGCGGCGCAGGCTGTCGCGGCGGATGCAGATGGTCTTTCAGGATCCCTTCGGCTCGCTCGACCCGCGCCGCTCCGTCGGGGCGCAGGTCGCCGACGGGCTGAAAACCCATGCCATTGTTCCGGCAGGTCAGATCAGCGCCGAGGTCACGCGCCTTCTCGATCAGGTCGGCCTGCCCGCTTCGGCAGCGGACCGCCGGCCGCATGAATTCTCGGGCGGCCAGCGCCAGCGCATCGCCGTGGCGCGCGCGCTCTCGA
This sequence comes from Nitratireductor sp., assembly GCA_020441665.1. Lineage (GTDB taxonomy): Bacteria > Pseudomonadota > Alphaproteobacteria > Rhizobiales > Rhizobiaceae > Salaquimonas. The sequence continues at coordinate 47,690 of JAGRLT010000026.1, forward strand.
CCCGCCCCGATTTCATCGTGGCGGACGAGCCCGTCTCGGCACTCGACGTGTCGATCCAGGCGCAGGTGGTCAACCTTCTGATGGACCTGCGCCACGATCTCGACCTCGCCATGCTGTTCATCAGCCATGACCTGCACGTGGTCCGCCATCTGTGCACACGGATCGCGGTCATGTATCTCGGCCGGATCGTCGAGGAAGGCCCCGCTGCGCAGGTCTTCGGCAGTCCCGCCCACCCCTATACGCGCGCGCTTCTGGCGGCGACGCCCTCGCTCCATCCCAAGGATGCCGACGACGCCAGCCGCGTGCTGCCCGGCGAACTGCCCAGCCCCGCCAACCCGCCCTCCGGCTGCGCCTTCCGCACCCGCTGCCCGATCGCGTCCGATGCCTGCGCCGGTTCGGTTCCGGCACTGACGCCCGTCGGCACCGGCTGGCACGCAGCCTGCATCAAGGCGGTGCCTGAGGCGGAGAGGATCCCATGACCGGCGACCCCGTCGTGATGATCACCGGAGCGAACCGGGGAATAGGCGCCGCGATCGCGCGCGCGCTTTCAGGCCACGGCTACCGCCTCGCGCTCGGGCTGCGCGACCCCGCCTCGCTGCCCGGCGATATCGCGACGCTCGACCCGTTCGTCTTTGCCTATGATGCCGCCCGGTCCGGCGATGCCCGCGCCTTCGTCGCGGCGGTGGAGGCGCGGTTCGGGCGCATCGATGCGCTGGTGAACAATGCCGGCATTGCCGGGCCGCTGGAACTGATGCCCGAGGCGGCGCAGAGCGATGACGCGATGGAGGAGATGCTCGACCGCCTGCTCTCGATCAACGTGAAGGCGCCCTTCCGGCTGACCCGCGCCGCGCTGCCGGCGCTTTGCCGTTCCGGCAGGGGGCGCGTGGTCGTGCTGGCCTCGCTGTCCGGCAAGCGCGTCCTGGGCCTGAATGCCGGCTACCAGATGACCAAGCACGCCGCCGTCGCCCTTTCCCATGCCGCCCGGCGTGCGGGATGGGACAGGGGCGTGCGCGCCTGCGCGGTTTGTCCTGGCTTCGTCGCCACGGACCTCACGCTGAACCACGACATACCCCGGCACGAGATCACCCAGCCCGAGGATCTTGCCCGACTGGTGGCCGATGTCGTAACCCTGCCGAACTCGGCCAGCGTGGCCGAACTGCATGTCAACTGGCGCTACGAACCGGGGTTGTGATGCGTCCTTATGTCGATCCCGTCGAAGGCGATGCCACCCTGCCCCGTGAGGTCGATATCGCGATCGTCGGAGGCGGCATCATCGGCTGTTGCGCGGCGCTCTGGGCGGCCGAGCAGGGCCATCGGGTCGCGCTGATCGAAAAGGGCCGGATCGCCGGCGAGCAGTCCGGCCGCAACTGGGGCTGGGTGCGCCGCATGGGAAGGGCGGCGGCCGAATATCCGCTCGGCATCGAAAGCCTGCGCCTCTGGGACGGGTTCAAGACCCGGCTCGACCTCGACACCGGCTTCCGGCGCACCGGCATCGTCTACACCGCCCGGACCGACCGCGAGCTGGCATGGCTCGACGCGATCGAGCGCGATGCCCGGACCTTCCGCATCGGCACCCGCCGGCTGAGCGATGCGCAACTGGCCGACTATTTCCCCGGCGCGAAGCTTCGCGCCCGCGGCGCGGTCTGCACCGATGACGATGGCCGCGCCGAACCGGCGCTGGCCGCGCCGGCAATCGCACAGGCCGCCCGCGCTGCCGGGGCGCATGTGCTGACCCGCTGCGCCGTTCGCGGCATCGAGACAGCGGCCGGCCGCGTGTCGGCGGTACTGACCGAGCGCGGACGCATCGGTTGCGCATCGGTCATCCTGGCCGGCGGCGCGTGGTCGCGGCTGTTTGCCGGCAATCTCGGACTGGACCTGCCGCAGCTTCGCGTGCGCAGTTCCGTCCTGCGCACGCAGCCCGTGCCCGGCGGGCCGCGCCATGCCATCGGCAATGGCGAATTCGGTCTGCGCCCCAGGCTCGACGGCGGCTATACGATCGCCCGCCGTGGCCGCTCGGCGGTGCAGATCACCCCGGACGCCTTCCGCCTGATGCCGCGCTTTCTTTCCGGCCTGCGGGAAGCGCGGGGCGAAATTGCCCTGACCTTGGACGACAGTCTGTGGGCGGGCTTCGTGACGCCGCGCCGCTGGGCCGATGACGATGTGACGCCGTTCGAGCGCTGCCGGGTACTGGACCCCGACCCGCAGCAGCGCCCGCTCAGACAGGCGATGCGCGCCGTCGAGGCCGCCTTCCCGGCCTTTGCCGGCGCCCGTATCGCCGAACGCTGGGGCGGCATCATCGACGTCACCCCCGACGGCGTGCCGATCATAGACCATGCGCCCGGCCTGCCGGGCCTGGTCGTCGCCACCGGCTTTTCCGGCCACGGCTTCGGCATCGGTCCCGGCGCCGGTCAACTGGCGGCGGAGCTTGCCAGCGGGGCGTCCCCGCTGGTCGATCCGTCTTCCTTCCGGCTCGACCGCTTCAGCAGGCCCTCGACCGGCGGACGACGGCAGGCACGGGAGGCGACCGCATGAGGATGGCGACAAATTTCTTTGATGGGCAGCAAAGCCCTTTCGATTGGACGACCGCACATGCGCCCGCTTCACTGGCCGGAGCATGGCATCAAGACACGAAGGACAGACCCCGATGATCGACAAGATTCGCATGGCCGAGCTCACCTCCGAGGAGGCGCGCCAGAACCTCACCGCCGACGCCGTGGTGCTGTTGCCCATGGGATCGCTCGAGGATCAGGGCATTCATGCGCCGATGGGCGATTATCTCGCCGCCGATCTGATGGCGATGGAGATCGCCAAAGCCGCCCGCGCCGACGGCGTGGCCACCTTCGTGGCCCCGGTCATCCCCTTCGGCGGCAAGGACTACTTCGAATCGAGCCATGGCGGCATTTCGATCAGCCACGCCACGCTTTGCGGCATCCTCGACGACATGTTCGGCTGTCTCGACCGGCACGGCATTCGCAAGCTGATGATCGTCAACGGTCATGGCGGCAACGTGCCCGCGATCACCGAGGTCGCGCTGCGCTGGCGCCAGAAGGCGGGGCTCTTTATCCCCTCCATGTATCTCTGGCAGGTCGCCTATGGCGAGCTTCCGGGCCTTATCGGCGCCGACAAGGCCAAGGCCAGTTCCGGCCATGGCGGCGATCCGCTGACCTCGGTCGGACTGTATTTCTACCCCGACCTGATCCGTGCCGACCTGATCCGCCCCGCTCCCGCCGGCAACAAGGTCAAAGGCATGAAAGTCGACGGCTTTTCCTCGATCGTCTACGACGGCGCGAAGATCCAGGTGCCCATCGAGGCGATGGAGGCCACCGAAACCGGTGCCTATGGCTGTGACCCGACCCTGTGTTCGGTCGAGACCGGCGAAGCGCTTGTCCACCGCCTTGCCGCCATCGGCGCGGGCCTTGTCCGGGACCATGTCGCGCGCGGCCTGCACGATTGACCCCAGCATGGCCGGAACCGGAAAGAGCCGGCCCCAACCAAACCACCCACGGAGGATCACCCCATGAAGATGAAAGCCCTTCTCTGCCTCGCCACCGGCATCACGCTCGTTCTCGGATCGGCGGCCAATGCCGAAACCGTCTGGAAGATGGCGACCAAAATGCCGGTAGACAGCCCCGAGGGGCAGATATTCCAGAAGTTCGCCGATCTGACCGATGAATATACCGGCGGCGAACTGAAGATCACCGTCTATCCGAACGAACAGCTCGGCAAGGAGGATGCGGTGCTGGAGCAGCTTCAGGCCAATATCGTCCAGATCTACGCCGAAGGCTTCGGCTACATGAAGAAATGGGAGCCGGCGCTCGGCTGGCTGTCCGGCCCCTTCGCCTTCGACGACTACGATCACTGGCAGCGCTTCATGAACTCGGACACCGTGAAAGGCTGGTTCGACCACGCCGCCGTCGAATCGGGCGTACGCCCGCTGGGCGACCCGACCCGCATCCTGCGCGGCCCGTTTCGCGTCACCGTGTCGAACGTGCCGGTCAAGAGCGCCGAGGATTACGTAGGCCTCAAGCTGCGGATGCACGAAAACAAGGTCGCGATCGAGACCTGGGACACGCTGGGCGCCGAGGTGATCACCATGCCCTGGACGGAAGTCTATCAGGGCATCTCCAAGGGCATCGTGCAGGCGGTGAACTCGCCCATCGCGCTGGTCGAGTCCATGCGCTTCACCGAAGTGGCGCCCTATGTCGCGCGGATGGACGAATACTGGCAGTCCATCGGCTTCATGGTCAACGAAAGCGCGCTGAACGCGCTTGACGAGGAAACCCGCGCCGGTCTCCTCAAGGCCTATGGCGAAGCCGGCGACATGTCGCAGAAGCTGATGTTCGACGTTGCCGATGAGACCATCAAGAACATGGAGGCCAACGGCGTCACCTACACCGTGCTCGACACCGCGCCGCTGGTGGCCAAGATGAAGGCCTACTATGCCGACATGGACGCGAAGGGCGAACTGCCCGCCGGGTTCATGGACGCCATCGAGGCCTCCCGGACCGCGTCGCAATGACGCCTTACGACCATGCTCCCGAGGGTCCGCTGCAGCGGGCCCTCAACCGCCTCGACCGGCTGGGCTGGACGATGGGCGGCATCTTCCTGTGGCTTTCCAACCTCTGCCTGCTGGCCATGCTGGGACTGACCACGGCGACCATCATCCTGCGGCCGCTGAGCATGGCGCCCTACTGGATGTGGCCCTGGACGATGGTCTTCTTCATCTGGCTGTCCTTCTTCGGCTTCTTCGCGCTCTATGCGCGGCTGAAGGACGTGCGCGTCGATTTTCTCGCCCTCCGTCTCGGCCCCCGGGGCATGGCGGCGACGCGGCTTCTGTCGGACATCGCGACGCTGCTGGTCACCGGCGTGCTGCTGTCGCAGCTTCCCACCGTGATCGCGACCTCCCGCGGGGTCTATGACGGCGCCATCCTGCCTGCGGGCATCGAGCTTCCGCGGCTCACGCTTTCCGTCCCGCTGTTCGTCTCGACCTTTCTCGTCGCGCTCTATGCCCTGCTTGACCTTGCCAAGATGGCGACGGGGATGCCCGAGAACGTAACCGATCACCATCCGGAGATCTGAGCAATGGCCTGGATCCTCTTCGGCACCTTCATCACGCTGATCCTGTTGCGCGTGCCCATATCGATCGCGATCGGCACGGCCACCGTACTGACCTTCCTGACCTCCGATTTCTCCTCGGCCTTGCAGATCATTCCCCAGCAGATGCTGGAAGGGGTGAACAAGGCGTCCCTCACCGCCGTACCCTTCTTCATCATGGCCGGGAACCTGATGAATGCGACCGGCGTGACCGAGCGCATCTTCGCCTTCGCCAACGCCCTTGTCGGCCA
>JAGRLT010000027.1 GCA_020441665.1 Nitratireductor sp.
TACAGCCAAAGCGCACCAAATTCCGCAAGCAGCACAAGGGCAGGCTGCACGGCAAGGCGAAGGGCGGCACCGAGCTCAACTTCGGTGCCTATGGGCTGAAGGCCCAGGAGCCCGAGCGCGTCACCGCCCGCCAGATCGAGGCTGCCCGCCGCGCGATCACCCGTCACATGAAGCGTGCCGGCCGCGTGTGGATCCGTATTTTCCCCGATCTGCCGGTCACCTCCAAGCCGACCGAGGTTCGCATGGGTAAGGGCAAGGGCTCGGTCGATTTCTGGGCTGCCCGCGTCAAGCCGGGCCGCATCATGTTCGAGATCGACGGTGTGCCGGAAGACATCGCCCGCGAGGCGCTGCGCCTTGGCGCCATGAAGCTGCCGATCAAGACCCGTTTCATCCAGCGCATCGCTGAGTGAACGGACGGGTAGAGAAGAAGGACTTAAGCCATGAAGGCCAGCGACGTTCGTGCAATGACCGGCGACCAGCTCAAGGACGAGCTCGTCAAGCTGAAGAAGGAGCAGTTCAACCTGCGCTTCCAGAAGGCGACCGGCCAGCTTGAAAACACCGTGCGCCAGCGCCAGGTGCGCCGCGATATCGCACGGATCCAGACCATTGCCCGCGAGAAGCAGGCAGAAGCCCAGAAATCGTAAGGAATCCGGATATGCCGAAGCGCGTATTGCAGGGCACTGTAGTCAGTGACAAGAACGACAAGACCGTTGTGGTGAAGGTCGAGCGCCGCTTTACCCACCCGCTGTTCAAGAAGACGGTCCGCCGCTCCAAGAACTACAAGGCCCATGACGAAACCAATGCCTGCAAGGTTGGCGACCAGGTGTCCATCGAGGAATGCCGGCCGATCTCCCGGGACAAGCGCTGGACCGTGGTCCAGGGCTGAACCGCCACAGACCGCCGGGCTGCGGCCCGGCAGATGAATTTTGAACGCAAGCGGCAAGACCCCGCCGCATCTGACAGAAGGTAGCCAGTCATGATTCAGATGCAAACAAACCTCGACGTCGCCGACAATTCCGGTGCCCGTCGTGTTATGTGCATCAAGGTCCTGGGCGGTTCCAAACGGAAATACGCCTCGGTTGGTGACATCATCGTGGTTTCCGTCAAGGAAGCCATTCCGCGCGGCCGTGTGAAAAAAGGCGACGTGATGAAAGCCGTGGTGGTGCGTACCGCCAAGGACATCCGCCGCCCCGATGGCAGCGTGATCCGCTTCGACGGAAACGCCGCCGTTCTCGTCGACAACAAGAAAGAGCCAGTGGGCACCCGTATCTTCGGACCGGTTCCGCGCGAATTGCGCGCCAAGAACCACATGAAGATCATCTCCCTGGCGCCAGAAGTACTCTGAGGAGCGACCCAGATGCAGAAGATCCGCAAAGGTGACCGTGTGGTTGTCCTTGCCGGCAAGGACAAGGGCCGCACCGGTGAAATCATCCAGATGATGCCGAAGGAAGGCAAGGCGCTGGTTAGCGGCGTCAACATGGTCAAGCGCCATCAGCGCCAGACCGCGACCGCCGAAGCCGGTATCGTCAACAAGGAAGCGCCAATCCAGGTTTCCAACCTTGCCCTCGCCGACCCGAAGGACGGCAAGGCGACCCGTGTTGGCTTCAAGACCACCGACGACGGCCGCAAGGTCCGCGTCGCCAAGCGTTCGGGAGAAGTGATCGATGGCTGACACCCAATACACCCCGCGCATGCGCAAGCTCTATGACGACTTCGTGCGTCAGAAGATCCTTGAGCAGTTCAACTACGCCAACCCGATGGAAGTGCCCAAGATCGACAAGATCGTGCTCAACATGGGGATTGGCGAATCGACCGCCGATTCGAAGAAGGCCCAGAAGGCCGCCGACGATCTGACGCTGATCGCCGGCCAGAAGGCGGTCGTCACCCGCGCCACCAAGTCGATCGCCGGCTTCAAGGTGCGCGAGGGCATGCCGCTCGGCGCCAAGGTCACCCTGCGCAAGCAGCATATGTACGAATTCCTCGATCGCCTGATCAACATCGCTCTTCCCCGCGTCCGCGACTTCCGCGGCCTCAACCCGAAGAGCTTTGACGGCCGTGGCAACTTCGCCATGGGCATCAAGGAGCACATCGTGTTTCCGGAAATCGACTACGACAAGGTCGACGAGATCTGGGGCATGGACGTCATCGTTTGTACGACGGCGAAAACGGATGATGAAGCCCGCGCCCTGCTGCGCGAGTTCAACTTCCCGTTCCGTCAGTAACGGCAAGCGACAAGGAAGGAACCGATATGGCTAAGGTAAGTGCCGTAGAAAAAGACAAGCGCCGTCGCCGCTCCGTTGCCAATGCGGCGGAAAAGCGCGCCGCGCTGAAGAAGATCATCATGGACAAGTCCTCGTCCATGGAAGAGCGGTTTCGCGCCCAGCTCAAGCTGGCGCAGATGCCGCGCGATGGCTCGAAGACCCGCATCCGCAACCGCTGCGAGGTTTCCGGCCGTCCGCGCGCCTATTACCGCAAGCTGAAAATGTCGCGTATCGCGCTGCGTGAACTGGGCAATATCGGCAAGGTGCCCGGTATCGTCAAGTCGAGCTGGTAAGGAGACGATAAGATGTCCATGACCGATCCTCTCGGCGATATGCTGACCCGCATCCGCAACGGCCTGATGCGCGGCAAGTCGAAAATCACCACGCCGAATTCCAAATTGCGTGCCCGCGTGCTTGATGTATTGCAGGCCGAAGGCTATATCCGCGGCTATTCCCAGACCGACTTCGACAATGGCAAGTCGGAACTGGAAATCGAGCTGAAATACTATGAAGGCGCTCCGGTCATCCGCGAAATCCTTCGCGTGTCGAAGCCGGGCCGCCGCGTTTACGCCTCGGTCAAGAACATTCCAAGCGTTGCCAACGGTCTCGGGATCGCGATCCTGTCGACGCCGAAAGGCGTGATGGCCGATCACGAAGCGCGCGAACAGAATGTCGGCGGCGAAGTGCTCTGCCAGATCTTCTGATCGGCGGGGCAAACCACTAACTGTAACCGGACAGGTGAACCAATGTCTCGGATAGGAAAAAAACCGGTCCCCGTACCCCAGGGCGTCACCGCCTCTGTAGACGGCCAGACCGTGACCGCGAAGGGTCCGAAGGGCGAGTTGAAATTCGTCGTCAACGACGAAGTCGTCGTCAAGATGCAAGAGGGCGAGATCAAGGTCGATCCCCGCAACGAAACCAAGGACGCCCGTTCGAAATGGGGCATGTCGCGCACCCAGATCGAAAACATCCTGACCGGTGTGTCGCAGGGCTTTTCGAAGTCGCTCGAGATCAATGGCGTCGGCTATCGCGCCGCCATGCAGGGCAAGAACCTGCAATTGTCGCTCGGCTTCTCCCATGAAGTCGTCTACCAGGTGCCGGAAGGCATCACCGTGGCGACGCCGAAGCCGACCGAGATCACCGTCACCGGCATCGACAAGCAGCAGGTGGGCCAGGTCGCCGCCGAGATCCGCAAATACCGCGGACCGGAACCCTACAAGGGCAAGGGCGTCAAATACGCCACCGAAACCATCTTCCGCAAGGAAGGCAAGAAGAAGTAAGCGAGACGGACATGGCAAGCAATCATTCCAGCACGAAACGGCGTGCCGCACGCGTCCGCCGCCAGCTCCGCAAGGTGGCCGGCGACCGTCCGCGTCTTTCTATTCACCGTTCGTCCAAGAACATCTATGCGCAGGTCATCGACGACCAGAAGGGCGTCACCGTTGCCGCCGCTTCGACCCTCGACAAGGATCTGCGCGGCAATCTGAAGACCGGTGCCGACACCGATGCAGCCGCTGCCGTTGGCAAGCTGGTTGCCGAGCGGGCCGTCAAGGCCGGCGTCAAGGAAGTGATCTTCGATCGCGGCGCCTTCCTCTATCACGGCCGCGTCAAGGCATTGGCCGAGGCCGCGCGCGAGGGCGGCCTGAGCTTCTAGGTTTTTCATTTCGCCCGGCAGGTCGCTCCGGTCTTACCGCTTGAGCGAAACCGCCGGACGGTCAATCCCGAGTGCTTCCGGAAAAGAACAAGGACAGGAACATGGCACAGGACAATAGAAGGGGCCGCGGCCAGCGCGAGGAGCGCGAGGAACGCGACAGCGAATTCGTCGACAAGCTGGTCGGCATCAACCGCGTTGCCAAGGTGGTCAAGGGTGGCCGCCGCTTCGGCTTCGCAGCCCTCGTCGTCGTCGGCGACCAGAAGGGCCGCGTCGGCTTCGGCAACGGCAAGGCACGCGAAGTGCCGGAAGCGATCCGCAAGGCAACCGAAGCCGCCAAGCGCGACATGATCTTCGTGCCGCTGCGCTCGGGCCGCACGCTGCACCACGATGTCGACGGCCGCTGGGGCGCCGGCAAGGTGCATCTGCGCGCTGCCGAGCCCGGCACCGGTATCATCGCCGGCGGTCCGATGCGCGCCGTGTTCGAGACCCTGGGCGTTCAGGACGTGGTTGCCAAGTCGCTTGGCTCGTCCAACCCCTACAACATGGTCCGCGCCACCTTCGATGCGCTGAAAAAGCAGATGCATCCGAAAGACATCGCTGCCCAGCGCGGCATCAAATACTCGACCCTGCAGGCCCGCCGCCGCGATCTGATCGGCGCCGAAGAGTAAGCAGGCGAACCGGAGTAAAGGAGCCAAGCCATGGCTGACAAGAAAAAGACCATTACGGTTGAGCAGATCGGCAGCCCGCTGCGCCGGCCCGACATTCAGCGCCGCACGCTGATCGGCCTCGGCCTCAACAAGATGAACCGCCGCCGCACGCTGGAAGACACTCCGGCTGTCCGCGGCATGATCAACAAAATCCCGCATCTCGTCCGCATCGTGGACGAGGCCTGAGCCCGGGAGACAGCGACATGAAACTCAACGACATCAAAGACAATGACGGCGCCAACCCGTCGCGCCGCCGCGTCGGCCGGGGTATCGGCTCGTCGAAAGGCAAGACCGGCGGCCGTGGCGTCAAGGGTCAGAAATCCCGCTCGGGCGTGGCCATCAACGGCTTCGAGGGTGGCCAGATGCCGATCTATCGCCGCCTTCCCAAGCGCGGCTTCTCGAACGCCATGTTCGCCAAGGACTTCAATGAGGTATCGCTCGGCCGCCTTCAGGTGGCGATTGATGCCGGCAAGCTGGACGCCAATGCGACGGTCGATGCCGAAGCCCTCGTCAAGGCCGGCGTGATCCGCCGCGTCCGCGATGGTGTGCGCCTGCTTTCCGATGGCGACATCAAGGCCAAGGTGACCGTTTCGGCTGCCGGCGCGTCGAAAGCCGCCATCGCCAAGCTTGAAAAGGCCGGCGGCAAGTTCGAGCTGGCCGGCGAGACGGGCGATGTTCCCTTCGTCGACGACGTCATCCTGATCGACGGCATCGGCACCAAGACCGCCAGGGCGCTGCGCGCTGCCGGCGTCTCGAAACTGTCGGAACTCGTCGCGATGGACGATGCCGCGCTTGCCAAGATCTCCAAAGCCTCCGGCACCGGTTCCGCCTGGAAGTCCGGCGAATGGAAGGTGCAGGCCCAGGAAATGATCGACGGCAAGCCGCCTCGCGCCCAGGTCGACCGCGACCTGGCCCGCAAAATGGCTGAAAAATCCGGCAAATAGGCCGAATTCAAAAGTGAAGCGGCCCGGGTATCCCCCGGGCTTTTTCATTTCCGGATCGGGGAATTTCCACCGTCCCGCGCTACAGGTCTCGTTACCGGACTCTACCAAAGTTGGTTGCCTGCGGCCATTGAGCGGTTGAAATACGCCCCGGCTAAGGTCCATATAGGACAGTGTTTTTGGGGTCGCACGGGATGCGGCCCGACAGGCGGAGAACCCCATGGCTTCAGCTGCAGAACAACTTGCTGCCAATCTGAGCTTTTCCAATTTTTCCAAGGCGACCGAACTCAAGAAGCGCCTCTGGTTCACCCTTTTTGCGCTGATCGTCTATCGCCTCGGCACCTATGTGCCGCTGCCGGGCATCAACCCCGCGGCCTATGCCCAGGCCTTCGATCAGCAGTCCCATGGCGTGCTCGGCCTGTTCAACATGTTCTCCGGCGGCGCCGTGCAGCGCCTGGCCATTCTGGCCCTCGGCATCATGCCCTACATCACCGCCTCGATCATCATGCAGCTGATGACCACCATGGTGCCTTCGCTCGAAGCGCTCAAGAAGGAGGGCGAGCAGGGCCGCAAGGTGATCAACCAGTATACCCGCTACGGCACCGTCATTCTGGCGACGCTTCAGGCCTATGGCATTGCCGTCGGCCTTGAGGGCGGGCAGGGGATCGTCGCCGATCCGGGCTGGTTCTTCCGTCTGACCGCCGTCGTATCGCTGGTCGGCGGCACCATGTTCCTGATGTGGCTCGGCGAGCAGATGACGGCGCGCGGCGTCGGCAACGGTATTTCGCTGATCATTTTCTCCGGCATCGTCGCCGCCATGCCCGGCGCACTCGTCCAGCTGCTCGAGCAGGGCCGCACCGGCGCGCTGGCAACGCCGATCATCCTGATCATTCTGGTCACCATGGTGGCGCTGATCGCCGCGATCGTCTTTGTCGAGCGCGCCCAGCGGCGCCTGCTGATCCAGTATCCCAAGCGCCAGATCGGCATGAAGATGTTTCAGGGCGACACCTCCCACCTGCCGCTGAAGCTCAACACCGCCGGCGTCATTCCGCCGATCTTCGCTTCCTCGCTGCTGCTGCTGCCGCTGACGGTGGCGGGCTTTGCCAATTCGGAAAACCTGCCGGGCTGGCTGTCGGTCATCGCCGCCAATCTCGGCCGCGGCCAGCCGATCTATCTGCTGCTCTATGCCGGGCTCATCATCTTCTTCGCCTTCTTCTACACGGCGGTCGTCTTCAACCCCTACGACACGGCCGACAATCTGAAAAAGCAGGGTGGTTTCATTCCGGGCATTCGCCCCGGCGAACGCACGGCGGAATACATCGAATACGTGCTGACCCGCATCACCGTGCTGGGCGCGCTTTATCTGGTGATCGTCTGCCTGATCCCGGAGGTCTTTCTGTCGAACATCGGCATTTCGGCCTTTCTCGGCGGCACCTCGATGCTGATCATGGTCTCCGTGCCGATGGATACGATCCAGCAGATCCAGGGCCACATGCTGGCCCACCAGTATGAGGGGCTGGTGAAGAAATCGCAGTTGCGCGGGGGCAAGAACCGCGCCGGCCAGAGGACCGGCCAAAGAACGAGCCAGAGAGCTGGGAGGAGAAAGCGCTGATGAGACTGATACTGCTTGGTCCGCCGGGAGCGGGGAAGGGAACCCAGGCCAAGTTTCTGGTGGACAGTTACGGCATTCCGCAACTTTCGACGGGCGACATGCTGCGCGAGGCGGTTGCCGCCGGCACGGAAGTCGGCCGCAAGGCGAAGGCCGTGATGGATGCCGGCAAGCTGGTATCGGACGACATCATGAACGCGATCATCGACGAACGCATCGGCAAGGAAGACTGCGCCAGGGGGTTCATCCTCGACGGTTTTCCGCGCACGCTGGAACAGGCCGACGCGCTCGGCGACATGCTGCAGCGCCGTGGTTCGGGCCTCGACCATGTCGTCTGCCTGGAAGTCGACGACGACGCGCTGGTCGAGCGCATTTCCGGCCGCTATACCTGCGCTAATTGCGGCGAGGGCTATCACGACAGCTTCAAGAAGCCGGCGAGCGAAGGCGTCTGCGACCGCTGCGGCTCGACCGAGTTCAAGCGCCGCAAGGACGACAATCCCGAAACGCTGAAGACGCGGCTTTTCGCCTATTACAAGGATACCGCGCCGCTGATCGGCTACTACCATGCCAAGGGCCTGCTCAAGCGCATCGACGGCATGGGCGACATCGGCGACATCACGGCCGCCATCCGCAAGGTGCTGGACAGCTAGAATGTGTCGGGTTTCGGCGGACCCCTGTTTGTCCGCCCGCTCGACTGCGCCGGCCCGATAAACGAGCCATGGGCGACCTTGTCCGTGCTGGTCTGTCCGCAAGGAGTGATTTTCACTTGTTCCCAATCCGGGAGCAGTTTGGCAAGGCGGTTGATTTCGTGGGTGACAACCGGGTGATTTTCGATATCGGCGGTAACAAGTTTCGCCTGATCGTCCACGTCGCCTACCCGTACAAAAGGGTTTTGATCAAGTTTGTCGGCACCCATGCGGAATACGACAAGATCGATGCGGAGAAGGTGTGATGGACAATATTCGCCCTATTCGAACCGAGGCCGACTACGACTGGGCACTCGCCGAGATCGAACGCTATTTTGACTGGCAGCCCGAGCAGGGGACCCCCGAGGCCGATCGGTTCGACGTGCTTGCCTGTCTGATCGAGGCCTATGAAGCCAGGTACTGGGCAATAGAGGCTCCGGACCCGATTGACGCCATTCGTCAGGTGCTTGAACTGCGCGGCGAAAAGCAGAGCCGGCTGGCGGAAATCCTCGGTTCGCGCTCGCGTGCTTCCGAAATCATGAACCGCCGCCGCCCGCTCACCCTGGCCAATATTCAGAAGATTGCCTCGCAACTTCCGATTCCGGCGGAAGTGCTGATTCAGCCCTATCATGTCGGCTAAACCGCTTCCCACGGAGGCCGTTTTCTGACATGATCTGCAGGGTGGCTGAAACGCGAAGCAGTTTTCATGCCAGATGGCCGATTCCATGCCGTTTTGCGGCATGGAGCGCTTGACATCGCACGGTCGAGCCACTAAATCGGGGCCTCAATCCACAGTTTAGGCCACAGGATTTGACCTAAGGATTTTCGATCGGAACCGGATTCCTCCGGAACCGGTCTTTTGTTTTGGAATGAACGCTTTCCGAACAATTCAAGTCCCGCAGGGGCCGGCCTCCACCGGACGCGGGTTTTTGCAATCAGGATGTGCTTCACGCATCCGCCACATGGAGTGACAAGATGGCTCGTATAGCCGGGGTAAACCTGCCCACCGCCAAGCGCGTAATCATCGCCCTTCAATACATTCACGGTATCGGCCCGAAAGGCGCCGCCACCATCGTCGAGCGCGCCGGCATCGATACTGCCCGCCGCGTCAACGAGCTGAACGACGCGGAAGTTCTGAAAATCCGCGAAATCATCGATGCCGATTTCACGGTCGAGGGCGACCTTCGCCGTGAAACCTCGATGAACATCAAACGCCTGATGGATCTGGGCTGCTATCGCGGCCTGCGCCATCGCCGCGGCCTGCCGGTTCGCGGCCAGCGCACCCACACCAATGCCCGCACCCGCAAGGGCCCGGCAAAGGCGATCGCAGGCAAGAAGAAATAGTAGCGAATAGGGAATGGCGAATAGCGAGTAGAAAACACTATTCGCTATTGGCTACTTCGCTACTCGCTTGTTCGGTGTAGCCGCTGGCATTACGGCGGCGTCGAGATCAACCAAAGGATACCAAATGGCCAAGGAAGCTGCCCGCGTCAGACGGCGCGAACGCAAGAACATCACATCGGGCGTCGCTCATGTGAACTCCACCTTCAACAATACCATGATCACCATTACCGACGCCCAGGGCAATACGATCTCCTGGTCGTCCGCCGGCATGCAGGGTTTCAAGGGTTCGCGCAAATCGACTCCCTATGCTGCCCAGGTTGCCGCCGAGGATGCTGCCAAGAAAGCGATGGAACACGGCATGAAGACCCTTGAGGTCGAGGTGCGCGGTCCCGGCTCCGGCCGTGAATCGGCCCTGCGCGCGCTCCAGGCAGCCGGCTTCTACATCACCGCGATCCGCGACGTGACGTCGATTCCGCACAATGGTGTGCGCCCGCGCAAGAAGCGCCGGGTCTGATACCTGCCTGCGAACCGCCTGCAACCTTTCCGCATTGCAGGCTTGCCTTTGGAAATTGCCACGAGTGGATGGTGGCACAAACCCAAGGAACCTGATCCCATGATCCAGAAGAACTGGTCCGAACTGATCAAGCCGAACAAGCTTGAAATCGTTTCCTCGAACGCGACCAAGGCCGTCGTCGTCGCCGAGCCGCTCGAGCGCGGCTATGGCCTGACCCTCGGCAACGCGCTGCGCCGCGTCCTGCTTTCCTCGCTGCAGGGTGCCGCCGTCACCGCCGTCCAGATCGACGGCGTATTGCATGAATTCTCCTCGATCGCCGGCGTGCGCGAGGACGTTACCGACATCGTGCTCAACATCAAGGAAATCGCCATCCGCATGGAAGGCGAGGGCCCCAAGCGCATGGTCGTGCGTAAAGAGGGTCCGGGCGTCGTCACCGCCGGCGACATCCAGACCGTGGGCGATGTCGAGATCCTCAATCCCGACCTCGTCATCTGCACCCTCGACGAGGGCACCGAGATCCGCATGGAACTGACGGTCAATACCGGCAAGGGCTACGTGCCGGCCGACCGCAACCGCGCCGAAGACGCGCCGATCGGGCTCATCCCGGTCGATTCGCTCTATTCGCCGGTGCGCAAGGTCTCCTACAAGATCGACGCCACCCGCGAGGGCCAGGTGCTCGACTATGACAAGCTGACGCTGACCGTCGAGACCAACGGCGCGGTAACGCCGGA
>JAGRLT010000028.1 GCA_020441665.1 Nitratireductor sp.
CTGATGGACAGCGGCGGCAACACCATTGCCCGGCTTTACAATTCCGGCGGCGAGCGCTTCGACGGCACCACCAATAGCGGCCAGCCGATCACCTTCAGCCGTTAGAGCGTGTCAGCCTTCGGGCTTCACAGCGCTTCCCGCCTTGCGGCGGGCGGCGGAGCATGCTTAACCCCTTGGGTCCGCATGTTTTCCAGATGACCCCGGCTGCGTCCCTCCGTGCCTGTTCCCAGCAATCCGCAAACATCGCCGATCGCCGGCCCATCGCTCGACCCGAGCGGCGAGGGCCCGGTTTCGGAGCGGCTTTCCCACCGCATCGCCAAGGGCGAGATCGAGGCCGATCCGGTGCAGATCGCGCTCGCCGCCGAACTCGACGCGCTGGCGCGCAGGATCGAGGATCGGGCGCTGGCTTCCAAATCCTCCTCCCTCGGCTGGCTGTTTTCCCGCCGACAGAAGGCCGAGCCGGTCCGCGGCATGTACATCCATGGCGCCGTCGGCCGTGGCAAGTCGATGCTGATGGACTTGTTCTTCCAGTCGGTCTCGCTCAAGGCAAAGCGGCGCGTCCATTTCCACGATTTCATGGCCGATGCCCAGGATCGCATCCACCAGCAGCGCCAGGACTTCAAGCAGGGCAGGACCCGCGAACAGGACCCCATCGCGCCGGTCGCCCGGCAATTGGCGTCGCAGGCCTCGCTGCTGTGTTTCGACGAGTTTTCGGTCACTGACATCGCCGATGCGATGATCCTGGGCCGGCTGTTCAAGGCGCTGTTCGAGCACGGCACGGTGATCGTCGCCACCTCCAATGTGGCACCGGGCGATCTCTACCGCGACGGCCTCAACCGCCAGCTCTTCCTGCCTTTCATCGACATCCTCATCGCCCATTGCGAGGTGCGCCATCTCGATGCCCGCACCGACTACCGGCTGGAAAACCTCACCCGGCTGCCGGTCTACATCACGCCGCTCGGCAAGACAGCCCGGCAACAGATCGAGGCGATCTGGCAGAACGTCACCGGGGGCGCCGCGGCACCGCCCGCGGAGATCAGGATCAAGGGCCGGGTGATCCCCGTCCCCATGGCCGCGGCCGGCGCGGCGCGGTTCACCTTTTCAGGCCTTTGCGAGGAACCGCTCGGCGCCCGCGATTATCTGGCGATCGCCCGCGCCTATCACACCCTCGTCGTCGAGAACGTGCCGCAAATGAACATCGCCCGGCGCAACCCGGCCAAGCGGTTCATCAACCTGATCGACACGCTCTACGATACCGGCACCAGGCTGGTGCTTTCCGCCGCAGCCCCGCCCGAAGGGCTTTACACCGAGACGGCGGGCGTCGAAGCCTTCGAGTTCGCCCGCACCGTTTCGCGCCTGCATGAGATGCAGAGCGAGAGCTATCTGTCGGCCGCCGGGCGGGCGCCGCCCCCGGACGGCAAGGTCTAACCGATTTAAGCTGTATCGACCTTCAGGTCTCGCGCCGCGCAGGGATAGGGTGAAAATCGCCCATTTCGGCGTCGCGGAGCCTTGAAAGGCGACCGGCCGTCCTGCGGCTCCGCTCCTGAAACCGGCCGATTTTCATCCCTGCCGCGCACCAATCCTGAATGTCGATACAGCCTGGGCCTCGCCTGGAGCCTGTCATGCCGCGCGGTAAGCAACTGGATTCGCAATCCTTTCGACTTGCAGATTACGTTTACGTAACTTTCTGGAATTTTAAACCATTGAATTACATCGCTTTTTCTTGTTTGTTATTGCAATGGAACCAAAAATTCAGTAGGCCACCGCCACCGTCGCCGCAGGGCTCATGGCGGCCGGTATCGGGAGGGCCCACATTCCGCCCACCGGCAGCCGGCAGGATACAGCGGCCACGCATTGTTCAACCGGTAGCCCGGCCAAGGGCGAAGCCGCTAGCAAAAGGAATTTCCCTAACATGGCGAGAAACAAGATCGCGCTGATCGGATCAGGCATGATCGGCGGAACTCTGGCCCACCTGGCAGGCCTCAAGGAACTGGGCGACGTCGTGCTCTTCGATATCGCCGAGGGCATTCCCGAGGGCAAGGCGCTCGACATCGCCGAATCCTCCCCCGTCGACGGCTTCGACGCCAAGCTGACCGGCACCCAGAGCTATGCCGCGATCAAGGGCGCCGATGTCTGCATCGTCACCGCCGGCATTGCCCGCAAGCCCGGCATGAGCCGTGACGATCTTCTCGGCATCAACCTCAAGGTGATGGAGCAGGTCGGCGCCGGCATCAAGAAATATGCCCCCAACGCCTTCGTCATCTGCATCACCAACCCGCTCGACGCCATGGTTTGGGCACTGCAGAAATTCTCCGGCCTGCC
>JAGRLT010000029.1 GCA_020441665.1 Nitratireductor sp.
CAATCTGTGGCGCGTTCTGGAGGACCGCGGTCTGGCCCAGCCGATCGACGGATTCATCGGCGACGATCCGCTCGCCCAGGGCTACACCCCGGCGCTGCTGTCGCTCGGCCGTTTCAACGATACGCAATATGCGCTGGCCACGTCGGCATCGACCCTGGTCATGTATGTCAATCCGGCTCTGGTCGAACAGGCAGGCGGGTCGATGGACAACTTCCCGGACACCTTTGACGGCGTGATCGAACTGGCCGCCAAGATCGACGCCCTTGGAGAGGGAACCGACGGCGTGTGGATCGCGCCGCATGACTGGCGCTATCAGTCGCTGCTTGGCTCCCATGGCGGGCGACCGATGACGGCGGACGAGGCCGACATCACCTTCGATGGCCCGGAAGGCATTGCGGCGGCGGGTCTCTATCAGCGCTTTGCCAAGGAAGCGGGCATGGAAACCTATTCGGAAAACGACGCCCGGCAGGCCTTCCCCGCCGGCACGCTCGGCATCATGTTCGAAAGCTCATCCCTCCAGACCCGCTTTTCCGAAGGCGCGGGCGACAAGTTCCACGTTACGGTCAAGCCTCTGCCGATCGCCGCTGCCGACAGGTCCAAGGTCTATTTCCCGACCGGCGGCTCGGCCATCGTCATGCTGGCCAAGGACGACGCCAGGCAGAAGGCGGCCTGGGACTACATGGCCTTCGTGACCGGCCCCGAGGGGCAGAAGATCATCGTGGAAAATACCGGCTATGCGCCGGCGAACGCCAAGGTCATCGAGGACAAGTCCTATCTTGGCGATTTCTATGCGAGCAATCCGAATGCTTTGGTGGCGCACACGCAGGTCGCCAATTTTGCCGGCCCCTGGTATGCCTATCCGGGCGCCGAGGGCGTGGCGGCGACCGATCTGATCGCGGCATCGCTGGTAGAAGTGACCGAAGGCGCGGATCCCGAAGCGACGATCAAGGATCTTGCCGAAACGCTGCGCGGCCTTCTCGGTATGAAGTAGGCTCCCCAGCGAATGCCGGCGGATGGCATCCTCCCCCGTCCGCCGGCACCTCCCCTCTTGCGTCCCGTCCGCTCAATCAGGGCCAGCGGAAATTTCCTCACGCCGGTCCCGATCGGAAAATCGCTATTCCCCTACTCCCACTCGCCCTCACTCCCACTCGCCCTCATTCCCACTCGATTGTGCCTGGAGGCTTCGAGGTCACGTCGTAGACGACGCGGTTGATGCCGCGGACCTCATTGATGATGCGGGTGGCGGCGCGGCCGAGAAAGGCCATGTCGTAGGGATAGAAATCGGCTGTCATGCCGTCGACCGAGGTGACGGCGCGCAGCGCACAGACGAATTCGTAGGTGCGGAAATCGCCCATCACGCCGACGGTCTGGACCGGCAGCAGCACGGCGAAGGCCTGCCAGATCTCGTCATACAGGCCGGCTTTTCGGATCTCGTCGAGATAGATCGCGTCGGCCTGGCGCAGGATGGCGAGCTTCTCGCTCGTCACGCCGCCCGGGCAGCGGATGGCGAGCCCCGGCCCCGGGAAGGGATGGCGGCGAATGAAGCTTTCGGGCAGGCC
>JAGRLT010000030.1 GCA_020441665.1 Nitratireductor sp.
CGACTGGCCGAGCAGCGACCACAGGCATTTCTACAGCCAGGCCGGCTGGTTATAGGTGCTGACGACGACGCTGATACGCAATCCGGCGTTCACCGGTAATCCCCCAAAACCCGGCTTCAGAAGGCGAAAAAGCGGCGACCTCGGTCGCCGCTTTCGCGACTTTCGACGCTCTCGCCCGAAACTAGTGGAGAATCTGGCTCAGGAACAGCTTGGTGCGCTCATGCTGCGGATTGGTGAAGAACGCCTCCGGCTCGTTCTGCTCGATGATCTGGCCGGCATCCATGAAGATGACCCGGTTCGCCACCTGCCGCGCGAAACCCATCTCGTGCGTCACGCAGAGCATGGTCATGCCGGACTCGGCGAGATTGACCATGACCTCGAGCACTTCCTTGATCATCTCGGGATCGAGCGCCGAGGTCGGCTCGTCGAAGAGCATGATCTTGGGGTTCATGCACAGCGAGCGGGCGATCGCCACGCGCTGCTGCTGGCCGCCGGAAAGCTGGCCGGGATATTTGTGTGCCTGCTCGGGAATCTTGACCTTGGTCAGATAGTGCATCGCAATCTCTTCGGCTTCCTTCTTGGGCATCTTGCGAACCCAGATTGGCGCCAGCGTGCAGTTCTCCATGATGGTCAGATGCGGGAACAGGTTGAAGTGCTGGAACACCATGCCGACCTCGCGGCGCACCTCGTCGATCTTTTTCAGGTCGTTGGTCAGTTCGATACCGTCGACGACGATGGAGCCCTGCTGGTGCTCTTCCAGCCGGTTGATGCAGCGGATCATGGTCGACTTGCCGGAGCCCGAAGGACCCGCGATGACGATCCGCTCACCGCGCATCACCTTCAGATTGATATCGCGAAGGACATGAAAATCGCCATACCATTTGTGCATCTTGGAGATTTCGACCGCCACATCGGTGTCCGAAACCGTCATCTTGCCATTGCCGGCAGGAGCCTTGGCCTCGGCGGCAACCTTCTCGACGGCAGCCGGCGCCTTCGCCGGCGCGGCCTTGGCGCGCTGCGACTTCACCGAGGGTACCGTCGCCTTGCTGGCGGCCGTCTTTCTGGCCGGCGCCTTCCTTGCAGGGGCCTTGTCGGTGGATTTGGTTGCTTTTGCCATGATCGGTTCTTTCGAATTTTCCAGTCAATTGCGAGGGGCCCGGCGCGCGATGGCGCCGCGGCCTTGTGAATGGCCTAGCGATGGCCCGTATCGAGCCTGCGCTCCATGAAGATCGAATACCGGCTCATGGAGAAACAGAAGAGCCAGTAGACGAGCGCGGCGAAGAAATAGCCGGTCAGCGACTGCACGGGGCTTGCCCAGCTCGAGTCCGAATAGCTCGACTGGATCTGCCCGAGAAAGTCGAACAGGCCGATGATCAGCACCAGGGTCGTATCCTTGAACAGCGCGATGAAGGAGTTGACGATGCCGGGAATGACCAGTTTCAGCGCCTGCGGCAGAATGATCATCTGCATCATCTGCCAATAGGACAGGCCGAGCGCCATGGCGCCTTCATACTGGCCCTTGGGCAGCGCCTGAATGCCGCCGCGCACCACCTCCGCCATATAGGCCGCCGAAAACAGCGCAACCCCGATCAGCGCCCTGAGCAATTTGTCGAAGGTGACGCCCTCCGGCAGGAACAGCGGCAGCATGACTGACGACATGAACAGCACGGTGATCAGCGGAATGCCGCGCCAGAACTCGATGAAGATGACCGAGAAGAGACGGATCACCGGCATTTGCGATCGCCGTCCGAGCGCCAGCAGAATGCCGAGGGGAAGCGAGGCTACGATGCCGGTGACGGCGATGACGAGGGTTACCAGCAGGCCGCCCCAGACATCGGTCTCCACGTGCCGCAGGCCGAAATTGACCGCACACAGCAGCGCAATGACGAGCAAGCCACCCATGGCGAACAGGATGTTGCGGATCATCGGGGCGGGGTTCGATTCGGTTCCCCGCGCGATGACATAGCCGATCGCGACCGCAAGCGCCGTCAGCAGGCCGAAGTCGACCAGGAACTTGACGAAGGACGGACGCATGACCGCTTCCGGCAGCAGGAAGCCCTCCAGCCTGATATGTCCGCCGGTCAGGAGAATGAAGGTGACGACGGGAAAGATCAGGAACATGAACAGCGCGTTTTCCCGCTTGTAGGGAAGCGAGGGGATCAGCAGCGGCACAAGACCGGCCACGAACATGAAGTAGACGATGTTGACCCGCCAGTATTCGGCGGCGGGATAACGGCCGTAGATGAACTGCTTGAAATAGGCGCCGACATAGGGCCAGCAGGCGCCGAACCAGCCCTCGGGCTGCAGGCCGCCCTGCTCCGCATTGGTGCAGGCAGCCCGGTTGTCGCCGCTCCACACCGCGTTGAAGATCGAAAATTCCAGCAGCGGCGGCACCGTCACCCAGACGATGTAGATCGCGACCAGCGTCAGGACGGTATTGGGAACGGAGGAGAAGAGGTTCTTCTTCATCCATCCCACAAGGCCCACCTCGGTGATCGGCGCCGGCCTGGCTGCTTCCATGGTTTGGCGGACAAAGCCCGTCTTGCTTCCGGCAGAAGTTGCCATGATTTCCTCCTACCGCTCGACCAGAGCCATCTTGGCGTTGAACCAGTTCATGAACAGCGACACCAGAATGGACAAGGTCAGATAGGTCAGCATGGTCATGAGCAGGATTTCAACCGCCTGGCCGGTCTGGTTGAGCACCGTGCCGGCGAACACCGAGACGAGCTCGGGATAGGCGATCGCCACGGCAAGCGATGAGTTCTTGGTCAGGTTGAGATACTGGTTGGTCATCGGCGGGATGATGACCCGCATGGCCTGGGGTACGATAACCAGGCGCAGCGCCTGGCCCTGGCGCAGCCCCAGGGCGTGTGAAGCCTCCGTCTGCCCCTTGTTGACGGCCAGAATGCCGGCGCGGACGATCTCGGCGATATAGGAGGCGGTATAGGTTACCAGCGCTACCAGCAGGCCGAGAAATTCCGGTGGCACCCTGGCGCCGCCGCGCGGGCCGAAGCGCGAGGGCGTCGGCATTTCGAAGGTCAGTGGCATGCCGGCGGCGAGATAGGCAATCAGCGGCAGGCCGACGATCAGGCCGAGCGAAGCCCAGAAAACCGGGAATTGCTGCCCGGTCGCCATCTGTCTGGCGCTGGCCCAGCGGCCGAGAAAGATGGCGCCGACAATGCCGACAAGAAGCGCGATCGGGATAATCGCGGCCCCCTCGCCCCAGATCGGCAGCGGCGCGTAGAAGCCGGCGATGTTGAGCAGGCCGAACGGCCCGAGATCGAGCGGATCGGCCTTTCCGGGCAGAAGACGCAGCACCGAGAAATACCAGACGAAAATCCACAGCAGCAGGGGAATGTTGCGCATCACCTCGACATAGACATAGGCGAGGCGTGAGATCACCCAGTTGTGCGACAGGCGGGCAATGCCGATCATGAAGCCGATCATGGTCGCCAGGATGATGCCGCTGATCGCCACCAGCAGCGTGTTGCCCAGGCCGACGAAATAGACCGTGCCGTAGGAAGAGACTTCCTGATAGTTGATGAACGGCGAGAAATTGATGCCGAAGCCGGCCGGCCGGCGCAGAAAGTCGAAGCCCGAGGCGATGCCCGCCGCGGCAAGGTTGTTCACCGCATTGCCGACGATGAACCAGAACAGCCAGCCCAGCACGCCGAGCAGCAGCATCTCGAAAAAGAAGTTTCGCAGCCCGCTGTCGTTGAAGAAATTGCCGGCATAGGACTGCTGGCCCTCGAAGCCGAACCATGAAACCGTCCGCATCACGATGCCGAGGGTAAACAGCACGGTGATCCAGGCCATGGGGTTGAACGCCGTTCCCCATCGGCCCGAGAACAGCCCGGTGAAGATATTGCCGACCGCCCTGATCGGTCCGAACAGGTCGCTGCCGTAAAAACAGATCGCGGCGGAGGCATAGAACGCCACGACGCACAGGACGGCAAAGGCGATTACCAGACTGCGCCGCGGGTCGTCGGCGCGGGCCGATGCCGGCGCGCCAGTTAGAGGAAGATCAGCCATGTTCCCTCAGCTACAAACCGCTCCCGCTTGGGCATCTGCCCTGAAACGGCTTTTCCCGTTACGGTCGTCGCAGATGGCAGCCCACACTCCGCTACCATCCGGTCGGTGGCCATTCGGTGGCCATGCGCCCCGCGCGAGGGGGCAGCCGAACGGCCGGTCCGCACAAGGCGGGCCGGCCGCGTCGATGGTTAGCGGATCGGCGGTGCGTATTGCAGACCGCCGCGCGACCACAGGTCGTTGGTGCCGCGCGCAATCGCCAGATCGGTGTCCGGGCCAACATTGGCGTTGAACACTTCGGCATAGTTGCCGACCAGTTTGACGATGTTGGCGGCCCAGTCATTGCCAAGGCCGAGCGCGGCGCCGAATTCACCTTCGGTGCCCAGCAGACGCTTCACCTCGGGATTGTCGGAGTTCATCATCTCGCCGAAATTGGCTTTCGACACGCCGAGCTCTTCAGCGTCGACCATCGCGAAATGGGTCCATTTGACGATGTTGAACCACTGGTCGTCGCCCTGGCGGACGGCCGGGCCAAGCGGCTCCTTCGAAATGACTTCCGGCAGAACCATGTGGTCGCCGGGATTGGTCAGTTTCAGGCGCTGGGCATAAAGGCCCGACTGGTCGGTGGTGTAAACGTCGCAGCGGCCGGCGTCATAGGCGGCAACAACCTCGTCGGCCTTCTCGAAGGCGACGATTTCGTATTCAAGCTTGTTGGCGCGGAAGTAGTCGGCGACGTTGAGCTCGGTGGTGGTGCCGGTGTTGGTGCACACCGAAGCGCCGGACAGTTCCAGCGCGGATTTCACGCCGAGATCCTTGCGCACCATGAAGCCCTGGCCGTCATAGTAGTTGACGCCGGCAAAGTTGAGGCCGAGCTGCGTGTCGCGCGACATGGTCCAGGTAGTGTTGCGCGACAGCACGTCGATTTCACCGGACTGAAGCGCGGTGAAGCGCTCCTTGGCCGACAGCGGCACGTATTTCACCTTGGTGTCGTCACCGAAGATGGCGGCGGCGATGCCCCGGCAGAGATCGACGTCGATGCCCGTCCAGTTACCCTTGTCGTCGGGATTGGAGAAGCCGGGCAGACCCTGGCTCACACCGCACTGAACGAACCCCTTGGCCTTCACGTCGTCGAGCGTTGCGGCCGAAGCGGCACCCGCAACACCCAACACAGAGACGCCAATTGCGGCGGAAAGAATTTTCTTTTTCATCAAAACAGCCTTTTCTGTTGTTTTGTCCTGAGTTTCCGATTCCCCGCCCCGTCAGAGGAGCACATCGTTGATTTTTCCGATGCCGGCATCATGCCGGCAATGTGCTCCGGACCGGAAAACCGGCGTGAGTCGGGGAAATTGGCGGAAAGTTGCGTAAACACATTCGTCGTACATATGATTATGTACGCGTTTGCTGCGCAAATTGTTCCTCCCGCGGACATTGGCCCGACCGTGGCCGCATCACAGATCATATTGTCCAAAAGGTCAAGGGTAAACGGAACCGGCCCGACAGGAAATCCTGTCGAAGAATTACTTGATTTATGAAGCAGTTGTCGCGACCCTGGTACTATATTGCGAACCCGGACGGATTCTTCGCCGGCTGCCGGAAACCGTAAGCCTAGAAATCGGTCGGTGCGCCGCCCTCGCGTTTTCGGCGCTCGACGAAGGCCTCCAACTCCTCGCGGATCGCCTCGTCCATCGGCGGCGGCTCGAATTCGGCGAGGATTTTCTTCCATAGCACATTGGCCCGCTGCACCGTTTCGACGCTGCCGCGGTCGCGCCAGTTCTCGAAATTCGACCAGTCGGAGAGGAACGGGCTGTAGAAGGCGTTCTCGTAGCGGTCCTGGGTATGCTGGATACCGAAGAAATGCCCGCCCTGCCCCACTTCCCGGATCGCGTCCAGCGCCAGTTCATCGCTATCCCATTTCACCGGCTTGGAGATGTAGGTGATGATCTGCTGCAACTGCTCGCAGTCCATGATGAACTTCTCATAGCCGGCACACAGCCCGCCCTCGAGCCAGCCGGCGGCGTGATAGACCATGTTGGTGCCGGAAGTGATCGCCGCAAACAGGGAGTGCGAGCTTTCCCAGGTTGCCTGGTTGTCCGGCGCGTTGGAAACGCAGGTGTTGGATGAGCGCAGCGGAAGACCATAGAAGCGCGCCATCTGGCCCGTCATCTGCGTCGTGCGCATATAGTCCGGCGTTCCAAAGGCAGGAGCGCCGGTCTTCATGTCGACATTCGATGAAAACGTGCCGAAGGCGCAGGGGCAGCCGGGGTTGACGGTCTGGATCAGCGCGATCGCGCACAGCGCTTCGGCAACCGAGCTCGAAACCGTGCCGGCGAGCGTGATCGGCGACATGGCGCCGGCCAGCGTGAAGGGGGTGACAACCGTCGGTTGTCCCCTTCTCGCCAGGCGCAACATGCCGTCGATCATCGGCCAGTCGTGCTTGAGCGGCGAGGTCGAGTTGATGTTGGTGTACATGCGCGGCGTCGCGGCGAATTCCTCATGGCTGAGGCCACCGGCGATGCGCACCATTTCCATCACATCCTCGACGCGCTCCGTGCCGAGGGAATAGGCATGCACCACCTTGTCGGTCAGCGTCAGCTTGTCGTAGAGGCAATCGAGATGGCGGATCGAGGGATGCAGGTCCATCGGCTCGACGGGATAGCCGCCGGCGAAGTGGATGCAGTTGAAATACTGCGTCAGCTTGATGAAATCGCGATAGCTCTCCCGGTCGCCGATCCGCCGGCCACGATCGAGGTCGGAGCAATTGGGCGGCGAGGAGACATTGCCGAACACGATGTGCCTGCCGCCAATGGTGATCTCGCGATCCGGATTGCGCGGCGTCAGCGTGAAGGAGGACGGCGCGAGCCGCACCTTTTCCATCACCCAGTTGCGGTCCATCCTGACGAGCGCGCCCGAAGCCGTCTCGTTCTCGATGGTGCAGCCTTCCTTGCGGAAGATCTCGACCGCCTCGAGATTGAGAAACTCTATCCCGATCTCTTCGAGGATGCGCATGGCGTTGTCGTGGATCGCCTCGACGCCTTCCGGCGGCAAGGGTTCGATGGGATTGTCCAGATTGACCGGCACGGACCACGGCATCTGGGCGATCGCCGCTCCCTTGCCGCGCATGTTGCCGGCGCGCCCGCCGCTGCGCCGGCTCGATCTCAGCCGGTCCGATGTGCGCAGCGTCGCGCGCTCTCCGCCTGCGCCAGCTGTGCCGTCTTCTTCCGTCATATCGACCCGCCTCCCCGAATGCCCGCCGCGCCTTCATCGGCCGGCGACCGCTCAGCCCGGAAGGGAACGCAGGAAACCGGCCGTTCCCGATCCGTACTGGACAACTCTGTCCATTGGATCATTAGCCGGATTTTTCCATTGGGCAAGCGGGAAAATGCAACGCGAAAAAGACCGGCGCCTGCTGTCGATCACAGCCCGGGCCTGCCGGGATGCCGAAAGAAGAAAGGGCGAGAGAGGCGCCTGCTGCCTGCGCCCTTCAACCCGCGCCGGGCCTTGCCCGGGAGGAGGCCGATTTTCGGCGCCCTCCCTTCCTTTTCCGACGGATTCTGGAGGCAGGTTTCCGACAGCCCGGAGATACCGCCTTCAGCGCGTGCGGCGCAGCCGCACCACCACATCGACGGAGGCGACCTCCATGCCTTCCGGCGGCAGCGGCAGGTTGGCGATCGAAACGCCGTCATGGGGCATGTCCACCACTTCCTCGGTGTCCTCCAGATAGAAATGATGATGATCGCCGGCATTGGTGTCGAAATAGGTTTTCGACGAATCGACGGAAATCGCCTTCAGCAGGCCCGCCCGGGTGAACTGGTGCAGCGTGTTATAGATCGTGGCAAGGGATACGGGCACGCCGGCCCGGCCGGCCTCTTCGAACAGGCATTCCGCCGAAACGTGCCTGTCGCCCTTGCCGAACAGCATATCGGCAAGCGCCATGCGCTGGCGGGTTGGCCTCAGGCCGGCGCCACGCAACATCCCGCAGGTGCTGCCGCAGGCAGAGCAGGCCCGCTCGGCCTGGCAGAACCCGCCATACTGTCCTGTATCCGATAGTTCCCCGTCCGTCATTGTGGTCAACCGCCCCCTGCCAAGTCCCTCATCGACCGACTGCGTAGGCCTGCATCAGGCGCGGCGTCGCGGCAGCCCGAAGGATTCCGTCGCCGGCATTGCTGACCGCCACCATCCGGCCCACCGTCCATTCCGGCGCAACCTCCACTTCGTGCCCGCGCGCGCGCAGATCGTCGAGAACCGCCGGGCCGAAGCTTTCCTCACAAAGCAGATGGCCCGGAGCGCTGGTGCGCGGATAGAAGGAACTGGGTACGTGGCGGGTATGAAACATCGGAAGCTCGATCGCCTCCTGCAGGTTCAACCCGTAATGGACATGGCGCAGGAAGGTTATCAGCGCCCATTGCTCCTGCTGATCACCGCCGGGGGAGCCGAAGGCCATATAGGGCCGGCCGTCGCGCAGGACGAAGGACGGCGTCAGCGTCGTGCGCGGGCGTTTTCCCGGAAGAAGCGACGTCGGCAGACCGGGCTCCAATACGAACATCTGGGCGCGGCTGTTGAGCGCGAAGCCCAGTTCGGGGATGGTTGGCGACGATTGCAGCCAGCCGCCGGACGGCATGGCGGCAATCATGTTTCCCTTGCTGTCCACCACGTCGATATGCGTCGTGTCGCCCTTGGGAGCGGAAAGCATCTCCGCCAGGGTCGGCTCGTTGCTCTCATCGCCGAGATTGCGTTCGTTGAAGCCCGCAAGCAGGGCAAGCCCGCGCTCCACCTGGTCTTCATAGCCTGCAATGCGCCCCGGCAGCAGGTCGAGCGAGGCCGTTCGGCCGATCTGCGCCCGCCGCGCACTCGCATAGGCATCCGACAGAAGCGTCTCGATGGGCACGCTGACGAAATTCGGATCGCCGTAATAGACCTCGCGGTCGGCGAAGGCGAGCTTCAGCGTCTCGTTGACGACATGCACGAAATCGCCGCCGCACGGATCCATGGCCGACAGATCGATGCCGCGCAGGATCGCCAGGCTTTGCAGGAACATCGGCCCCTGCCCCCATGGACCCGTCTTGCAAACGGTATGGTTCAGGTAGTCATAAGTCAGGGGCGCCTCGTAGCTCGCCTGCCAGGTGGCGAGGTCCTGACCGGAGAGCACGCCCTTGTGGCGCCGCCCCGTCTGGTCCATCGCCTCGGCGTCCCGGAAGAAACGATCGATGGCCTCGGCGACGAAGCCTTGCCGGAAGCAGTTGCGCGCAGCCTCGATCCGGCCTTCGCGAGTTGCGGCGGAAGCCGCTTCCGCGAGGACGCGCTGCCACATCCTGGCCAGCGGTTCGTTGCGGAACAGGCTTCTGGGTTCGGGAACGGCACCACCGGGCAGATAGATCGGAGCGGAGGTCTTCCATTCGGCTTCGAACATGCCGCGCGCCTTGCGAATGGCTTCGACCGCGCCCGGCACGATCGGATGCCCGTTGAGCGCATAGCCGATCGCGGGTTCGAGCACGGTGGACAGTTCCAGTTCGCCGTGATCGCGCAGCAGGGTGAGCCAGGCGTCGAAGGCGCCCGGAACGACCGTGGCGAGCAGGCCGTTTCCGGGGATCACGTCGATCCCCTGCGCACGATAGTGCTCGATGGTCGCGCCGGCGGGCGCAGGCCCCTGTCCGCACAGGACAGAGGTCTCCCCGGTTTTTGCCGAATGGAAGATGATGGGCACATCGCCTGCCGGGCCGACCAGATGCGGCTCCACGACCTGGAGGACGAACCCGGCCGCCACCGCCGCATCGAAGGCGTTTCCGCCTTTTTCCAGCATCGCCATGCCGGCGGCGCTTCCCAGCCAGTGCGTTGTCGCCACACAGCCGAACGTACCCTGGATTTCCGGTCGGGTCGTGAACATGATCGTTTCTTGTGCCTTGCTGTATCGTATCAGGAGCGGCACCGTGGAGTGCCGGATCTACTGCGGCGGGTTGCCCCTTTGGAATCTCTGCGCCTCGTCAGGCAGGAGGCGCGATCTTCTGGCGCTGCTCGCCAAGGCCGCTGCCGCCGAGCCTCACGATCTGGCCGGGCTTGAGGAATAGCTGCGGCTTCTGTCCCAGGCCGACGCCTGCCGGCGTGCCGGTCGCGATAAGGTCGCCGGGCTCGAGCGTCATGAATTCGGACAGATAGGACACGATGGTCGCGACATCGAAGATCATCGACCGGGTCGATCCGTTCTGGTAACGGACGCCATCGACCTCCAGCCACAATGCCATGTCCTGCGGATCCGGGATCTCGTCGGCCGTCACCAGCCAGGGGCCGATCGGCCCGAACGTGTCGTGGCTCTTGCCCTTGATCCATTGTCCGCCGCGCACCGACTGGAGGTCGCGCTCGGATACGTCGTTGACGAGACAGTAGCCGGCAACGACCGAAGGGACCTCGGCTGCGCTGATGTATTTGGCGCGTTGGCCGATAACGACGCCAAGCTCGACTTCCCAGTCCAGCTTCTGCGATCCACGCGGCGTCTCGATGTCGTCGTTGGGGCCGACCACGCAGCTTGTCGCCTTGGAGAATACGACCGGCTCGCCGGGAATTTCCCGGCCGGCCTCACGGGCATGGTCGACATAGTTGAGACCGATGCAGATGAACTTGCCGGGCCTCGATATGCAGGGGCCTATGCGCTGATCGGCCGGCAATAGCGGCAGCGCGGCGATGTCCAGGCTTCGCAGGCGCGCCAGCGTTTCCGCGTCCAGCTCGCTGCCGCCAATATCGCCGACATGGCCGGTCAGATCGCGCACGCCGCCATCCTCGTCCAGAAGGGCCGGCCTTTCCGAGCCCGCCGGCCCGTATCTCATCAGCTTCATCGATTACTCCTTACACCTTTCACACCATCGCCAGGCCCGCCTCGCAACGCATGTCCTGCGGCAAGAACGGCACCCCTGGCGACTATCCTTCGTTCGACATCTTTTCGCGCTGTATCTTCATCTGAAAATCGGCTCCCGCCGTCAGGAGCGCATGGATGCGGAACTTGTCGCGTATGCTCTCCGCATCGAAGTTCAGGAGCGCCTGGCGCTCTTCCTCGGTCAGGTCGAAATCGTTCAGCCAGCCCTGCGGATCCCGGATGAATTCCGCCGCCTGTTTCGGGTTGGAGCGCAATGTGAAAATCGCATGGGCAAAGTCCACGCGGTCGCCGGGCAGAGGCGGGTAGTTGTATTCATAATCGTCGACGAGGGGGTTCGGCGCCTCGATGTCCCAGGCCATGCTGGCATAGGTATGGTGCCAGGACGGCTCGAACTGCGAGATGATCGGGATGCGGTCGCCGATGGCGCCGGCGAGGATCTGAACCGAGCGCAGTTCGACATTGCCGGTCTTGTCCATATGGCGGGTGCTGAGACCGGCCAGATGCTGCAGGTCCCCCTCGCACATGCGCTCGAATATGCCCTTGTCCGTCGTCACGTCCGGATTGGGATAGAGCTTGGTGCCGGGATAGTGCGACAGGCCGCCACTGGCGACCAGCGCCGCGCGCACGCCGAGATTGGCCAAGGCACGGTCGAGCGCCTTGCCGAAGGCGAAGCAGCGCTCGGCGGAGGGCTGCGGCGGAACGTAGGAATTGACGAAGATAGCCAGCATCGGCGTCTCGCGCTCAAAGCCCATGAAATCGAAGGGGATCGTGAACGCCGTCTGAAGCCGGGCCTTGAGGGTGAAGGCAAGATCAATTCCCAGATCCATCATTTCGGGAACCAGCGCATAGCCGAGCTTGCCGTGAAGCGACCACTTTCCGCGATGCTTGTGCATCCCCTCCGCCTGGTCCGCGACATGGACACAGAAGGGCGGGACGCAATGCGTCACGAACTCGTCGCCGTGATCGTTGGTGATCACGACGATCACATCCGGGTTCTTCGAACGGAAGAAGTCGCCGATGGAGTGCAGGCACTGGTGCACCCTTTCCACCTGATCGAGGTCTTCGGTGCTCGGCCGGGACAGGAATTGCGGCGCATGGGGCACCATGGCGGCCGCGACTATTCCGCTTTTCTTTCCAATGTCTGCCATGTCTCATTCTCCCGCAAGAAAGCCGTCACAATGCCTGTTGGGCCTGAAAGGCTCTAATGAAAATACGCCCCGCCATTGACGAGAATGCTTTGCCCGGTGACGAAATCGGAATCCGGGCCCAGCAGCAGCCGCAGAACGCCCGTAATGTCCTGCGCCTGCTGCGTTCTCGGCAGGCAGCGCTGGGACAGGACACGGCGGTTCATCTCCCCCTGCCTTTCATCCAGATCGCCGCCATCGTGCGGAATGAAGTCAGGGCACAGCGCGTTGACGCAGATGCCGAACTCTCCCGCCTCGCGGGCGAGCGCCCGGGTCAGGCCGATCACGGCCGCCTTGGAGGCGACATAATGCGCCAGGCCGCCCACCCCCTTATAGGGCGTGTTGGAGCCGATATTGACGATCTTGCCGGAGGATTGGGCGCGCATCTGCGCAAAGACCGCCCGCGCGCACAACCATGCCCCCCGCACATTGACCTGAAAGCAGCGGTCCCACTCCTCGACATCGATTTCATCGAAGCGCGATTGACTGGCTGAGCGATAATAGGCCGCATTGTTGATCAGGCCGTCTATTCTGCCGAAGCTGGAGACCGCTTGCCGGGCCATTTCGTCGGTGGAAGCGGGATCGGAGACATCCGCGACGACGGCAATCGCCTCACTCCCATTCTGCCGGACGCAGTCCAGCACCTCGACCGGCTCGTGAAGGTCGACCAGAACGAGACGCGCCTTCTCGGCAGCCAGGAACTCCGCCATGGCGCCGCCTATGCTGCCGCCCGCCCCGGTCAGGATAACGACCTTGTCCTGAAGACCCGGCATCAATCGGTTTCCTTGTCGGGCGCGTTCATGGCGTCAAGCGCGCGCCTGACCGCCACCGGCATGAGCCGCCGGCGATAGGTTTCGTCGCAATGCATGTCGGACAGGATGTCCTCGATGCCATCTGTGTCGAGTTGTGCCACCGCTTCCGGCGACGCGACTGCCTGAAGCGCCGCCTCTGCCGCCTGCCAGCGGAAGACCGTTGGCCTGGCGCCTGTGACGGCGACACGAAAGCCGTCGGGAAACTGTGCGACGAAAGCGCCGACCATGGCGAAACTGGAGGCCGGATGCCTGAACTTGTAATAGGCTGAACGCATCGGAACCCTGAACCGGATCGCCACGATCAGTTCGCCTTCCTCCAGGGCCGTCTCGTAGAGATCGACGAAGAAATCGCCAGCCTCGATTTCGCGGCTGTCCGTCACCACGACGGCATCGAGCCCCAGAACCGCCGCCGGATAGTCCGCGGCGGGATCGGAATTGGCGACGGAGCCGCCCAGCGTGCCCATATTGCGCACCTGCCGGTCGCCAATCCCCGCCGCGAGCCCCGCCAGGCCCGGAATGCGTTCGAGCACCAGCGGCGTCTGCGCGACCTCGGCGTGCCTAATCATCGAACCGATCTGCACGGTATCGCCCTGGGCGGAAATCTTGCGCAGTTCCGCAATGCCGCCGAGATCGATGACGTCGCTCGACATCGCCAGCTTCTGCTTCATCGTCTGGACCAGGGTCTGCCCGCCGGCCAGATAGCGCCCCTCCTCCGCCTCGCCCATCAGGCGGACGGCCTCCTCGACGGAGCCGGCCCGGTGATAGATGAAATCGTGCACATACATGGTCAGACGCTCCCGCCGCCCTGACGCATCATCCGCGCGCCGAGTTCGATCGCATCGACGATGTTGTGATAGCCGGTGCAGCGGCACAAATTGCCGTCGAGCCCCTCGGCGATCTCCTCCCTGCTGGGATTGCTGTTCTCGCCGATGATGTCGAGGGCGGTCATGATCATGCCCGGCGTGCAATATCCGCATTGCAGGCCATGGCACTGCAAAAAGGCCGTTTGCAGAAGGTGAAGCTCCTCGCCGCCGGCAACCCCCTCGATCGTCAGGACGGAGCAGTCCTGAACCTGTGCCGCAAGGATCGAGCAGGATTTGATGACCCTGCCGTCCACGCTCACCGAACAGGCACCGCACTGGGCGGTGTCGCAGCCGACATGGGTTCCGGTAAGCCCCAATTCGTTGCGGATGAAATGCACCAGCAGGGTGCCGGGCTCCACGCTCCTGCGAACCGGTTTGCCGTTTACGATCATCTTCACGTCGATCGACATCCGCGAACTCTCTTATATGTCCAGCGTCAGCGAAGCGGACTTCGCAATCGAGCAGCAGATCATCATCTTCCCTTCCGCCCGTTCGTAATCGTCCAGCACGAGGTCGCGATGCTCCACCTCGCCTTCCAGGACGCGGGTCTCGCAAGCGCCGCAAAGCCCTTCCTGGCAGGAATGGTCGACAGTGATGCCATTTCTCAGCAGCGCATTGAGAATGGTTTCCCCGACCTCGACCATGATGGTGCGGCCGGCCCGGGCGAGCCTGACCTCGTAGGCCACCTCGGCAGGTGCGGCGGCAACGCCCGAAAACCGCTCATAGCGCAGATACTTCTCGTCCAATGACGAAGCGGTCAGAAAGATGTCGATCATCGGGGCTGGCCCGCAGCAATAAAAATAGGTTCCCGGCGCCTCGCCGCCGAGCACCTCGGCCACCGGAATCATCTTTCCGTCGGTATCGCTGTAATACATATGCACCGCGCCGCCCGGCAGCTCCTTCAACGCATCGCGGAAAACGGCGTCCTCGGGCGTCCTGACGGCGTAATGCAGTTCCCAGGGCCTGCCCTGCATGGAGAGCGACCGCACCATGGGCAGGATGGGGGTGATGCCGATGCCCCCGGCCAGGAACACGCTCTTGCCGCCATGCTGCGTCAGCTCGAAATCGTTGCGTCCGTCGACCACCGTGATCAGATCGCCAACATTGAGTTCGTGCATGTACAGGCTGCCACCCCGTCCGTCCGGATCCTTCTTCACGCCGATACGGGCAAAGCGGGAGTCGGCCGTTTGCGATACGATGGAATAGGAACGCGTATCGTCGTTGGGTAGCTTGAATACGAGATGCGCACCGGGCGAGAAATCCGGAAAGAACCGGCCGCTCGTCGCAAGCAGGGTCAATTCCCTGACGTTGCTCGAAAGCGAACGGATTTCGGTGACGACAGCGGTGATGGGTCTGTCAAACATTCCATTCTCGCCCGGTGCGCAATGAGGTTGGGGTTGGGAACAAGGCTTACGAGCTTTTTTCGGGAACGGCGGCAACCACCTCGATCTCGATCATCATGCCGGGAATTGCCAGTTCCGACACCACGGTAGTCCGAGCCGGGTAGTTGTTTTCCGAGAAACGCTCGCGATAAAGCTCGTTCATCTCCGCAAAGTCAGATTGACGGGTCAAAATGACATTCGCCTTGATGATGTTGTCGTAGGATGTTCCCGCCCCCTTGAGGATGATCTCAAGATTGTCCAGCGATTGGCGGCACTGGCTCCCGAAATCGTTCATGGCGAGCTGGCGATCTCCAAAATAGCCGGGAACTCCCGACGTATAGAGCAGATTACCAATCCGGACCGCGTGGGACAGGGGCGCCTTTACCTTGTGTCCGTTCTTGATTCCCACGATTTCACGTTCGCTGGCAATATCCTCGCGCCCTCTGTCACGCGTCGTCATATACCTTCTCCTTCGGTTGTTATCAGTTGTTGACCGACTGGTTCCACTGATCGATTATCTGGCTGCGGTTTTCGTTGAGATAGCCGATGTCCACCTTGTTCAACTCGGACGCCAGCGGGCAGCTCGCGGCAATCGCCTCGGAAACCTCGGCATGTTCGTTGACCGGACGGGTCCTGCCCAGTTTCGACATCTGGGCCTGCGCTTCCGGGCTCAGCACATGGTTGATGAAGGCATCGATGTCCTTCCGGTCGCCGGGCGCGCCGTGGACTTTGGCGATACCGAGCGGCGCGTAGTAGGCGCCCTCCTGAGGAACGACAAAACGCAGATCCTGCAGGTCGGCATCATCGAGGAAGCCCAATGCGTTGCCGCTGAAATAGGGCGTTGCCCAGATCT
Source organism: Nitratireductor sp. (assembly GCA_020441665.1). Lineage (GTDB taxonomy): Bacteria > Pseudomonadota > Alphaproteobacteria > Rhizobiales > Rhizobiaceae > Salaquimonas. The sequence goes on from JAGRLT010000030.1 coordinate 15,986, forward strand.
CGCCGGTCTTGAGCCAGCCGACGGCGACGTTTTCCTGGTCCCACAGTCCCGGGCCGGAAGTACGGATATCGCGATACAGTTTCATTCCCGCCTCGGGAGATTTCAGCGATCCGCCCTCAAGCTGGGAAAGCGCGTCGAGAATGTTGAAGGCCATCGAATAGCTGACATTCGGCGCCGAGACATGGCCCTTGAGATCGTCGCGCAGAAGATCGGCCCATGAGGTTATCGGCTCCTTCACATATTTGGCGTTGTAGACGATGCCCTGGCAGCCATAGGTGAAGGGAACGCCGAAATCGCCCTCGGTGCGGACCGCCTTCTGGACGTCCGCGAGATTGGGCACGGCGCTCTCGTCCAGCGCATCCAGCAGCCCGGCGCCCGCCGCCAGCGGCATCGTCAGATCGGTGAACGTCACCAGATCCAGACGCGGATTGTTGCGGTTTGCCTGCATCTGGGTAAAACGGGCGCTGTCCCACGATTCCACGTAGCGGATGGCATCGTGGCCCTCGAAGGTATCGACAAACGCCTTGTTGAAGTTGCCGCCGATGGTGCCCGGATAGCCGCTGATGTTGATCTCGCCGGCGGTCTGCGCCATCGCCGCGCCAGCCGTGCCCAGCCCGACGACCAGGGCGCCGAGCGCGTATTTGTACTTGTTGCGTGTCTTCAGTTCAGTCATTTTGCAGTCCTCCTGTTAAACTGGCCGCATCTGTTTTCTGATCGGGTCGCAAGCGCCTCAAGCCTGACCTCCCACATGCCGCAGCAATCCCAGCCTTTGCAGTGCGATGGCGAGGATGAGCCCGAAGCCGACCAGCGCACTGGAAACGGCCGCGGCGACGGGATCGTTGACGTCGTAGAGGTAACGATAGAGCGCGACGGGAAGCGTGATCTGGTCGACCTGGGAAATGAACAGGCTGACCGTGAACTGGTCGAACGAGATGATGAAGGCGAAGATCGCGCCCGAGGTTATGCCCGGCAACAGGAACGGGAACACCACATTCCTGAAGGTCGTCCAGGGCGACGCGCCAAGTATCTCGGATGCTTCCTCATACTGGCTTTGAATGCCCACCGCGCTGACGAAGATCGAGCGGAACATGAAGGGGAATACGAGGAGCGTGTGGGCTGCCAGCATCGCGATCCAGGTGTCGATCAGGTTCAGGCGCAGGAAGAAATAGAGCAGCGCAATGCCGATGATGAGCGCGGGCACCACCAGCGGCGATATCAGCAGGAACTCCAGCAGGCCCGCCCAGCGCCGGCCCTTGTAGCGCCGCAGGCCCAGACAGGCCGGGATGGCCAGAACGGCGGCGAACAGGGACGCCACGACCGCCAGGACGAGGCTGCGGATCGCCGGTTCCGTAAAGGCTCCCGACTGCCATGCCGCCACGTACCACTGGAAGGAAAAGCCCGTCGGGGGAAAGCTGAAGAAGGAGCGGTCGCTGAAGCTGAACAGGACCACGACGATCAGCGGCGCCAGGAGATAGAGATAGATCACCACTACAAGCAGATTGAACAGCAGGCGGAAGAAGGTGCTCATGCGTGCACCTGCGAGTATTTCTTGGTCAGGGCGGCCTGGATCGTATAGGCCAGGCTGACGACGAACAGCAGCACCATCGAAAGCGCGATCGCCCTTGGCAGATTGAACGTGACCATCGAGTCCATGTAGACCGACACGGAAAGATACTTGATCGCGGTGCCGCCCAGCATCAGCGGCGTGACGAAGGCCCCCAGCATCAGCCCGAACACCAGGACGGCCCCGGCAATGAGACCGGGCGCTATCAGCGGCAATTCGATCGTGCGCAGACGGTGCGCGGGCGTCGCGCCGAGAATATCGGCGGCCTGAAGGACATGCCGGTCGATCCCGCGCATCGACGTGGCGATGGAAAGGATCATGAACGGCATGAAAACCTGGACGCTTCCGATGATCATGCCAAAATAGTTGGAGGTCAGGCGAAGCGGACCGTCGGTCAGGCCCAACTGCCTGAGCACGACGTTGACCACGCCCACCTGGCCCAGAATGAGCAGCCAGCCATAGGTCCTGACGACGGTGTTGACGAGAAGCGGTGCTGCCACCAGAAAGAACAGGATGGGCTGGTAGCGGGCGGGCGCCCGGACCAGATGGGCCGCGATGGGATAGCCGAAAATCGCGCAAAGAAAGGTGACCAGCAGCGCGGAGCCGATCGTCTTCAGGAAGATCTCCCAATACAGCAAAGACGTCAGGATCTGGCGATAGTTGTCGAAGGAAAACTCGTCTCCAATGATACCCATATTGGCGCGGTAGAAACTCGCCCCGACAATCTCGGTGAGCGGAACGACCAGCACCCCGACCAGCAGAAGAATGGCGGGAACGATCAGCAGCAGCGTCAGGGCAACATTCCGCGTCGACTTCATGTCAGTTCCCGCCGCCGTGAGCTGCATCGGCCGGCAAGACGACGTTCGTGCCCGAGATTTCGATCCAGACATCGTCTCCGATCGACAGGCCGCTCATCGGCGCGCCAAGCGTTCTCGACTTGACCGTCGTCCTGTCGTTGATCTGCACGTGATAGAGCGAGGTTGCCCCCTCGAAGCGGATGCCGGCGATCTTGCCGGGGAAGCGGCTTGCCTGCTTGGCCTTGAAAATCTGCACATGCTCGGGGCGCACGACCAGCCGGAAGCGCGGTCCCTCGAAGGGAACCTCCACATCGATCGGATGATTTATCCCCTCAATGACCGCGGTCTTGCCATCGCGCCGGACGCATGCCAGCAGATCGGCCTCGCCTATGAAATCGGCGACGAAGGACGAGCTTGGGCGCAGATAGACTTCCTGCGCGCTTGCCAGCTGCTCGATCCTGCCATCGCGCAGGACGGCGATGCGATCCGACATGGACAGCGCCTCTTCCTGGTCGTGCGTGACGAAAAGGAAGGTGGTGCCGGTCTGCTGGTGGATGCGCTTCAGCTCGA
>JAGRLT010000031.1 GCA_020441665.1 Nitratireductor sp.
GAAGCGCTGGAAGCCGAACAACCCGATATCCTTGGCATGTCGGCCCTGCTGACCACCACCATGCCCTACATGAAGGTCGTCATCGACACCATGGTCGCCAAGGGCATCCGCGACGACTACACCGTGCTGGTCGGCGGCGCGCCGCTCAACGAGGAATTCGGCAAGGCGATCGGCGCCGACGCCTATTGCCGCGACGCCGCCGTCGCCGTCGAGACGGCCAAGGAATTCATGGCCCGCCGGCACAACCAGCGCGCCTAGCCGGTTCCCAGTTCCAGTTCGGTGCCAGTTCGGTGACAGTTTACTTAATTCGAGTTCTTCCTTCCGCCAGACCTCGCGCAGTTGAATTAAGTAAACTGTCACCGAACTGACGCGACCCCGATTTGGATTGTCACCGGCGAGGGAAACTGCAATCATTCCAGCCGGCTGACCGGAAAAGTGGAATCGATGGCCGAACCAGTTGAATCAGGATCTGAAGCGGCTGCGCGGGGCGAAAACCCCGCCAGAATCCGCGTCATCGCCTGCGGCATGATCGCCCGCGAAGTGCTGGCGGTGAACGATCAGCTCGGCTTCGACCACATCGATCTCAAATGCCTGCCGGCGGAATATCACCACCACCCGCAGAAGATCGCCCCCGCTATGGAGCGGGCGATCGCCGAGGCAAGAGCCGAGGGCTTCGAACACATCTATGCCGGCTATGGCGATTGCGGCACCGGCGGCGCCCTCGACCGGGTTCTGGAGAAATATGGCGTCGAGCGCATTGCCGGGCCGCACTGTTTTTCGTTCTACTTCGGCAACCGGGCGTTTGCCGAAAGCGATGACGACTTCATGACCACCTTCTTCATCACCGATTTCCTCGCTCGCCAGTTCGACGCCTTCATGGTCAAGCCGCTCGGCCTCGACCGGCATCCCGAACTGAAGGAAATGTATTTTTCAAACTATACCCGCGCACTCTATCTCGCCCAGACCAGGGACCCGGAACTGGAGCGCAAGGCGCGCGAGGCGGCGGCCTATCTCGGCCTTCAATACGAATACCGCTATACCGGTTATGGCGACCTGGCGCCGGCGCTGGCGGGCCTTGCGGACCCCGCCGCATGATCCGTTACTATTTCGAAGACATGCCGGTCGGCAGCGAACGCGAAATCGGCCCCAGGACGGTCACCGCCGCGGAGATCGTCGAGTTCGCCCGCGAATTCGATCCCATCCCCTTTCATCTCGACGCCGAGGCCGGTGAGGCCTCGATGCTGGGCGGGCTCGCCGCCTCCGGCTGGCATGTCTGCGCGCTCTCGATGAGGATGACCTGCGACGCCTTTCTGCTGGAGAGCAGCGGCCTCGGCTCGCCGGGGATCAGCGAGTGCCAATGGGTGGCGCCGGTGCTGGCCGGCGACACGCTCCGCGGCAAGGTGGTGGTCGAAAGCGCCCGCCTCTCGGCCTCGCGCAAGGGTCTCGGCCTGCTTGGCCTTCGATGCGAACTCGTCAACCAGCACGGCGAACTGGTGCTGCGCTACTGGAACATCGGCCTGATGCGCACGAGGGATGCCGCATGAGCGGGCACGGCACACCATCCGGCCACATGCCGGACTTCATGCAGCCCGGCTGGGAGGGCGAGATCGGCCGCCACACATTTGCGGCCGACGAAATCATCGCCTTTGCCCGCAAGTTCGATCCCCAGCCCTTTCACCTGAGCGAGGCGGCGGCGCGCGAGAGCCTGTTCGGTGCGCTCTGCGCCTCGGGCTGGCATACGGCTGCGATGTGGATGCGCAAGCATCGCGATTTTTCCGCCATCAGGGTAGCGGCGCGGCGCGCGGCCGGCCTGGCGATCCCCGAATACGGCCCCTCGCCGGGCTTTCGCAATCTCGCCTGGCTGAAACCGGTTTTCGCGGGCGACACCATCACCTATTTCAACACCACGAGGCAATGCCGGGCCAGCGCCAGCAGGCCCGGCTGGCACGTGCTCACCGCCGGCCACCGCGCGCTGAACCAGCATGGCGAAACGGTGCTGACCTTCGACAGCGTTGTGTTGATCCGCTATCCGGCTTAGGCCACAAAATTCATGTCGTTTTCTGTGTCGCGGACGGTGCTTCGCGCGTCGTAACGTGCACAGCAATTGCGCCGCGCAACACGCATTGACGGCGATCAGGGAGAAATGCTGCCATGGCACAATTGCAGATCGTATACTGGCGCGATATTCCAGCCCAGGTCATCGTCCGGGCCGGCCGCAAATCAGTCGCCAAGCGGGAATTGCCGCTGCGCTTTACCGAGGCGATCGACATGTGCGCGATGCGCACGGGCGCCGCCGAAACCGACGACTACCTCGCCGAATGGCGTCGGGCCGACCCCGTCGAGGTCGGCGACGACATCGAGGCGGAAGCGGCCAGTGCCGCCGCGCGGCTTGAAGCCGAATACGACAAGGCCCGCCTCGTCGCCCTGGTGAAGGCCGGCGGCAAGGAAGGGTAAGGAAGACCGGAAGGCTCTTCCGGTTATCGCAAACGTCCACACCATCGCGGAAATCGCGCCCATGAGCGACACGCCCACAAAAGAAACCGCCCCAAAGCTCACCCAGGCCGCCATCGTGCGCGCGAAGGCGCCGAAAACCGCCTTCAAGCCGGCCGATGTAAGCCCCAGCCGACGCCAGCGATCCTATTCGATCCGCCTGTGGGCGGTGCGCAATGCCCGCTTTCTCGAATGGTTCTACAAGCGCTTTGCCGGCCTGTTCC
>JAGRLT010000032.1 GCA_020441665.1 Nitratireductor sp.
AGATCGTCGACCGCACAGCCGGCAAAGTCCTCCAGCGTCTTGATGTCGGCCTTGCCGAGGGTAACCAGCATGGCCGTGGTCAGCCCGTCGATTTCCTTCAGCGCGTCCTCGACGCCGAGCGACTTGCGCTCCTCGTCCATTTCCTGTTCCAGTTTTTCCAGGAATTCACGGGCACGTGCCTGCAGTTCCTCGGCAGTCTCGTCGTCGAAGCCTTCGATGGAAGAGATTTCATCCGCATCCACATAGGCGACTTCCTCGATCGAGCCGAAGCCCTCGGAAGCCAGTAACTGGGCGACCATCTCGTCGACATTGAGCGCTTCCATGAACCGGGCGGTATTTTCCGCGAATTCCTGCTGGCGGCGTTCGCTCTCTTCCTGCTCGGTCACGATATCGATTTCCCAGCCGGTAAGCTGCGAGGCGAGACGTACGTTCTGGCCGCGGCGGCCGATTGCCAGCGAGAGTTGGTCGTCCGGCACAACGACGTCGATGCGCTCGGCATCCTCGTCGAGCACCACCTTGGTAACTTCCGCCGGCTGCAATGCGTTGACGATGAAGGAGGCCGCATCGGGCGACCACGGAATGATGTCGATCTTCTCACCCTGCAATTCGCCGACAACCGCCTGAACTCTGGAGCCGCGCATACCGACGCAGGCGCCGACGGGATCGATCGACGAATCGTTCGAGATCACGGCGATCTTGGCGCGCGAACCCGGATCGCGGGCAACCGATTTGATCTCGATGACGCCGTCATAGATTTCCGGCACTTCCATGGTGAAGAGTTTCGCCATGAACTGCGGATGGGTGCGCGACAGGAAGATCTGCGGGCCGCGCTGCTCGCGGCGCACGTCATAGATATAGGCGCGCACCCGGTCGCCATATTTGAACGCTTCGCGCGGGATCGTCTCGTCGCGGCGGATGATCGCCTCGCCCTTGCCGAGATCGACGATCACATTGCCGTATTCGACCCGCTTGACGGTGCCGTTGACGATCTCGCCGACCCGGTCCTTGTATTCGTCGAACTGCTGGTCGCGCTCGGCCTCGCGCACTTTCTGCACGATCACCTGCTTGGCCGACTGGGCGGCGATGCGGCCGAAATCCATCGGCGGCAGCGGTTCGGCGATATGATCGCCGAGCTGAGCGTTCGGATTGCGGTCGCGGGCAAGGTCGAGCGGTATCTGCGTCGTGTAGTCCTCGACATTCTCGACCACTTCGAGCAGGCGCTGCAATTTGATGTCGCCGGTCTTCGGGTCGATATCGGCCTTCACATTGGTTTCCTGGCCGTAGCGCGAGCGCGCCGCCTTCTGGATGGCATCGGCCATCGCCTGGATCACGATCATCCGGTCGATCGATTTTTCCCGCGCCACCGCATCCGCGATCTGCAAGAGCTCGAGCCTGTTCGCACTGACGGCCATCTGCCTATCTCCTCTTTATGCCACCGGCGCGCCGGGGCGATATGATCTGTTTGCGCCCGGTTTCCCCGGCAATCCGTTTGTCTAGTTGTCGGCGCTGCCGCCGTCTTCGTTCTCGTCGTCGAGGCCGTTCGCCTTGCGCAGGGCCTTGTCCCGCCGCAGCGCCTCGCGGATGAGGTCGTCGGACAGGATGAGCTTGGCCTCGGCAATGTCTTCGAGCGCCAGGGTAAAATCGGCGTCCTCGTCCTTGCCGGCATCCTCGCGCCTGAAATGAACCCGGTCGCCGTCGAGCCGGACGATGCGGCCCTTGAAGCGCTTGCGGCCATCGACCAGGCGCACGGTTTCGAGCTTCGCCACATGGCCGGCCCAGGTCTCGAAATCGCTGGCCCGCACCAGCGGCCGGTCGATGCCCGGCGACGATACCTCCAGATGATAGGCGCCCGGCACCGGATCCTCGATATCGAGAATGGGGGAGACCGCCACCGAAACCGCCTCGCAATCCTCGACGCTCATCGTGCCGTCCGGCCGCTCGGCCATGATCTGCAGCGTCTTGCCGTTGATCTGCGACAGCCGCACGCGCACCAGCCGGTAGCCCAGCGCCTCGATCTCGGGGCGCAGAATGCCGGCAATGCGGGCTTCAAGCCCCTGTTCGGTGATCATGCGGTCGTCGGTCATGTGCTGGTGGCCGTCCGCCATCCCTTTCGTTCATCGCCGCAGCCTTGTCCCCTCGCCCCGATCGGGCGCAGCCGGGCCGCTCTCCGGATCAGTTCAGGTAATAAAAAAGAGCGGGGGCCGGGGGCTCCCACTCTCGCGAACGCTCGGAGAATTTGAACGCAAGATAGGCGATGTCCGGCTGCTTTTCAAGAAAAATCACGCAGCCGCGCGATTTCGCCTGCCGCTCCGTGAAGCGCGCACCAATTGCTATCTGGCCGCTATCGGGCTGCCGTGCCGTTCTGCCCGTCATACCGCCGCCGCGCGGCGTCGATCCGTCCGGCATTCTCGATGGTCCAGCTTGCCAGCGCACAGATCGGCCGTTGCAGATCGTGGCCCAGATCGGTCAGCGCATATTCGACCTGGGGCGGCATTGACGGCGTCACCGTGCGGGTGACGAAACCGTCGCGCTCGAGGCGGCGAAGGGTTTCCGACATCATCTTCTGGCTGATCTTGCCGACGGTCCGTCTGAGCGCATTGAACCGCATCGGCCCCCCGCCCAGGGCGCGGATGGTCTGAATGGTCCATTTGTCGCCGATCCGCGCGAACAGGTCGCTGATCGTGCTGCATACGGGATCGGCCTCCGCGTCGATTTGGTGGCCCGGCGCCTGGCTGTTCATGATCGTGTCTCCCGGTTGGTTTGCCGGTGGGTTACCCGTCGGGCATGTGGTTACCGCAAAGTGCCCTCTTGTCAGCGCCTGTGCAATACCCGATTTACATTAGGTAACTACTAGAAACCATATTTCCATAGGAGACTGAAAAATGACCAACCCGAAACCCCGCATCGCCGTCATCATTGGCTCGACGCGGGATCACCGCTTCGCCGACAAGCCGGCGCAATGGATGCTGGAGCAGGTAAGGGCGAACGGGGCTTTCGACGTGGAGCTGATCGACCTGAAGGACTACGATCTGCCATTGTTCAACGAGGCGGCGTCGAACCTCTTCGCACCGAGCCAGGCCCCCGAGGTCATCCGCTGGCAGCAGACGCTGGCGCGCTTCGACGGCTTTATCTTCGTGGTCGCTGAATACAATCACTCGCTGACCGGCTCGCTGAAGAACGCCCTCGATCAGGCCTACAAGGAGTGGATGCGCAAGCCCGTGGCGGCAATCGGATATGGCGGCGTCGGCGCGGCACGCGCCATCGAGCATCTGCGCGGCATCGCCGTCGAATTGCAGATGGTTCCCCTGCGCAATGCGGTGCACATCGCCGCCGGCTCCTTCATGAAGGTCCATCCGATGGGCGAGAACGGCGCGATGAGCGAAATAGAACCAGCCATCAAGCCGGCCAGCGATGCCATGCTCGACGAACTGCTGTGGTGGGCGAACGCCACCCTGGCTGCCCGCCGGGTCGATATGGCGGCCTGACGGCCTTTCGCCGTGCTATGGGTTTCGACTGAAAATGAAATAGGCCGGTGCGCGACCCTCGCGCACCGCCTTTTGCTCATAGCGTGTCGACAGCCATTCGGGCCACGGCCTGCGCCAGTCATCGGCTCGTTCGGCCGTCCATGAAAACCCGCCATGGGCGATCACATGGCGCAGCGTCCAGTTGACATAGCTTTCGATGTCGCAGGCAAAGCGGAATTCGCCGCCGGGCTTCAGCACCCGGTGAAAGCGCGCCAGGTTGCCGGCATTGACGAAGCGCCGCTTCCAGTGGCGCTTTTTCGGCCAGGGGTCGGGATAGTAGAGATCGATCCGGTCAAGGCAGCGATCCGGCAGCCAGTCGAGCAGCAGCGTCGCATCCTCGCCGAACAGGCGGATATTGCCAATGCCGCCCGCCGCGATGTCGCGCACCGCCTTGGCCATGCCGTTGACGAAGGGTTCGCAGCCGAGAAGACCGAGTTCGCCATGCAGGCCGGCGCGATGGATCAGGTGCTCGCCGCCACCGAAACCGATCTCGAGCCCATAGCCGTCAAATCGGGCAGCGGGTGCGAACAGCGCCGCCAGATCGTCGGGACAGGGCGCGGTGATGTCGAGGCGGAGCGCGGGAAAGCTCCGCGCCATCGCGTCGCGCTGGGCGGGCTTGAGCGGCTTTGCCTTGCGCCGGCCATAGAAATTGCCGGCCATCCGCTCGGGATGACCGGCATCCTGTTCGTCGTCTTCGGTGCGGTTGCAGGCCACCGGATCAGGCGGAACGAACCGCCTCCTTCAAAGCCCTGGAAAGATCGGTCTTTTCCCAGGAAAACGCGCCGCCGCGCGGCTTGCGTCCGAAATGGCCATAGGCCGCCGTCTGGGCATAGATCGGCTTGTTGAGGTCGAGATGCTTGCGGATGCCGCTGGGCGACAGGTCCATGACCGAACGGATCGCCTTTTCAAGCGTGCTGTCGGCAACCTTGCCGGTGCCGTGGGTGTCGACATAGACCGAAAGCGGCTGGGCAACACCGATCGCATAGGAAAGCTGTATGGTGCAGCGTTCGGCGAGTTTCGCCGCGACGATGTTCTTGGCCAGATAGCGCGCCGCATAGGCCGCCGAGCGGTCGACCTTGGTCGTGTCCTTGCCGGAAAACGCGCCGCCGCCATGGGGCGCCGCGCCGCCATAGGTGTCGACGATGATCTTGCGGCCGGTAAGCCCCGCATCGCCGTCCGGCCCGCCGATGACGAATTTGCCGGTCGGGTTGATATACCAGTCGCAATCATCGGCCACCGGCAGGCTGCCGAGCGCCAGCGCCTCCAGAATGTAGGGTTCGACCACCTTGCGCACCTTCTTCGAATCCCAGCTTTCGTCGAGATGCTGGGTCGAGAGCACGATCGAGGTCACCTCCGACGGCTTGCCGTCCACATAGCGCACGGTGATCTGCGACTTGGCGTCGGGGCCAAGCTTGCCGGCATCCCCCGCGCCCTTCTTGCGCGCGGCGGCGAGCAGTTCGAGAATCTTGTGGGCATAATAGATCGGCGCCGGCATCAGGTCGGGCGTCTCGTTGCAGGCATAACCGAACATGATGCCCTGGTCGCCCGCGCCTTCCTCGCCCTGCTTGTCGGCGGCATTGTCGACGCCCTGGGCGATGTCGGCCGACTGGCTGTGCAGCAGCACGTCGATCTTCGCCGTCTTCCAGTGGAAACCGTCCTGCTCGTAGCCGATGTCGCGAATGGCGCGGCGGGCGGCGGAACGGAA
>JAGRLT010000033.1 GCA_020441665.1 Nitratireductor sp.
GAACAGCGCTCCGAAATCGTCCAGAACCTCGAAGAGGGTCAGGTCGTCGAGGGCGTGGTCAAGAACGTCACCGATTATGGTGCATTCGTCGATCTCGGCGGTATCGATGGTCTGCTGCATGTCACCGACATGGCCTGGCGCCGCGTCAACCATCCCTCTGAAATCCTGCAGATTGGCCAGACCGTCAAGGTCCAGATCATCCGCGTCAACCAGGAAACCCACCGCATCTCGCTCGGCATGAAACAGCTCGAAAGCGATCCGTGGGAAGCCATCGACACGCGCTATCCGGTCAATGCCCGCGTCAAGGGCCGCATCACCAACATCACCGATTATGGTGCGTTCGTCGAACTGGAGCCGGGCATTGAAGGCCTGATCCACGTCTCCGAAATGTCCTGGACGAAAAAGAACATCCATCCCGGCAAGATCGTTTCGACGAGCCAGGAAGTCGATGTTCAGGTGCTCGAGGTCGATCCCGCCAAGCGCCGCATTTCCTTGGGTCTCAAACAGACCCTGGAAAATCCGTGGGAGGGCTTTGCCGCCCAGTTCCCGGTCGGCACCCGCGTTTCGGGCGAGGTCAAGAACAAGACCGAATTCGGCCTGTTCATCGGCCTTGAAGGCGATGTCGACGGCATGGTCCACCTCTCCGATCTCGACTGGAACCGTTCCGGCGAGGAAGTCATCGAGGAGTACAACAAGGGCGATACGGTGGAAGCCGTCGTGCTCGACGTCGACATCGACAAGGAACGCATTTCGCTCGGCATCAAGCAGCTTTCCGGCGATCCGATCGGCAGCGCCGCCGAATCCGGCGACCTGCGCAAGGGTGCGGTGGTGACCTGCGAAGTGCTCGAAGTGAAGGATGGCGGCATCGAGGTGAAAATCGCCGATACCGATATCCAGACCTTCATCAAGCGCTCCGACCTGTCGCGCGACCGCGACGAGCAGCGCCCTGAGCGCTTTGCGGTCGGCCAGAAGGTCGATGCCCGCGTCATCCAGTTCGACAAGAAGAACCGCAAGGTTGGCGTGTCGATCAAGGCGCTGGAAATCGCCGAGGAGAAGGAAGCGGTTGCCCAGTACGGCTCGACCGATTCGGGCGCTTCGCTCGGCGACATTCTCGGCGCTGCGCTGAAGGAAAAATCGGGCAAGTAATCCTGCCGCGATCTGCAGAACGAAAGACCCCGCCGGAACCCCTCCGGCGGGGTTTTTCTTGGCCGCATTCGTGCTTGCCGCGCTATGGCCGCCCTGCTAACCCGTATCGGCAACACGACAGCCACCGCATGGGAGTCGGATCATGGCGATACAGGGTTCGGAGCTTTCGCCCGCCCAGATCATCGACCGCCGCAGGATGAAGCGCCGGATCACCACCTGGCGCGTGCTTTCGCTGGTCTTCCTGGCCTGCGCGATACTGGCCGTTCTGTGGGCGCTCGATGCCTTTGAGGGCCTCGGCGAGCACAATTCCGACCACATCGCCCGGGTCCGGATTTCCGGCGTCATCACCAATGACAAGCCGATGCTCGACCTGCTTGAAGAACTCGCCGAGGAAGACCACGTCAAGGCGGTCATTCTCGACATTTCCTCGCCCGGCGGCTCCACCGTCGGCGGCGAGGCAATCTATGAGGCGGTGCGTGCGCTGGCGCAGGAAAAGCCGGTGGCGACCGCCGTCGGCACGCTTGCCGCCTCCGCCGGCTACATGATCGCCAGCGCGACCGACCACATCGTGGCGCGCCGCTCGTCGATCGTCGGTTCGATCGGCGTGCTGTTTCAGTTCGCCAACGCCACCGAGCTGCTGGAAAAGATCGGCGTCACGATGGAGGAGATCAAATCCTCGCCGCTCAAGGCCGAGCCCTCGCCCTTCAACCGGACGACAGAGGAAGAGCGCGCCATGATCGACAAGCTGATCCAGGACAGCTACCAGTGGTTCGTCGGCCTCGTCTCCGAGCGCAGGGGCCTGTCGCGCGCCGACACGCTGAAACTGGCCGATGGCAGCATCTTCACCGGCGCCCAGGGCCTTGAGAACGGCCTGGTGGACGCCATCGGCGATGAAAAGACCGCCCAGCGCTGGCTCGAGGAGGAGCGCGAGGTCGAGGCCGATCTCGAAATCCTGACCTGGAAGCCGAAACGTCCGGGCGACTCGCTGCTGGAAAATCCGGCCGGGCGGATCGCCGCCGCCGCCCGCTGGCTTGCCGGCGCGCTGGGCCTGCCGCTGCCGGCTGCCGGCGGCGAGGAACTGCGCCGGATCCTGCCGGAGCGCTTGTTTCTTGACGGGCTGGTCTCCATGCTACAGATTGAGGCCGTGGATGAGACGGGCGCCGACTGAAGCGGATCCGAAGCTGGGAGCCTATTGATGATCAAATCCGAATTGATTCAATTGATTGCCGACAAGAATCCGCATCTCTACCAGCGGGATGTCGAGAACATCGTCAATGCGATATTCGACGAGATCACCGACGCGCTGGCCGGTGGCGATCGGGTCGAGTTGCGTGGCTTCGGCGCGTTTTCCGTCAAGAACCGCCAGCCGCGCGTCGGCCGCAATCCCAAGACGGGCGCGCGCGTCGACGTCGAGGAGAAATGGGTGCCCTTCTTCAAGACCGGCAAGGAATTGCGCGAAAGGCTGAACGACTGAACGGCACGCCGCCGCCGGACCTATCCCGGACATGACAACCGCGACCTGAACGAAGCACGATGATCCGAAAGCTAATCTTCCTCTTTGTCGCCCTGCCGGTAGCGGTCATCCTGATCATGCTGTCGGTGGCAAACCGCGCCCCGGTCCGGTTCAGCCTCGATCCCTTCAATGCCGCCAGCCCGGCGTTTTCCCTCACGCTGCCCTTCTTCGTCTATCTGTTCCTAGCGCTGCTCGCGGGCATGGTCCTGGGCGGCGCGGCAACCTGGCTTACCCAGGGAAAGCACCGCAAGAAGGTGCGCACGGAACGCTCGGAGGCGGTCAGGTGGCAGAGCGAGGCCGTGCAGCAGAAGAAGCGGGCCGAGGAACTGGCGCGCGAACTGCATCCCGAGCTCAAATCGCTGCCATCTTCCGAAAAGGCGGCGTGATTGCCACCCCTACGCTTGTTGTGGCGCGTACCATGATGCGCGGCGTATCCGGTTTTCACAATCCTCGAATTGCGCTAGAGCGGCAACCCATCGGCAGCTTCTGAACGGATAGGCGCGTGGCAAGAAACAGACCGCAGGCAAAGGGTTCCGCCGGGGCCAGGGGCAAGGACCGGGCGAAGGACCGGGCCAAGGACCGGGCGAAGGACCGCAAAGCGCCGCCCGGCAGATCCAAGGACGGCTCAAAGACCGGCCCCAAGATACATCGGGCCGACGCGGTACAGTCGCCCGCGCGCGAGAAGCCATCGGCGACAGCGCGGCCGGACCGTGCCGCGCAAGCCGAACGCCCGGCGCGCCATCCGCCTGCCTTGGGGCGGCTTGAAGAGCGAACCGCCCTGCTGCTCGAAACCCCTGCCGACCGCGACTATGCCCTGCTCGATTCCGGCGAGGGCCAGAAGCTCGAGCGCTATGGCGATCTCACCATCGTCCGTCCCGAGGGCCAGGCGATCTGGCAGCGGCAATTGCCGCCCGAACGCTGGCAGCAGGCCGATGCGGTCTTTACCGGCGATACCGATGAGGAAGGGCTCGGCCGCTGGCATTTTCCCGCCGGGCAGCGGGCGGAAACCTTTCCCATGCATTGGGATGGCCTGGCCTATTGGGGCCGCTTCACCTCGTTCCGCCATACCGGCGTCTTTCCCGAACAGGCCGCCCATTGGCGCTTCATGGAGGCCGGGATCAGGACATGGCAGGCCGGTATGGACGCTTCCGGCGAGCCGCTGCGGCTGCTCAACCTGTTCGGCTATACCGGCATCGCCTCGCTGGTGGCGGCGCGTGCCGGCGCCCATGTCACCCATGTCGACGCTTCGAGGAAGGCGATCACCTGGGCCCATGAAAACCAGCAACGGGCCGGATTGCAGGACAGGCCGATCCGCTGGATCTGCGAGGACGCGGTCAAGTTCTGCGAGCGCGAGGTCAGGCGCGGCAACCGCTACGAGGCGATCCTGCTTGACCCGCCCGCCTATGGCCGGGGTCCGAAGGGCGAGGTCTGGCAATTGTTCGACGATCTGCCCCATATGGCCGATCTCTGCCGCGAGCTGGTCTCCGACCGGCCGGCCTTCGTCATCCTCACCGCCTACACCATCCGCGCCTCCTTCCTTGCCGTGCACGAATTGATGCAGGAAGTCTTCGGCGACAGGGCCGGCAGGCTCGAATCGGGTGAACTGACCATCGCCACCGAAAATTCCGGCCGCAGGCTTTCGACCTCGATGTTCAGCCGCTGGATCGCCCCGCACAGCGCCGGAGAGAAGTCATGACCGGCGCCGGCAATTCCCCGCGCCGCCCGAACCATCGTGCCGGACAGGTCAAGGACATCACCTCGACTTCCAATCCCCTGATCAAGCGCATCAGGGGCCTGGCGCTGAAGAAGAACCGCGACGGCGAACAGGTCTTCATGGCGGAAGGCCTGAAGCTGCTGACCGACGCGCTTGAAACCGGCTGGGAGATCGAGACCGTCATCTGCTCGCGGGAAATCGCCCGTGAACCGAAATTTGCCGCCATCGCCGCCCAGTGCCGTGCCCGTGGCGCCGATATCCTGGAAGTTTCCAACAAGGTTCTGTCGGCGATCTCGCGGCGCGACAATCCGCAGATGGTGATCGGCGTCTACCGCCAGCGTTTCGCCGATACGCCAACCCTGCTGGGCAGCCTGACGAAGCCGGGCGATGTTGTGGTGGCGCTCGACCGGGTGCGCGATCCCGGCAATCTCGGCACGATCATCCGCACCGCCGATTGCGCCGGTGCGAAGGGCATTCTGCTGATCGGCGACACTACCGATCCCTATTCGCTCGAGGCGACCCGCGCCACCATGGGCTCGATCTTCCACATGCCGATCGCCCGCATCGGCGAGAAGGACTTTCTCCACCTGAACCGGTCGGACATCCGCCTCGCCGGAACCCATCTCGAAGGCGCCGTCGACTATCGGACCCTCGCCTGGAGCCGGAGCCCCGCCATCGTTCTGATGGGCAATGAGCAGCAGGGCCTGACCCCCGCGCTCGCCGCGGCCTGCGACGATCTGGTTCTCATCCCCATGGCGGGGCAGGCCGATTCCCTCAATCTCGCCATCGCGACCGGGATCGTGCTATTTGAGGCGCGACGCGATAAGCTCCTGTTGGGTGCAACGATCAAGGGGGAGGCAGGGCCATGAAAATCCGCAGACGCCACGCGGCGCTCATCGCCGCCCTGCTGGTGGCGATCGACCTCCTGGTCAAGAACCGGGTCGAGACGGCGCTGCCGTTTCAGGAAGTCGTGCCGGTCATCCCCTTCCTCTCCTTCTACAAGACCTACAATGAGGGCGTCGCCTTTTCCTTCCTGACCTTTCTCGACGACCGCCTGCTGGTTGCGCTCACGGTGGTGATCATGGTCTTCATCATATGGCTGTGGAAACGCACGCCGCGCTATCGCTGGCTGTCGCAACTGGGCTTTGCCGCGATCATCGGCGGGGCGATCGGCAATCTGGTCGACCGCAGCTTCCTTGGCCATGTGGTCGATTTCATCCTGCTGCATGCCGGCAACTGGTCGTTCGCGGTGTTCAATCTCGCCGACAGCTTCATCACCATCGGCGCGGCCTTGATCATCATCGAGGAAATCTTCGGCCTCAACAAACGGCCGGGCAAGAAGCAACCGCAATCCTGACAACCCTGGGAGCCCCCCTCATGACGGATAGTTTTCGCGCCATCGTGGTGTCGCGCGACGAGGAAAAGAAGCAAAGCGTCGATATCGTCGAACTGGGTGAGGACGATCTGATGGAAGGCGATGTCACCGTCAGCGTCGAGGCGACGACGGTCAACTACAAGGACGGGCTGGCGATTACCGGCAGGAGCCCGGTCGTGCGCCACTGGCCCATGGTGCCGGGGATCGACCTCGCCGGAACGGTGATCCGCTCGGAAAGCCCGGCCTTCAGGCCCGGCGACAAGGTGCTGCTCAACGGCTTCGGCGTCGGCGAGACCCATTGGGGCGCCTATGCCGGGCGTACCCGGCTGTCGAGCAACTGGCTGATCCCGCTGCCCGACGGGCTGACCCCGCTGCAGGCGATGGGCGTCGGCACGGCCGGCTATACCGCCATGCTCTGCGTCATGGCGCTCGAGCGCCACGGCATCGCCCCCTCCGCAGGCCCGGTCGTGGTGACCGGCGCCAATGGCGGCGTCGGTTCGGTCGCGATCGCCATCCTCGCCAAGCTCGGCTACACGGTCATTGCCTCCACCGGCAGGCCGCAGGAAGCCGGTTTCCTCAAATCCCTCGGCGCGCATGAGATCATCGACCGGGCGGAACTTTCCGAGCCCGGCCGCCCGCTCGGCAAGGAGCGCTGGATTGCCGGCATCGACGCGGTCGGCAGCCACACCCTTGCCAATATGCTGGCCCAAACCAGCTATGGCGGCGCGGTGGCGGCCTGCGGCCTGGCCCAGGGTTTCGACCTGCCGATGACCGTCATGCCGTTCATCCTGCGCGGCGTGGCCCTGCTCGGCATCGATTCCGTCATGCAGCCAAGGGAGCGGCGCATCGAGGCATGGAACCGCATCGTCGCCGACCTCGATCTGGCCAGGCTCGATGCGATCACCACCACGATCGGCTTTGACGACATCATCGCCACCGCGACCGACATTGTCGACGGCAAGGTGCGCGGCCGGGTGGCCGTGGACATGACGACGCTGTAAGGCGCAGCCGGGCGACCGTTCCGTACTGTCTTCCCGCCCTTTTCGGGGCGATCACGGCAGCGTGTTTTGCCGCCCGCGCCGATAGCTGGTTAGGTGTTGCGCAAGGAAGTACGGTGAGGAGACTGCGATGAACAAGGCGATCCTGGCCGCGGCATGGCTGTTGTCGGCGGCAAGCACCGCCCAGGCGCTCGATGTCGGCGATTGGAAGTCGATCGAGGAGGCCGCCCGCGGCCAGACGGTCTACTTCAATGCCTGGGGCGGCGCCCGGAACATCAACGACTACATCCAGTGGGCCGCCGACAGCGTCAAGCAGCGCTATGGCGTTACCGTCATCCATACCAAGCTCGACGATACCGCCAATGCGGTTTCGGCCGTGGTCGCGGCCAAGGCCGCCGGCGTTGACGAGGGCGGCGACATCGATCTCATCTGGATCAACGGCGAGAACTTCGTCAACATGAAGCGCCAGGGCCTGCTGCTGGAAGCGGGCTGGGCGCAGCAACTGCCCAACTGGCAATTCGTCGACTGGCGCAACAAGCCGACCATCCTGACCGATTTCACCGAGCCGACCGAGGGCCGGGAATCGCCCTGGGGCATGGCCAAGATGGTGTTCTTCCACGATACGGCGCGCGACGTGGCGATGCCCGATTCCTTCGCCGAACTCGTCGCCTGGACCGAGGCCCATCCCGGTCGCTTCACCTATCCCGCGCCGCCCGATTTCATCGGCTCCTCCTTCCTCAAGCAGGCGCTGACCGAAAGCGTCGCCGATCGAGCCCTGCTGCTGAAGCCGGTCGATCCCGCGACCTTCGAGGCGACCGTCGAGCCGCTCTTTGCCGCCCTCGACCGGATGCACCCCAATCTGTGGCGCTCGGGCAAGACCTTCCCGAAGAACAAGGAGGCGCTCCGCCAATTGCTCGCCGACAACGAGGTAGACATCGCCTTCGCCTTTTCGCCGGCCGAAGCCTCCAACGCGATCGCCAATGACGAACTGCCCGACACGGTGCGCTCCTTCGTCTTTTCCGGCGGCACGCTGGGCAACACCCATTTCGTCGCCATTCCCTACAATGCGGCAGCCAGGGAAGGGGCGCTCGTCTTCGCCAATTTCCTGATCTCGCCGGAGGCGCAGTTGCGCAAGCAGGATCCCACCGTCTGGGGCGATCCCACCGTGCTTGACATGGCGAGCCTGCCCGCCGACCTTCAGGCGCAATTCGACGCCCTTGACCTCGGCATCGCCACCCTCAAGCCGTCTGAACTCGGACCGACGCTCAATGAGCCCCATGCCTCCTGGATGGAAGAACTGGAGAAAGAGTGGACGCGCCGCTACGGCGTCGCCAACTGACGCATTGCCTTCACCGGCATTGAAGCCTGCGACACTGGGAGAACATCCTCCGGTGCCGTTTGGTCGGCGGAACCCGCGCTGATGCTGCGCTTTGCCCCGCATCTCGCCGTCCTGGTTCTGTCGGCGCCGATCCTGTGCGGCCTGCTGGCGACGCTGCTGCCGGCCTTCGGCTACTTCCCGGTGCTCGGCGGGACCGAATTTTCCCTCGACGCCTTCCGCATGCTGCTGAGCCAGCCGGGCATCCTGCGCTCCTCGCTGGTCAGCCTGGCAACCGGCCTTGTTACCACCGCCGTGTCGCTTGCCCTGGTGCTGGGCTTCTTCGCCGCCTGGTCCGATACGCGCTTTTTCGCCCGCATCCAGCACCTGGTCTCGCCGCTCCTGTCGATCCCCCATGCGGCGGCGGCCTTCGGCTTCGCCTTCATGATCATGCCGTCGGGCTGGCTGATGCGGCTCGTCTCGCCGGGGCTGACCGGCATCACGCGCCCGCCGGACGTTCTGATCCTCAACGACCCGTTCGGCCTTGCCATGATGGCGGGATTGATCGTCAAGGAAATCCCTTTCCTGTTCCTGATGACCCTGGCCGCCATGCCGCAGGTCCGCGCGGTGGCGAACCAGCGGGTCGCGACGGCGCTTGGCTATGGCCGCATGGCGGGCTTCCTGCTGGTGCTCGGGCCACCGCTCTACCGCCAGATCCGCCTCGCGGTCTTCGCCGTCATCGCCTATGCCGGTTCCGTGGTCGATGTGGCGCTGATCCTGGGGCCGACCCATCCCGCGCCGCTTGCCGTGCGCCTTGTCGGCTGGATGAACGATCCCGACCTGACGCGCCGGTTCATGGCGTCGGCCGGTGCCATGCTGCAATTGGCGATCAGCGCGTCGGCGCTTGTCCTGTGGCTGGGGCTCGAAAGGCTGACCGCGGGAATGGGCAACGCCATGGCCCTGTCGGGCCGGCGCCGCCTCGAAGACCGCGCCCTGCGCTACCTGACGGGTGCCGCGATGACCGTTTCAGCCGGGCTGGTCCTTGCCGGGCTCGTGGTGCTCGGCATCTGGTCGGTTGCCGGCTATTGGGGCTTTCCCGACGCGCTTCCCGCCGGATGGACGCTGAAAACCTGGCAGCGCAGCCTTACAGCCATGGGCGGGCCGCTGCTGAACACCGTCACCCTCGGCCTGTTCGCCACGCTGGGCGCCGTGGCGATCGCACTGGCCTGCCTTGAACGCGAAACCCGCATGGACCGGGGCGCAACGGGGCGGGCGCTCGCCATCCTCTACCTGCCGCTGATCGTACCCCAGCCGGCCTTTCTGTTCGGCCTGCAAATGCTGTTTCTGGCGCTGGGCGTCAGCGGTTCCTACGGCTCGGTCGTGCTGGTTCACATCGTCTTCGTGCTGCCTTACGTCTTTCTGTCCCTGTCCGATCCGTGGCGGGCCTTCGACAGGCGTTTCAGCCATTGCGCCGCATCGCTCGGCGCCGGCCGCGACCGCATCTTCTGGCACATCCGCCTTCCCATGCTGCTGCGCGCCGTGCTGGCGGCGGCGGCGATCGGCTTTGCCGTGTCGATCGGCCAGTATCTGCCGACGCTGCTCATCGGCGCCGGCCGCTGGCCGACGATCACCACGGAAGCCGTCAGCCTCGCTTCCGGCGGCGACCGGCGCGTCATCGGCGTCTACGCCTTTCTGCAGATGGGCCTGCCTTTTGCCGGATTCCTGATTGCCACCCTGGTGCCGGTTCTGCTTTACCGCAACCGCAGGGGGATGCGGGTATGAACGGCGGCGAAGGCAGAACGGCGGAAGGGCGCGGCGTGCTCCGGCTGGAAAAGGTGCGCATCGCGCTTGGAAGTCGCCTCCTGGTCGCACTCGATGCGGCGATCGGGCCCGGTGAGGTGCTCACCCTGATGGGGCCTTCGGGCTCCGGCAAATCGAGCCTGCTTGCCTTCATCGCCGGCTTTCTCGATCCCGTCTTCGCGGCGAGTGGCAGCGTCACGCTCGGCGGCACGGACCTGCTCTCGCTGCCGCCCGAGCGGCGCAATATTGGCCTGTTGTTTCAGGACGCGCTGCTGTTTCCCCATATGAGCGTCGGCGGCAACCTTGCCTTCGCCCTGCGCCGCGAGCGGGCCAGGGATGCCGCGACCCGTCAGCGCCTGGTCGAGGCGGCGCTTGTCGAGGCCGGGCTTTCCGGCATGGCGGAGCGCGATCCGGCAACCCTGTCGGGCGGCCAGCAATCCCGCGTCGCGCTGATGCGCGTCCTGCTTGCCGAACCCGGAGCGCTGCTGCTCGACGAGCCCTTTTCCAGGCTCGACGCGGAACTGCGCCAGCAGATCCGCGAATTCGTTTTCATGGAAGCGCGCAAGCGGCAATTGCCGGTGCTGATGGTGACCCACGATCCCTCCGATGCCGAGGCTGCCGGTGGCCGCGTCGTCGAACTGGGTGCCTGACCTCGCATGGATACGCCCCGCACCCTGCCTGCCTTACCGTCCCTGCCCATCGACGCAATCCTGCCGGACCTGCTGAAGACGCTGGGCGAGCGGACCGAGGCGGTATTGGTGGCGGCCCCCGGCGCCGGCAAGACGACGCGGGTGCCGCTTGCCCTGCTCGATGCCGGCTGGGCGGCCGGCGGTAGGATCCTGGTCCTGGAGCCCAGACGCCTTGCGGCGCGCGCCGCAGCCCATCACGTCGCCGCGCTGCTGGGCGAAAAGCCGGGTGGAACCGTTGGCTACCGGGTGCGGCATGAAACGCGGGCGGGCGCCGCAACCCGGATCGAATTCGTCACCGCCGGCATCTTCACCCGGATGATCGTCGATGATCCGGAACTTTCCGGCATCGCCGCCGTGCTGTTCGACGAGTTTCACGAGCGCAGCCTCGACAGCGATGCGGGCCTTGCCTTCGCGCTCGATGCCCGCAAGGCCTTCCGTCCCGATCTGCGGCTGTTGCCCATGTCGGCGACGATCGATGGCGCGCGGGTGGCGCGGCTGTTCGGCGGCGCCCCGGTGATCGAAAGCGAGGGACGCAGTTTCCCGGTCGAGCTCCTCTACCAGCCGCGCAAGCCCGATGAGCCGGTGGTGGATGCCATGGCACGGGCGGTGCGCCAGGCGCTGGCGCGCGTTGGCGGCAGCGTTTTGTGCTTCCTGCCGGGGCAGGGCGAAATCCGCCGTCTCGCGCGCCTGCTCGAGGAAGGCCGCCTGCCCGCCGATACCGATCTCCACACGCTTTACGGCGCCATGGAACCTTCAGCCCAGAACGCGGCGATCGCCCCTCCGCCGCCCGGCCAGCGCAAGGTCGTGCTGGCGACCGCCATCGCCGAGACCTCGATCACCATCGACGGGGTTACCACGGTGATCGACAGCGGCCTGGCGCGGGTCGCGCGCTTCGACCCGGTTGCCGGCATTTCGCGGCTTGAAACCGTGCGCGCCTCCATCGCCTCGGTCGATCAGCGGGCCGGCCGCGCCGGGCGCACCGCGCCAGGCACAGCGATCCGCCTCTGGCATGAGGGTCAGACGGCCTCGCTGCCGGACTATGAGCGACCGGAAATCCTCGAAAGCGATCTCGCCGCGCTGGCCCTCGATCTCGCCGAATGGGGCGTCGTCGATCCGGCGGCGCTTTCCTGGCTCGATCCGCCGCCGGCCGCCAAATGGCAGTCGGCGATCGCCGATCTTGCGGCGCTCGGCGCGCTCACGCACGAGGGCGGCCTGACGGCGCGGGGGCGTGCCCTGCGCGCCCTGCCGCTCGATCCCCGTCTTGCCGCCATGGTGCTTGCGGCGGGCGGCAGCGGCAACGCCGGGCGGGCGGCGCGGCTTGCCCTGCTGGCCGAGGAGCCGGGCCTTGCCGGCACCGGCAGCGACATCACCCACCGCCTCGACCGGCTGCGAACGGAAAAGGGTGCGCGGGCGGTCAATGCCGCAAGGCTTGCCGAACGGCTGGCGGCGATGGCGGAACGGCACCGGCAGGAAGCCGATACGGCCCTGCCCGATGCGATCAGCGATGGCGGATTGCTGTCGCTTGCCTGGCCGGACCGCATCGCCGCCAATATGGGGCCGGCAGCCGATGGTCAGGTCTCCTTCCGCCTTGCCAATGGCCGCCGGGCACGGCTCGATGCGGCCGAAAGCCTGTCGCGGCAGCCGTTTCTGGTCGTCGCCGACCTGCAGGGCTCGGCTGCCAGCGCGCGCATTCTTTCCGCCGCGCCGATCGTGCTCGAAGAAATCCGCGCGCTGCATGCGGGCCGCATCGAAACCAGGCGCGAGGTTTCGAGCGAACGCGGCGGCAGCGCCCTGCGCGCCCGGCTGACCGAGCGGCTCGGTAATCTCGAACTCTCTTCCAAACCGGTTCCGGTCGAAGCGTCCGACCGCATCGAGGAGGCGCTGATCGCCCTGTTGCGCGCCGAGGGCCTTGCCGGCCTGCCGGCCTTTCAGGATGACGGTGTGCGGAGCCTGCTCGGCCGGCTTGGCTTCGCCCACGCCCATCTGCCGGATCGCTTTCCGCCCGTCGATGAAGCGACCCTTGTTGCCGCGCTCGAAGACTGGCTGCTGCCGGTGATCGACGGTGTGCGCAACCTGTCCGCCATCACCGCCAGGCAGGTCCGCGACGGGCTGTATCTTCATGCCGGCCATGACGCCATGAGCGTGCTGGGCGAGATCGCGCCCGCGGCCTGGCCGCTGCCGAGCGGGCGGGAACAGGTGCTGCGATACGCTGCCGACGGCACCGTCACGCTTGCCGCCAGGGCGCAGGAATTCTATTCCCTCAAACAGCATCCGGTGCTTGCGAGCCGATTGCTGCCGGCGCCGGTTGCCATTACGCTCGAACTTCTGTCGCCCGCCATGCGGCCGATCCAGACCACACGCGACCTGCCGGGCTTCTGGGCCGGCACCTGGCGCGAGGTGAAGAAGGAGATGAAGGGCCGTTATCCCAGGCATGTCTGGCCGGACGATCCGGCCAATGCCGAGGCGACCCAAAAGGCGAAGCCGCGAAAGTGACACGCGCCGCCGCGAAGATGACAGGCGGAGCCGTGAAGGTGATAGGCGGAGCCGCTAGAGCGTGTCTTGTTTAGCTGGAAGCAGTTTGAATGGATGGATTTTTCGCACCTGACGAGAAGAATACCGCAGAGCATAGCCTTGGCTATGGTCGAGGATTTCGACGACGTCAGAGCGGAAAAGA
>JAGRLT010000034.1 GCA_020441665.1 Nitratireductor sp.
AAGTGCATCTCGATCTTGATGACGCCGTCGCCCTGGCAGGCTTCGCAGCGCCCGCCCTTGACGTTGAAGGAGAAACGGCCCGGCTGGTAGCCGCGCGCCTTGGCCTCGGGCAGTTGTGCATACCAGTCGCGGATCGGCGTGAACGCGCCGGTATAGGTCGCCGGGTTGGAGCGCGGCGTGCGGCCGATCGGCGACTGGTCGATGTCGATCACCTTGTCGAGGAATTCGAGGCCCTCGATCGAACCATGCGGCGCCGGAACCTCGCGCGCGCCATTCAACTTGCGCGCCGCCGCCTTGTAGAGCGTTTCGATCAGGAAGGTCGATTTGCCGCCGCCCGAAACCCCGGTGACGCAGGTGAAGGTGCCAAGCGGGATTTCGGCGGTGACGTCCCGAAGATTGTTGCCGGAAGCGCCATTGACGCGGATGCGCTTGCCCTTTTTCGGCTTGCGGCGCTCCCCGGGCATGGGAATTTCCAGGTCGCCGGTCAGGTATTTGCCGGTCAGCGATTTCGGATTGGCCATCACCTCCCCCGGCGTGCCACGGGCAACGATCTCGCCGCCATGAACGCCGGCCGCGGGGCCGATATCGAGCAGGTGGTCGGCGGTCAGGATCGCATCCTCGTCATGCTCGACGACGATCACCGTATTGCCGAGGTCGCGCAGATGGCGCAGCGTGTCGAGCAGGCGGGCATTGTCGCGCTGGTGCAGGCCGATGGAAGGTTCGTCGAGCACGTAGAGCACGCCGGTCAGCCCCGAACCGATCTGCGAAGCGAGCCGGATGCGCTGGCTCTCGCCGCCCGAAAGCGTGCCGGAATTGCGTGACAGGGTCAGATAGTCGAGGCCGACATCGTTGAGGAATTTCAGCCGCTCGCGGATTTCCTTGAGGATGCGCCCGGCGATCTCGTTCTGCTTGTCGGAAAGCTTGCCCGGCAGTTCGTCGGCCCAGCGGTTGGCGTTGCGGATCGACTGTTCGGTCACCTCGCCAATGTGGTGGCCGTCGATCTTGACCGCGAGCGATTCCGGTTTCAGCCGGTAGCCGCCACAGGATTGGCAGGGCGAGGAGGACATGAATTTCTCGATCTCCTCGCGCATCCAGGCCGAATCGGTCTCGCGCCAGCGCCGCTCGAGATTGCCGATCACCCCCTCGAAGGGCTTCTTGGTCTTGTAGGTGCGCATGCCGTCGTCATAGGCAAAGTCGATCTCGGTATCGCCGGTGCCGTAGAGCACGGCCTGCTGGGCTTCATGCGTCAGTTCGCACCAGGCATCGGAAAGCTTGAAATCATAGTGACGGCCGAGCGCTTCCAGCGTCTGGGCGTAGTAGGGCGAGGGATTGGTGGATTTCGACCAGGGGGCGATGGCGCCGCCGCGCAGCGTCAGCTTGGCATCGGGCACCACCATGTCGGGATCGATGCCCTTTTCCGTGCCGAGCCCGTCGCAGGTCGGACAGGCGCCGGCGGGTGCGTTGAAGGAGAACAGCCGGGGCTCGATCTCGGGAATGGTGAAGCCCGAGACCGGACAGGCGAACTTCTCCGAAA
>JAGRLT010000035.1 GCA_020441665.1 Nitratireductor sp.
CAACTCGACGTGTCAAATTATGACGGATTGCCGTAGCTTAGCAGTTCAGAAAATGCAGGCCAACCGCAACGCGGAAAGCGCGCGGAACTCTTCCGCGCCAAGCTTAGCAGTTCAGAAAATGCAGGCCAACCGCAACCTTCCTTGCCGTCATCCCCGACATAGAGCGAGCTTAGCAGTTCAGAAAATGCAGGCCAACCGCAACGAAATGCCCGCCTTCCTCCGCAGAACGGCGAGCTTAGCAGTTCAGAAAATGCAGGCCAACCGCAACGGCCCGTTCCGATAACAGTTTGGAAGGCAGAGCTTAGCAGTTCAGAAAATGCAGGCCAACCGCAACAGACGATCCGAAAGCTTTCTGGCGGCACCGAGCTTAGCAGTTCAGAAAATGCAGGCCAACCGCAACGATCATGCCGCTTGCTCCTGTTCCTTGATCAGCTTAGCAGTTCAGAAAATGCAGGCCAACCGCAACCAGGCGGGTGTCGAGGTTTCGCGCGCCGAAGCTGCTGCAAGCGGTTCGGGCGGATGGCTGCATTATTCCGCTGCGCTCTCGCCGCGCGCCTGGCTGCCTACCTGGCCTTGCCGCGCCATGTGGTGGCGGGCAACCACGCTGAGCGCCGTGACGAGGGCGACGCCTTCGAGCGCCAGCAGCAGCGGCGCGATCAGGACGAGGGCGGCAAAGACCGGCAGGACAAAGCACGCCCTGCTGGCCGCAAAGCAGAAGCGGTCGCG
Organism: Nitratireductor sp.; assembly: GCA_020441665.1. Lineage (GTDB taxonomy): Bacteria > Pseudomonadota > Alphaproteobacteria > Rhizobiales > Rhizobiaceae > Salaquimonas. The sequence goes on from JAGRLT010000035.1 coordinate 727, forward strand.
CACGAACCACAGGCCCAGCATGTAGAGCGCCACGGGAACGGCCACCGCATAGTCGCCGGCCAGCAGCGGCACATGGGCCTTGCCGGCGACGATGTCGACCAGCACGGCGAAGCCCGCGCCGACCGCCGCTCCCGAGGCGTAGATCACGAAATGGCCATAGCCCCAGGGGATCGCCCGGCCGAGATCGCTGCGGTCGAGATGTTCCTCGCGGACAAAATAGAGCCACCACATCGAAAAGACGATCACCAGTGCCGACAGGGTGATGTGGACAAACCCGATCTGCGGTGCGCCGTCGGAAACCTGTCGCAGCGCAAGCGCACCGGAAAGCAGCGTTTCGCCGAGCACGATGATGTTCAACAGGCCGTAGCGCTCGATGATGTGATGGCGGTGCCACGGCGTGTTGATCTTGCGCTCGGCCAGCACCGGCACGGCCAGTTCCAGCACCACGCCCAGGGTGAACAGGGCCACAAGCGGCAGGGTCGAAAGCGGCTGCAGCAGCAGGAAGAGGATCCAGTAGGCCTGCACCGCCGCGATGCCGCCGGCATAGGTCAGCGCAGCCGCGCGCCGCTTGCCGTCATGGCGCGCCGCACGCAGCCAGAAGGCGACCATGGCGATGCGCATGATGACATAGCCGGCGACCCCCATGCGGAAATCGAAGTCGTTGCCGATGCCCGAAGCCATGGTCAGGGAGCCGGCCATGATGACGAAGGTGAGGAGCCGGAAAACCGCATCGTCATTGTCGTAGGCCGAGGCGAACCAGGTGTAGTTCATCCAGGCCCACCAGACCGCGAAGAACGCGATCAGGAAGGTGATGACGCCCTGCGCCGCGTGGTTTTCGGCGATCGCGTGATGCAGGCCGGCCGCAGCGGCCGCAATGGCGATGACCGAAACGAGGTCGAAGAACAGTTCCAGCGGCGTGGCCACCCGTTGCGCTTCGTGCGGGTCGCGTGGCGGCATGGGGCGGCGGAAGGCGGCGATGGGGCTAGAGCGTGTCATGGTCGTTCTTCGTAGCCCACAGTTGCCGGCAGGAAAAGACCCGTTCGCCGCGCCGGCGGGCGGTCGCAGGCAGCCGCCGGCGCTTGCCGTCTGGCGCCGGTCAATGCGCGATCATCACATGGCGGATGGCGGTATAGTCCTCCAGCGCGTATTGCGACATGTCCTTGCCATAGCCGGACTGCTTCAACCCGCCATGGGGCATCTCGTTGACCAGCATGAAATGGGTGTTGATCCAGGTGCAGCCATATTGCAGCCGCGCCGCGCAGGCCATCGCCCGGCTGACATCCCTGGTCCAGACCGAGGAAGCGAGCCCGTAATCGGAATCGTTGGCCCAGTCGACGGCTTCGTCCAGCTCGCTGAAACGGGTTACCGACACCACCGGGCCGAACACCTCCCGGCGCACGATCTCGTCGCTCTGCAGCGCGCCGGCGACCACGGTCGGCTTGAAGAAGAACCCGCTGTCGCCATGCGCGGCGCCGCCGGTGGTGATCTCGATGTGCTTGTGCTCGGCGGCGCGCTGGACGAAGCTCAGCACCCGGTCGCGCTGGCGCGCCGAGATCAGCGGCCCGATCTCGTTCTCGGTGTCGTCGGCGCTGGCGAACTTGATCGACGAGACGGCGGAGGTCAGGTCGGCCACCAGCCTGTCGTGGATTTTCGGCCCGGCATAGATCCGGCACGCCGCCGTGCAGTCCTGCCCGGCATTGTAGTAGCCGAAGGTCCGCACGCCGTTGACCACCGCTTCGAGATCGGCATCGTCGAACACGATGACCGGTGCCTTGCCGCCGAGCTCCAGATGGGTGCGCTTGACGGATTTGGCGGCGGCCTGGAGCACCTTCTTGCCTGTCGCGATATCGCCGGTGATCGAGATCATGTCGACGCCGGGATGGTTGATCAGCGCGTTGCCGACGCTGCCGCCGCGGCCGAGCACGATGTTGACCACCCCTTCCGGCAGGATGTCGGCCAGGATGCGGGCGAGCTTCAGGGCGGTCAGCGGCGTCTGCTCCGACGGCTTGAAGACCACCGTGTTGCCGCCGCCGATCGCCGGGGCGAGTTTCCACGCCATCATCATCAGGGGATAGTTCCAGGGTGCGATCGAGGCGACGACGCCGACCGGGTCTCGCCGAAGCATGGAGGTATGGCCCGGCAGGTATTCGCCGGCCAGGCTGCCCTGCATGCAGCGCACCGCGCCGGCGAAGAAGCGATAGCAGTCGACGATGGCCGGGATTTCGTCGTTCCGCACCGCATTGATCGGCTTGCCGCAATTGAGCGCTTCCAGCCGGGAGAATTCGTCAGCCTCCGCCTCGATGCGGTCGGCGATCTGCATCAGATAGCCGGAGCGCTCGCCCGGCGTCGTGCGCGACCAGGATCCGAACGCCTTGCGCGCGGCGGCCACCGCCGCCTCGACCTGATCGGGCGATGCCTCGGGGAGCTTCAGGATGCTGTCGCCCGTCTTGGGGTTGAGGATGTCTTCCTCGGCATCCTTACCGGTTTCGAATCCCGATCCTATCAGCATTTGCGTATTCATCACCGATACTCCTGTTGAATGTTCATTTTCCATGGCCGCCGATCTGGTCGCCGTCGCGGGTCAGGTAGTAGGCGGCAAGAATGGGAAGAAACGTCACCAGCACCACCACCATCGCGACGACATTGGTGACCGGGCGCTGGCGCGGACGCACCAGCTCTTCCAGCATCCAGATCGGCAGCGTCGCCTGGTGGCCGGCGGTGAAGGTGGTGACGATCACCTCGTCGAAGGAGAGCGCGAAGGCCAGCATCCCGCCGGCAAGCAGCGCCGTCGCCAGGTTCGGCAGCACGATGTAGCGGAAGGTCTGGAACCCGTCGGCGCCGAGATCCATCGACGCCTCGATCAGCGAGGTGGACAGCCGGCGGAAGCGGGCGACCGCATTGTTGTAGACCACGACGATGCAGAAGGTCGCGTGCCCCAGCACGATCGTCCAGGTGGAAAACGGAATGTCGGCCAGATTGAAGGCCGAGCGCAGGGCGATCCCGGTGATGATGCCGGGCAGGGCGATCGGCAGGATCACCAGCAGCGAAATCGCCTCGCGGCCGAAGAACCGCCAGCGCGACACGGCGGCGGCGCACAGCGTGCCGAGCACGATGGCGATCAGCGTGGAGATTGCCGCCACCTTGACCGACAGCGCCAGGCTTTCCCACACATCCGGCCGGTTCCAGGTGACCCCCAGCCATTTGATCGTGTAGCCGGGCGGCGGCCATTGGTAGCTCTTTTCCTCGGTCGTGAACGCGTAGACGAAGATCAGCAGGATCGGCAGATGCAGGAACAGGAGGCCCGCCGCCGCGGCGATCTTCAGGCCCATCGGCGCCCGGTTTTGACGATCAGAGCGCATCGAAGGCCCCCAGGCGTTTGGCCGCGTACAGATAGATGCCCATGATCAGCACCGGCACCACGGTGAAGGCGGCGGCAAGCGGGATGTTTCCCGCCGTTCCCTGATGGGCATAGACCGCCTGGCCGATGAACAGGCGCGACGAGCCGATGATCTGTGGAATGATGTAGTCGCCGAGCGTCAGCGAGAAGGTGAAGATCGAACCCGCGACGATGCCGGGCAGCGCAAGCGGCAGCAGCACATGGCGAAGCGTCTGTCCGGGGGCGGCGCCGAGATCGCCGGACGCTTCGATCAGGCTCGCCGGCACGCGCTCCAGCGAGGCCTGGACCGGCAGGATCATGAAGGGCAGCCAGACGTAGAGGAAGACCAGGAAGGTGCCGGTATAGCTCACCGACAGCGAGTTGCCGCCGATCAGCGGTGCCTGCAGATAGGCATCGAGCAGCCAGGTCAGATGCAGTTTGCCGACCAGCCAGTTGAGAATGCCCTCCTTGGCCAGGATCAGTTTCCAGGCATAGACCTTGACCAGATAGCTCGACCACAGGGGCAGCATGATGCCGAGATAGAATACCGCCTTCCAGCGGCCGGTGGCGTAGCGGGCGGCGAAATAGGCGACCGGAAAGGCGACGGCCGCCGCCGCGATCGTCACCATCGCCGCCATCGAAACGGTGCGGATGAGGATATCCAGATTGGCCGGAACGAACAGTTCGCGATAGGTCTTGAGAGTCGGTTCGCGGTTGATCAGGCCGGAGAACTCGTCGATCGAGAAGAAGCTCTGGGCGAGCAGCGCGAACAGCGATCCAAGATAGATGACGCCGAGCCACAGCAGCGGCGGCGTCAGCAGCAGCAACAGCAGGAAGCGCGGATTGCGCCACAGGCTGTCGGACAGTTCGCCGGCCGGACCGACCCGCTTCGGGCTGACGATTGCCGCCTGGACGGTCATCTGTCGTCATCCATCAGGTGGATGTCCTGGTCGTTCCAGCGGATCCGCACCGTCGCGCCGTCCTGCGGCGCAGGCTCGGTCGAGGGCAGCAGCATGTTAAGCCGCTGACCCTGGCTGTCGAGGACGACACGGGTCTGCCCGCCGAGGAAGCTGTGCCACGCCACGCGGGCAGGCTTGCCACCCGAGCTGGTGAGCCGGATCGCCTCCGGGCGCAGGCTGGACCATTTCCCGGTGCCGGTGAAATCCGGCGGCAGCACGTTGGAGGCGCCGACGAAATCGGCCACGAAGCGTGAATTCGGCCGCCGGTAGATATCCTCGGGCGAGCCGACCTGCATGATCCGGCCCTGATTGAAGACGGCGATGCGGTCGGCCATGGACAGCGCCTCGCCCTGATCGTGCGTGACGAAGACAAAGGTGATGCCGAGCGCCTTCTGCAGCGATTTCAGCTCTTCCTGCATCTGTTCGCGCAGCTTCTGGTCGAGCGCCCCCAGCGGCTCGTCGAGCAGCAGGACCCGCGGCTTGTTGACCAGCGCGCGCGCCAGTGCCACGCGCTGGCGCTGGCCGCCCGACAATTGGCCGGTCCGGCGGTCGCCATAGCCGGGCAGTTCGACCAGCGCCAGCGCCTCTTCGGCCAGACGGTGGCGTTCGGCCCTGCCGACGCCGCGCACCATCAATCCGTAGGCCACGTTGTCGATGATCCTGAGGTGGGGAAACAGGGCGTAGTCCTGAAACACCGTATTGACGTTGCGCCGATAGGGCGGAATGCCCTCGACGGCCTCGCCGAAGATCCGGATTTGGCCGGAGGTCGGCTGCTCGAAGCCGGCGATCAGCCGCAGGCAGGTGGTCTTGCCCGAGCCCGACGGGCCGAGCATGGCGAAGAATTCGCCCTCGCCGATTTCAAGATCGACGTCATCGACGGCCCTGACGCTGCCGAAATGGCGCGAAACGGCGGTGAAGGAGACGGCATTGGTCATGATGAACCCGTCGCCTGCCCGATACGGGCAGGCAGGTTGTTCGTTTCGGGAATGCGGGATCAGCGGCCGCCGATCACACCGATATAGTCGGATACCCAGCGATAGTAGGGGATGCACTCGTCCTGCGATCCGCAGCTCGACACGGGCGTGGTCCAGAACTTGATCTTGTCGAAGTCCTTGAGGCCATTGATATCGCATCCTTCCGCATTCTGCATGCCGCGCCCGTCGGTGCAGGCGGCGGGCACGCTCGGCACCGCGCCGAACCACACCGAAAGGTCGCTCTGCAGATTCGAGGAAAGCGTGTGCTCCATCCACATATAGGCGCAGTTCGGATTGGCCGCATCGGCATGCATCATCGTGGTGTCGGCCCAGCCCGTCGCCCCTTCCTGGGGGATCACCGAGGCGATCGGCAGGCCCTCGGATTTCAGCAGGTTGACCTGGAACGGCCATGAGCCCGAGGCGACGACGCCCTCGTTCTTGAAATCGTCCATCTGGATGAACGCATCGTGCCAGTAGCGCGACACCAGCTTGCGCTGCTGGCGCAGCAGGCCGAGCGCCGCCGCATACTGGTCGGCATTGAGTTCATAGGGGTTCTGGATGCCGAGTTCGGGCTTGTTGTGCATCAGGTAGTTGGCGGCATCGGCGATATGGATCGGGCCGTCATAGGCCTGCACCCGACCCTTGTTCGATTTTCCGTCGCCCAGTTCCATCTCCTCGAAAACCACGTTCCAGCTCGTCGGTGGCTCCTTGAAGACTTCCGTATTGTACATCAGCACGTTCGGCCCCCACATATAGGGCACGCCGTAATGGACGCCGTCCACCGTGTGCCAGGGCGCGTTCTTCAGCCGGTCATCCACCGTCGACCAGCTCGGGATCAGGTCGACATTGACCGGCTGGACCCGCTTGCCGGCGATCAGCCGCAGCGACGCGTCTCCCGACGCCGTCACCAGGTCGAACCCGCCCTCGTTCATCAGCGCGACCATCTCGTCGGACGTGTTCGCCGTCTTGACCTGGACCTGGCAGCCGCTCTGCTCCTCGAACTTGGTCACCCAGTCAAAGCTCTTGTCGGTTTCACCGCGCTCGATATAGCCCGGCCAGGCCACGATGACGACGCTTCCCTCGCCGGCGCCGACCGATGTCAGCATCTCCGCGGCGAAGGTCTGCCCGGCCATCGACAAGATCAGAGCCATGGCGGTACCGGCTTTCAGAATCGATTTCATGACGTTCCTCCCGTGCTTGCACGATCGCTTGGCCGCGACCGGTTGGGCGGATCATCCACACGGAATACAGGTTTCGCAAATTCAATTATTAGATTGTCGATATCGGATTTTCCGATATCGGGCGATTTACTGCCGTGCCTGATGGCTGCTTTTGGCAATGCCGATGAAGTCGCGCGCGATCCGCGCCAGCGCCATTCCGCGCCGCCAGGCGATGCCGACCTGCACCACCGGCAGCGAGCCGGAAATGTCGCGCGAGACGATGCGGTCGCCTTCGAGCGACCACGGCCGGTAGACGAGGTCGGGCAGCAGCGCGATGCCCGAGCCGGTGGCCACCAGATTTCGAACCGCCTCGACCGACCGGGTGCGGAACGCCACATTCGGCTTGGCGCCGAACGCGCCCAGAAGCCGCGCCGTCGCTTCCTCGATCTCGTCCATCATCAGCATGATCAGCGGTTCCTCGGCGATATCGCGAAGTTCGATACTGTCGCGGTCGGCAAGCTTGTGGCCGAGCGGCAGCCACAGCCGGTAGGGCGAGACCTCGAGGATCTCGGCCTGCATTGCCGAACGGTCGCGCATGTCGGAAATCACCATCACCGCCACGTCGAGCTCGCCGCCGATCAGCAGATGTTCGAGATAGTCCGCGCTGTCCTCGATCGCCGTCACCTCGACGGCGGGATTGGCGCGCTTGAAACGGGTCAGGATGTCCGACAGGACGTAGCCCGCCACCAGCGACGTCACGCCGAGATGAAGGCTGCCGCTCTTCTCATCGTCGGCGGTCTCGAACGCGCGGCGCGCATGGTGGACATCGGAAAGGATCGTCTGCGCGTGGCGCAGGAACTGATGGCCCTTGTGGGTGATGTTGAGGCCGCGCGGATGCCGGTCGAAAAGCGTCACGCCGAGATCGCCCTCGAGTTCCTTGATCGCCTCCGTGACCGCCGATTGCGAGATCGCCAGCGTGTGTGCGGCTCCCGATACGGTGCCTTCCTGGCAGACCGCGACGAAATAGCGGAGTTGCCTCAAAGTGAATGCCAAGGACTGCTTCCCGTTGCGCGTTGTTCGATCGCCGGCTGCCGCGAACGGCAATCTCGCCATAGCGCGCCGAAACGGGCAAGGCTTAATTTAGGCGCTTGGACGCCGCGACGGCAGCAATTCGTCACGAGCGGGAGGGAGGGCCGAATGCATCGCCCGCCGCTCAGCGCATCACCCGTTCCTGATAGGTTCGGCTCACCTCGGCGGTAACCGGCCCCGGCGCGCCGCCGCCGATCGTCCGTCCATCGATCCTGATCACCGGGGTGACGCCGCCCAGCGTACCGGTCACGAAGGCTTCGCCGGCGCTATAGGCCTCGGCAAGGGTGAAGTCCTTTTCGAGCGCGATGCCGCCTTGCGCCCGCCAGCTCTCGATCACCGCGCGCTGGGTGATCCCCTTGAACGAGAAGCTGCCCGTCGAGGTCCACAATTCGCGCCCCCGCACGATGAAGAAATTGGTCGAGTTGCAACTGGCGACAAAGCCGCGCGGGTCGAGCATCAGCGCTTCGTCGGCACCGGCATGGATCGCCTGTATCAGCGCCTGAATGAGGTTGAGCCGGCTGTGCGAGTTCAGTCTGAGATCGAACACGTCCGGGCCGCTCGTCCGGAAGGTCGAGGTGAAGAGCGACAGGCCCTTCGTCGTCGATTCAGGCTTCGGCGTCTTGTATTCGGCGACGATCACCAGCGTCGCCTTTGTGATGACGAAGCGCGGATCCTGGTTGGGCGTGCTCTTCACGCCGCGGGTGACCATGAGGCGGATATGGGCGCCGTCCGTCATGCCGTTGACCTTCAGCGTCGCATGGATGGCATCGGTGATTTCCGCCTGGCTTCTGCCGATGTCGAGGGCGATGGCGGCCGCGCCCTCGAACAGCCGGTCGAGGTGCTCCTCGAGCAGGAGGAGCCTGCCCTGTTTGAGCCGCAGCCCCTCCCAGACGCCGTCGCCCAGCACGAAGCCGCTGTCGAACACCGAGACCACGGCCTTGTCGCGCGGCACGAACGCGCCGTTCACATAGACTTGCACCGTCTCGTTGCGCGGATCGCTGACATAGCCCTGGGCGCTCTGATTGCCGGTCATTGAAAGCTCACATCTAATTCGCCAGCCGGATCTCATGCGCCCGCATATAGGCAGGCCGCTCGCGCAGGCGTTTGGAATAGGCCTTGAGCGGGCCGTCCGGCCAGCCGAACCTGGCATTGATCGCCCAGCCCGAGCAATGGCCGATGACGATGTCCGGCACGGTGAACTCGTCCCCCGTCGCATAGGTTCTGTCGCCGAGCCGGGTCTCGAGCACCCGCATGGCGTTGTGGAAATCATGTTCGAGCGCCGGGCGCACCGCGTCGGTGCGCAACTCCTCCGGCAGGATGAATTTGTGCTTTGCCGCCTGCCACAGCGTCGCGTCGAGTTCGTCGAGGGCGAAGAACAGCATGCTGTCCTGATGGGCGCGTTCGATCGTGCCCGCCGCCGCGGTGAACCGGCCATGCTTGTCGGCGAGATATTGCAGGATCGCGGCGCTGTCGATGATGTGGTCGTCGCCCACTTTGAGAACCGGCGACTTGGCCGACGGATTGACCGCCGCAAGTTCTTCCGATCGCGGGCTTGCCGGGATCAGGTCATAGTCGACGCCAAGCTCCTCCAGCATCCACAGGACGCGGAAGGCGCGGTTTTTCGGGTTTCCGATCAGGGTATACAAAGGGCTGCTCCATGCATGAAAAGGTCGCGCCGATCATGCATGAAAGTGGCAGGGTCGCAATGCCATTTGCGGGAGCGCTACTTGTCTGCCCAGGCCGTGCGGGTAAGCTCGAGACGGCCGAAACCCGGTATCTTGAGCGCCGGATGCAGCACGTCCACCCCGGCGACGAGCCCGAGGAAATTGACCTCCAGGCCGCTCACCCTGCCGCCGGAAATACCGGCATAGCCGCCGGCCGAAAGCTTGAACTCGTCGTTCTCGCCGTCCCAGAACCAGGCCAAGAACGAGGTTTGGCCGCCGGCTATGTAGTCGCGGCCGACCGCATTGGCCGGCAGCACGGCGTGCAGTTGCGGCACCTGGCGCAGCACATGGGCGACGAAGGAATTTGAATTCGGTCCCGGCCAGATGTGATAGCCGCCGGGCTTCGAATGGGGGTAGGCCGCGATCGCCGCCTCGACCCTGGGGATCAGGCGTTCGGCCGCCTCGCCGCGCACCGTCTTGACGATGAACGGCGTGTTTGAATACCAGCGCGCATCGGGCGCGTAATGGTTGCGCCGCACGGGATTGCCCCAGCCCACCTTGTCGTAGCGGTCATAGGCATCGGCCCCGGCCTTCTTGAGGACAATCCAGCTGTGCAGCGAGAGCGCGCCCTTGAGCCCGCCGGTGCGCGCCGCCATGACATGGATCACCGCTTCCGGCACATCGCCCGGCGCGGGCAACACGCCCGAGGCCGACCAGTCCGCCTCGCGCCACGAGCCGGGCCGCTCCAGCGACATCCACCAGACGATGGAGGCGGCTGCCGGCAGGATGAACAATAAAAGGATCAGCACGATAAGGCGTTTGATGAAGCGCATGATGAGGGCTCGGGTCTGGCGATGGCGACGAATGAGCCACGGCAAAGGGGCGAAACGGTGATCGCATTCCGGCAAAGTCGCGAAAGCGCGCCGTCATGGGTGAGGTGAGGCGCATTAACCATGGAAAGCGGTGTGGCATTGACTAAACCGCGCCGTTCCGTTTGGTTAACATCCGGTTAACGGGATTGAGGCGGCGGCGTGCGGAATTCGGGGATACCATCGCGGAAGGGGAGGCGCTTGCCTTTGGAGCTGAACGCCCTTTCGCGCGCCCTGCGGCTGGCGGCTTCGGGCTTCATGCTCACCGTTCCTCATGCCTCCCAGGCACTGGCCGACAGCCCGTTTCAGCGTATCGGCAATCTCACATCCCAGCCCATCGGCCACTACGAATATTGCCGCGAACACCGCGAGGACTGCAACATCGTCAGCCTGGCGGCGCTGCCGCCGCGGCTGACCAACGCCCGCTGGGAAGAGCTCGTTGCCGTCAACATCGAGGCCAATGCGGCGATCACGCCGCGCACCGACCTCGAGATCTACGGCGTCGAGGAACATTGGGCGCTGCCGGAATTCTACGGCGATTGCGAGGACTACGTCCTGATGAAGCGCAAGGCGCTGATCGATCGCGGCTGGCCCGCCCACGCTCTGCTGCCCACCGTCGTGCTGCGGCCCAATGGCGAGGGCCATGCGGTGCTGACCGTGCGCACCAGCCGCGGCGACTACGTGCTGGACAATCTCAAGGATGCGATCCTGCGCTGGGACCAGACCGATTACAAATTCCTCAAGCGGGTCGCCGCGCGCCATTCCGGCCGCTGGGAGGACATCCTGGACAGCCGCTCGATCGTCGCCAGCATTCACCGGTCGGAATAGCGCTATTTCACCCAGGCTTCGGGTATCTTGTCGGGAAACGGCTGCTCGTCGCCGCACGCACCGCATTCGAGGAATCTCTTGCGCGCTTCTTCCCATGTGGCTCGAGCGCCGGCGGGCTGCGTTCCGCCGGTGATGATGGTGTCGACCTCTCCCTCATGAGGCGCCGGCACGATCGCGCCGGAGGCATCGGCGAGCAGGAATTCGCCGATCGGGGTGGCGGCGCGGGCCGCGTGAACCGGCACGCCGGCCGCCAGCGCCAGGCCCGTGCACACAATTGCCGCGCGGTATCTGAGTTCTGCCATGGGCATCATGATCGGACCTGCCATGCCTGGATTGAGAATATCGCTAGAATTGATCGGCAAATGTTAACACCGCGTTAAGGAATGGGGTCGCGCCGCTGATTTGATCACGGCGCGGGATGGCGCGGGACAGGGTCGAAAATCCCCTGAAAATGCCGTGTAGGGCGGCTCGGGCGGAATTGCCGGGTGGCGCGACCTTTCAATTCGCCTCCGAATCGCTACATTCCCGGCGATGCTGAACACCATGCCGCACGCCCACGCAATGGCCCCCTGCCGCAGCGCCGCCGATCTGCCTTCCGGCGGTAGCGGCCTTGCCGCGCGCGCCCTGCAGCAGCGCCAGGCCCGCTCGGCGCCGGATTATTTCGACGGGCTCAATCCCGAGCAGCGCGACGCGGTGGAAACCCTGGACGGCCCGCTTCTGGTGCTTGCCGGCGCCGGCACCGGCAAGACCCGCGTTCTGACCACGCGTATTGCCCATATTCTGGCGAGCGGCAGGGCCTGGCCGTCGCAGATCCTCGCCGTCACCTTCACCAACAAGGCGGCGCGCGAGATGAAGGAGCGCATTTCGCGCTATGTCGGCGAGCAGGTCGAGGGCATGCCCTGGCTCGGAACCTTCCATTCGATCTGCGCCAGGATATTGCGCCGTCATGCCGAACTGGTGGGCCTCAAATCCTCCTTCTCCATCCTCGATACCGACGACCAGATCCGGCTGCTGAAACAGTTGATCCGCGCCGAGGGCATAGACGACAAGCGCTGGCCCGCCCGCCTCTTCGCCGGCCAGATCGACCAGTGGAAGAACAAGGGGCTCTCGCCCGAGAAGATATCGGAGGGCGATGCGCGCTCCTTTGCCGATGGCCGGGGCAGGGCGCTCTACCAGCAGTATCAGGAGCGCCTGAAGGTGCTCAACGCGGTCGATTTCGGCGATCTGCTGGTCGAGTGCATCCGCCTGTTCCGCGAAAATCCGGACGTGCTCTCCGAATATCAGAACCGCTTCCGCTACATGCTGGTGGACGAATACCAGGACACCAACGTCGCGCAATATCTGTGGCTGCGACTGCTGGCGCAGCGGAAGTCTAGTTCGCTCGCGCGAGACGCTTTGCGTCCGCTCCGCGAGGGCGGCGCATCAGCGCCGGCCGCCTCCTCGGCGGCGGGAGGGGGCAAAGCGAGCGAAGAGCGAGCCGCGCAGCGCAGCGACATCGCCGAAGGCGATTTGGAGCGAGCGGATAAAACTATTCCCCCCAATATCTGCTGCGTGGGCGACGACGATCAGTCGATCTATGGCTGGCGCGGCGCCGAGGTCGACAACATCCTGCGGTTCGAGAAGGATTTCCCCGGCGCCAAGGTGATCCGGCTTGAGCGCAATTACCGCTCAACGGCCCACATTCTGGGCGCAGCGTCGCATCTGATCGCCCATAATGAGGGCCGGCTCGGCAAGACGCTCTTTACCGAGCAGGCCGATCCCGATGCCGCCCGGGTGCGGATCGCGGCCTGCTGGGATTCCGAGGAGGAGGCGCGCAATGTCGGCGAGGAAATCGAGCAGCTGCAGCGCGGCGGCCATGCCCTCAACGACATGGCGATCCTGGTGCGTGCCTCCTTCCAGATGCGCGAGTTCGAGGACCGCTTCGTCACCCTCGGGCTCAACTACCGGGTGATCGGCGGTCCGCGCTTCTACGAGCGCATGGAGATCCGCGACGCGATGGCCTATTTCCGCGTCACCGTGCAGCCGGCCGATGATCTGGCCTTCGAGCGCATCATCAACACGCCGAAGCGCGGCATCGGCGAGGCGACCCTGCGCATCATTCACGACCATGCCCGAAAGCGCCGCATTCCGCTGACCGCCGCGGTGCGCGAACTGGTCGATTCGGAGGAGTTGAGATCCGGCGTGCGGGCGACCCTCGCCCATCTGATGGATGATTTTTCCCGCTGGTCGGGCCTGGTCGACGCCATGGTTCATACCGAGCTTGCCGAGATGATCCTGGAGGAATCCGGCTATACCGAGATGTGGCAGAACGACCGCTCCGCAGAGGCGCCGGGGCGTCTCGACAACCTCAAGGAACTGATCCGTTCCATGGAGGAGTTCGACAACCTTTCGGGCTTCCTCGAACACGTCTCGCTCGTCATGGACAGCGAGCAGAACGAGGCGCTCGACGCCGTCTCGCTGATGACGCTGCACTCGGCCAAGGGGCTGGAATTCGACACCGTCTTCCTGCCCGGCTGGGAGGAGGGCCTGTTTCCCCATCAGCGCGCGCTCGACGAGGGCGGCCGCTCGGGCCTCGAGGAGGAGCGGCGTCTTGCCTATGTCGGGATTACCCGCGCGCGCGAAAACTGCGTCATCCTGTTCACCTCCAACCGCCGCGTCCACGGCCTGTGGCAGAACTCGATCCCCTCGCGCTTCATCGACGAACTGCCGGAACCCCATGTGGAAATCGCCGAGACCGGCAACAGCTATGGCGGCTATGGCTCGAACCGGGTCGGCGGCGGCTACGGCGCCTCGCGTTTCGATGCTTCCGAACCGTTCACCTCGACCTATGCATCGCCCGGCTGGCAGCGCGCCCAGCGCGGCAATCAGCACCGCGCGGCGGGCGCGAGCGGCGATCCGGTCAAGCGCAATTGGGGCTCGCGCTCGGGCGCCGGTGTCGCCGAAGGCCGGGGAACCCGCGGCCGCACCATCGATGGCGAGCTCATCGCTTCCTCGATCAATCAGGCTTCAGGCAATTTCTCGGTCGGCGACCGGGTCTTTCACCTGAAATTCGGCAACGGCAACATCGCGGCCATCGACGGCAACAAGCTCACCATCGATTTCGACAAGGCCGGCCAGAAGAAAGTGCTCGACAGTTTCGTCGAGGCGGTCTGACGCCCGTCAGCTCACCACCGCCCGGTCGGTGACGCGTCGCCAGTCGGTGCCGTCGGAAAAACTCAGAACCGCGCCGCCCGTCTCATCGGAAACGAAGATCATCGCGCCGGCGCCCTCGCCCGAAGCCGAGGGCAGGCCCGCCACCGTGTAGGACTTGACCCGCACGGCGCCGTTGACGTCCAGCAGCGCGCCCGGCGAACCCGTGCCGATGCCCACCTTGCCGTCATGGGTGATCAGCATCCGCTCGGCCATCGAGCCGCCGGATGCGGTTCGGAAGGCGATCTGCCCATCATCCTTGTTGGCCGTGTCGGGGCCGCACTCCAACCGGATTGCCGTGACGGTGTTGCCGTTCCATCGGCCGACGATGATCAGATTGCCGGCGCCCTGGAGGGTCCGGTTGGAATCGCCGGCGAAGATCGCGTTGTAGTCACCCGCCGTCTTGAACCGCATCTCGCTGGCGGCATTGTCGTCGCGCACTTCCAGATTGGCCGAGGGCGTGGCGCCGATACCCACATGGCCGGTATTGCGGTCAACGACGATCGCCTGGCGGAAGGTCGCCCCGTCGGGCGAGACCTTGATCGAGAAATCGTCATTGCCGGCAAGTCCGAATTCCGCCCGACCCGAAAAGCCGGTCTGAAACAATACGCTGCCGGTGCCGCCGCTCGCCGCCTTGTTGACCTTGAGCTGCATGTCGCCGGAACCGGGCGTCACATCGTCATGGGAAAGCAGTACCGCATCGGACTTGACCGCCAGCCGGTTGGTGGCATCGGGCACGGTGTTGACGCCGAATAGCGGCAGGCTCTCCTGCGCCCCGGCAGCGATCCACTGGCTGCCGTCCCAAAGCTGCAACCCGGCAATGTCCTCGACCCAGGCGAGCCAGCCGGCCTGTGGCGGGTAATAGGCCCAGGCGCCGTCCTGATAGGCGGCGATTTCCAGATCATGCCCCGCCCAGGCACCCGTGGCGCCGGCGGCGATGATATGCCGCTCGCCCGGATCCGGCGTCGCCGGCGGCGCGGTTTGCGTATCGCTTGCAACGCTCAACTGCACCACCGCATCGAGCATGCGGATCGCCTCGTTATGGGTGACGTGCTTTTGCGCCTGCTGCGGCGCGATATAGGGCAGGGAGAGATTTTCGGACTGATCCACGGGCATGGAGCCTTTCAGGGCTGAACACGGACCGAAGCCTAGCCGGTGGCTCTGCGGCGGGGATAAGTTTCGCGGCCCGCCGGCCTCTCCCCGATCAGCCCTTGCCAGGCAATCCCGGCTGACCCAAAAGGGACATCCGTCCAACCATCCCATCGATGGCGGCGGCCTCTGGCCCCGCCACGTTTCCGGAGTTTCGCGATGAAAATGAACCCGCTCGGACGCAGTGATCTGCGCGTCTCCGAACTCTGCCTTGGCACCATGACCTGGGGCTCGCAGAACAGCCAGGCGGAGGCCCATGAGCAGCTCGACCACGCCATTGGCGAGGGCATCAACTTCATCGACACGGCGGAAATGTATCCCACCACGCCGCGCCGCGGCGAAACCACCGGTCTTACCGAGGAGATCATCGGCAACTGGCTCAACGGCCGGGCGGATCGCGACCGGCTCGTCATCGCCACCAAGGTGACCGGCGTCGGCAATCAGGATATCCGCAACGGCGAGCGCGTCACCGGCGCGAGCCTGCGCGCGGCTCTGGAAACGTCGCTGAGGCGGCTCAGGACGGACCATATCGATCTCTACCAGCTCCATTGGCCCAATCGCGGCTCCTACCACTTTCGCCAATGCTGGAACTACGACCCGGCGCGGCAGAGCCCCGCGGGCATCGAGGAGGAGATCGCCGACATGCTGGGTGCGGTTGCCAGGCTGCAGCAGGAAGGCAAGCTGAGGGCCTTCGGCCTGTCGAACGAGACCGCCTGGGGGACGATGAAATGGCTTGAGGTCGCGAGGCGCGAAAGCCTGCCGCGCGTCGTCTCGATCCAGAACGAATATTCGCTGCTCTGCCGCCTGTTCGATACCGATCTTGCCGAAGTGGCGGTGCATGAGCAGGTCGGCCTGCTGGCCTTTTCGCCGCTCGCTGCCGGCGGCCTCTCGGGCAAATACCGTCATGGCGATATCCCCGCCGGCTCGCGCCGTTCCCTGCAGCCGGAACTCAACGACCGTTACGTTCCGTGGTCGGAGCAGGCCATAGCAGCCTATGTGGGCGTTGCGAACAGACACGGGCTCGACCCCGCCCGGATGGCGCTCGCCTTCGCCCGCACGCGTTCCTTCATGACCTCGGTGATCATCGGCGCGACCTCGATGGAGCAACTGCGCAATAACATCGCCGCGAAGGATCTGACGCTTTCCGAGGAAGTCCTGGCCGACATCCAGGCGGTCCGCCGCGACCACCCCATGCCCATCTGAATTGCCGCATCCCGCCCGCTTTCCGCCGCAAGACACTACGTTAAGACACAGCTTTCGAACCCGCGCTTGACGGCCGGTCTCGCGGCTTGCCGGGCGAAGCAATGGCGGGCTACGCGCCCGATTGGCAGGAATCTGCCAGTTTTCGCTCGCCAGGGACGTAATCAGAATATCAGACTTTAGTGGAGGATGGGCCGAGGCGGAAAGGGGGTCGGTTTTTGCCGCCTGCCCCCGGACCCGGCGGGCGACCTGCAAGGGGGGTGTCAAATTTTTGAAATAATTGGCGTTTTCTCCCCTGTGCGGGCGGCTGCCCGATGCGCCGGAATTTTTGGTGTGTCGAAACCTCGGCCGGCCGGGCCTGCCTGCCGCCGCGGCGCCCTTCCGCGCCGTCCACGGCCTTGACTTCGCCACGCATACAGGGATTCGTGAGGGCAGCCTGATCTTGCCGGAAGAGTCCGGCAGGCCGTTTTCTGGCGCATCCAACAACCGAATGGGAGGATATCGTGAAACTACTCAAATCCCTCGCTGTGACTGCCGGCCTTCTCGCCACCACCGCGCTTGGCGCCGCAACCGGCGCCTATGCCCAATGTGACGATGGCGAGATGGTCATCAAGTTTTCCCACGTGGTCGCCGCGACCGGCCACCCCAAGGGCGATGCCGCGACCATGCTTGCCGAGCGCGTCAATGAGGAGATGAACGGCAAGGCCTGTATGGAGGTCTTCCCGAACTCGACCCTTTATGACGACGACAAGGTGCTGGAAGCGCTGCTGCTGGGCGACGTGCAGCTTGCCGCGCCCTCGCTGTCGAAGTTCGAGGCCTATACGCTGAAATACCGGCTCTTCGATCTTCCCTTCCTGTTCGCGAGCCTCAAGGCGGTCGACGCGTTCACCACGTCCGATGCCGGCAAGGGCCTGCTGAAGGTGATGGAAGACAAGGGCTATACCGGTCTCGGCTACTGGTCGTCGGGCCTCAAGCAGTTCTCGGCCAACAAGCCGCTGCTGATGCCGGCTGACGCCAACGGGCTGAAATTCCGCGTCCAGACCTCCGATGTGGCGGTTGCCATGATCGAGGCGATGGGCGCTTCCGCCCAGAAGCTCGCCTTCAAGGAAGTTTATGGCGCGTTGCAGACCGGCGTTGTCGACGGTCAGGAAAACTCCTGGTCCAACATCTACACCCAGAAATTCTTCGAGGTGCAGGATGGCGTGACCGAGACCAACCACCAGTTGCTCGCCTATCTGCTGGTAACCTCGACCGAGTGGCTTGCAAGCCTTGACGAGGAAACCCGCAACCAGTTCATCGCCATCGTCGACGACGTGACCGCCAAGGCGAACGGCCAGGTGGCCGACAAGGAAGCGGCGAACCGTCAGAACATCATCGATGCCGGCGGCACGATCCGCGAGCTCAGCGCCGAACAGCGCCAGGCCTGGGTCGACACCATGAAACCCGTCTGGGACAAGTTCGAAGCCGATATCGGCAAGGACCTGATCGAGGCGGCGGTCGCTTCCAACGCATCGAACTAGGTGAAAAATGCGGGAGCGGGCAAAGCCCGCTCCCGTCTCATCGACGGGTGGCAGGCAGCCGCGCCCCTACGGCCCGCCCGTCGCGGATCCGAGGCCAGTCGGTGAACCTGTATGCGCCAGCACCGGCCGGGGTTTGCCGCGGCCTGTCGCGGTTTGATTGCGCTGGCGGCGTTTGCATAGCATTATCGTGTGTCACAGGAGGGATTGCGGCTTGGCGTGGAGGCGCCCCGCCGCATTTCGCATAACCGGAAAAAGGGGGGAGGAAAGATGAGCCAGTTCTGGCCGTATCTCGCAATGGCCGTGCTGATCGGCCTGCTTTGGCTTTGGGAGCGCTCCTATCCGGGCGCGGTGACCCGGTTTGAGGAAAACCTCATCGCCACCCTGCTGGCGGCCATCACCATCGTGTCGTTTACCCAGGTGATCGCCCGCTACGGTTTCAACACCGGCTGGGGCGGCGCGCTCGAATTCACCCGCATTCTCTTTGCCTGGATGATCCTGTTCGGCATGAGCTACAGCATCAAGATCGGCAGCCATCTCGGCGTCGACGCCTTCATCCGCCTGCTGCCCGGCAGGGCGTTCCGCGCGGTCGCCATCTTCGGCGCCTTCTGCGCCTTCCTCTATGCCGCCATGCTGATCTCGGCGACCTGGCTCGAATTCTTCGGCGCCAACTCGAAGGGCGGCGCGGTCGACTACTGGTCGAAGATGTTCAAGCTCGGCATCGGGCTGGACGATCTCAGATATCCCCACTGGATGCAGGAAAGTTTTGGCATCCAGGAACGTGTCCAGCGCTGGGTCGCCTATCTCATCCTGCCCCTCGGCCTTGCCCTGTTCGGCTTTCGCTCCCTGCAGGCCATGCATGCGATCTGGAAGGGCGAGCGCGAACTCGTCATCGCCGGCCACGAGGCCGAGGATCTCGTCGCCGAAAACAAAGACGCGCTGAAGGACTGAGGAAAGAGCCATGGAAACCGCAATTCTCTTCATCCTCGTCCTCACACTGCTCTTCCTTGGCGTGCCGGTCGCCGTCTCGCTCGGCCTGTCCTCGATCATCGTCATCGCGTTCTTCTCCTCCGACTCCATGTCGTCGGTGGCACTGCAACTCTTCACCGCCTCGCAGAACTACACTTTGCTGGCCATCCCCTTCTTCATTCTGGCTTCCGCCTTCATGTCGACGGGCGGTGTCGCCAAGCGCATCATCCGCTTCGCCATCGCCGCCGTCGGCCATTTGCGCGGCGGCCTGGCCATGGCCTCGGTACTGGCCTGCATGCTGTTTGCGGCGCTGTCCGGCTCGTCGCCCGCAACCGTCGTCGCCATCGGCACCATCGCCATCGCCGGCATGCGCCAGGTCGGCTACTCCAAGGAGTTCGCGGCAGGCCTCATCGCCAATGCCGGCACGCTGGGCATTCTCATTCCGCCCTCGATCGTCATGGTGGTCTATTCGGCCGCCACCGATGTCTCCGTCGGCCGCATGTTCCTTGCCGGCGTCGTGCCGGGCATCGTTGCCGGCCTCATGCTGATGGTGGCGATCTATGTCGTCGCGCGGATGAAGAACCTGCCGGCCGAGCCCTGGAAAGGCTTCGGCGAAATCCTTCAGGGCGGCAAGGAGGCCGGCTGGGGCCTGTTTCTCATCATCATCATCCTGGGCGGCATCTATGGCGGCGTCTTCACGCCGACCGAGGCAGCGGCGGTCGCCGCCGTCTACTCCTTCTTCATCGCGCTCTTCATCTATCGCGACATGGGGCCGATGAAGGATGTGCCCTGGGTCGTCGAGGCGGATGGCGCCGATGCGCTGACCGGCTTCAAGTCGATCGTCTATGCGATCTCCTTCTTCTTCGTCTGGATGGTGCTGTCCTTCTTCGTCACCTCCGAATGGGAGGGGGTGACGTTTACCGGCCGCCTGCTCTGGGGCATCGGCCTGTCGGTGCTGGCCGGCATCGCCTATGCCAACTGGCGCGGCGGCAATGCCGCGCGCATTCCCGCCATGTGGGCGTCGAGCCTGCCGGTATTCGGCCGCAACTTCGCCCTGATGGGCCGCAAGTCCTTCGCCGCCTTCTTCAACGACGACACCCGCAAGGTGATGGTGGATGCGTCGAAGACGACGATCATGCTGATGTTCATCATCGTCAACGCGCTGCTCTTCGCCCATGTGCTGACCTCGGAGCGCATCCCCCAGGCGATCACCGACATGATGCTGGACTATGGCTTTACCTGGTTCACCTTCCTGATCGCGGTCAACATCCTGCTGCTGATCGGCGGCCAGTTCATGGAGCCGTCCGGCCTGCTGCTGATCGTGGCACCCGTGGTCTTCCCGATCGCCATCGAACTCGGCGTCGATCCCGTCCATCTCGGCATCATCATGGTGGTCAACATGGAGATCGGCATGATCACGCCGCCGATCGGCCTCAACCTGTTCGTCACCTCGGGGATCACCGGCATGAGCCTGGTCAGGGTGGTCAAGGCGGCGCTGCCCTTCGTTGCCGTGCTGTTCGCCTTCCTGATCCTGGTGACCTATGTGCCGATCCTCTCCACCTGGCTGCCCTACAGCCTGATGGGGCCGGAAATCGTCACGCGGTAGGAGGGCGCTAGATGTGAGCTTTCAATAGGTTGTCCATTCGGACCGGACCATGTTGATTGGAGTTACCACACTTCGATCTTCAGGGAGGTGTCCGAATGAACATCCATGAGAATGCCCGTTTGACGCCGTTGCGTCGAGAGGAGATGGCGCTTTCGGCCATTGAAGGCCATCCTTCCAGGGGCGAGGCGGCCCGGATTTACGGCGTTTAGGCGAAGATCGTTTCGCGCTGGGTGGACCGCTGCAAGATCGAGGCGCTTGCCGGCATGATGCTGCCGATGGGTGACGCCAAGGGCGCGGCGCTGGCGCTGATGGTGGAAATCCTCGCCGCGACGCTCACCGGCGCCCGCTACAGCTATGAGGCAAGCTCGTTCTTCGACGCCGAGGGCGCGCCGCCCGGTGTCAGCCACCTGATCATCGCCTTCGATGCCGGTGGCAGGATCAGCCCGGTCTTCGCCGCGCGGCTGGAGGAATTGCTGGCCGAGAATGGAGCCCAGCAGGGCGCCCGCCTGCCCGGCAGCCGCAGATTTTCCGCTCGCGCCGATGCGCATGAAAACGGCATCGTCATTCCCGCCCACCTGATGCGGGAAATTCTCGACGCGGCGGGCGGATAGGTCGTCAGAGCCACGGCGGGTTCGCTGCCTTGTCGTTGAGCCCGAAGGGAAGTTCCGCCATCCAGTCCCGCAGGGCCCTGAGCGGCGGATAATCCTCATGGGCCTGCGGCCAGACCAGCGAATAGGTGCCGAGGCTCACGGTTTGGCCATCGCCCAGCCTGACCAGCCTGCCGGCCGCGATCTCCGGCTCTGCGATGAAGTCCGGCAGCAGGGCCGCGCCGAGGCCGGCCACGGTCGCCTGCAGCAGCGTCGCATATTGGTCGAAGCGCATTCTTGGCCGCTGCGGCGCGACGCTGCCCATCGCGGCAAACCAGTGCTGCCAGGCGCGCGGCCGCGTTTCGAGCGTCAGCAGCGTCAGCTCGCCCGGCGCGCCGGAAATCGCATCAGAAATCGCATCAGAAGAGCCGGCCAGCAATCCCGGCGCCAGAACGGGCAGGGCGCGCTCGTCCATCAGGGCCAGCGATCGCGTCGCGGGCCAGGGATCGCGGCCGAAATGGATCGCCGCATGAAACCGGCTCTGCGAGAAATCGAACAGCGCCATGCGCGTCGACAGGTTGAGCGAAATGCCCGGATGCCGCGCGTGGAAGTCCGGCAGGCGCGGCGCCAGCCAGTGGGTCCCGAAAGACGGCAGGATCGCCAGTTCCAGCGTGCCGCCCTCCGGGTTGGTCGCCAGATTGACCGTCGCATTGGTGATCGCGGCCATCGCCTCGCGGATCGTTGCGGCATAGGCCCGCCCCTGCGGCGTCGGTTTGAGCCGCTTCTTTACCCGCAAAAACAGTGCCACCCCCAACTGGTCTTCCAGCTTGGCGATCTGCCGGCTGACCGCCCCTTGCGTCAGGTTGAGTTCGTCGGCTGCCGCCGTCACCGAGCCGAGCCGGATGACGGCCTCGAGCGCGGTAAGCCAGCCGATCGGTGGGAGGAAGCGGCGTTGGATACCCATATCATTCCATTCTGTAATGTTTTTATCGGAAAATATCCATTTATAGGCTCATTTTGCAATGAAATAATGTCATTCAAGCACAAAATTCCTGTCCGTGCCGACGATCCGGCCAGACGCCGGAGGATTGCAACCCGCCCGCGCTTCGCGGTATCAGTACGAACCCACCCTCTCAGGAAAAAGCCATGACCGAAAAAGACAAGAACTCCCCGAGCCTCGGATCGTTCAACTGGGAAGACCCGCTATTGCTCGAAGGCCAGTTGACCGAGGACGAGCGCATGCTGCGCGATGCGGCGCGGGCCTTTGCCCAGGACGTCCTGGCGCCCCGCGTCATCGCCGCCTATCGCGACGAGGTTTCCGATCCCTCGATCTTCCGGGAGATGGGCGATGCCGGCCTGCTCGGCCTGACGATCCCCGAGGAATATGGCGGGCTGGGCACCGGCTACGTTACCTATGGCCTCGTTGCCCGCGAGATCGAGCGCGTCGATTCGGGCTACCGCTCGATGATGAGCGTGCAGTCCTCCCTCGTCATGTATCCGATCCATGCCTATGGTTCCGAGGAGCAGCGCCGCAAATACCTGCCTAAGCTCGCCAGCGGCGAATGGATCGGCTGCTTCGGCCTTACCGAGCCCGATGCCGGCTCCGATCCGGGCGGCATGAAGACCCGTGCCGAAAAGACCGCCGACGGCTATCGCCTGACCGGCAGCAAGATGTGGATTTCCAACGCCCCCTTCGCCGATGTCTTCGTCGTCTGGGCGAAGTCCGACGCTCATGGCGGCAAGATCCGCGGCTTCGTGCTCGAAAAGGGCATGAAGGGCCTGTCGGCGCCGAAGATCGAGGGCAAGCTGTCGCTGCGCGCCTCGACCACCGGCGAGATCGTGCTCGACGGCGTCGAGGTCGGCGAAGAGGCGCTTCTGCCCAATGTCGAGGGCCTCAAGGGGCCGTTCGGCTGTCTCAACCGTGCCCGCTACGGCATTGCCTGGGGTGCCATGGGGGCCGCCGAATTCTGCTGGCACGCCGCCCGCCAGTATGGCCTCGACCGCAAGCAGTTCGGCCGGCCGCTCGCCCAGACCCAGCTTTTCCAGAAGAAGCTTGCCGACATGCAGACCGAGATCACCCTCGGCCTTCAGGCGGCCCTGCAGGTCGGCCGTCTGATGGACGAGGCGAGGGCGGCACCGGAAATGATCTCGCTCATCAAGCGCAACAATTGCGGCAAGGCGCTCGACATCGCCCGCCTGGCCCGCGACATGCATGGCGGCAACGGCATTTCCGAGGAATTCCAGGTCTTCCGCCACATGGTCAACCTCGAAACGGTCAACACCTATGAGGGCACCCATGACGTGCATGCACTGATCCTCGGCCGCGCCCAGACCGGCTTGCAGGCGTTTTTCTAGGCCTTCGGGCCCGGTTTCCCCCAAATTACCCCGTCCTCTCCCTGCCAAAGGGGGAGGGCTTCACAATTTTTGCCCCAACCGCACGGACCATATTGACAATTATTATGTATAGACATAAAGCATCGGCATAAACCTGTTCCAGAGGGTCGTCCCATGCTGCTCGTCAATGCCAGGCTCGCCACCATGGCGGCTGCCACGCCGGAGGATGCCGCGCGCGGCGAGCGCTATGGCCTGATAGAGGATGGCGCGATCGCCATCGCGGACGGCGCCATCGCATGGGTGGGGAAGCGTCAGGATGTGCCCGAGCAATGGACCCGCGGTGAGGTCACCGATCTCGGCGGCCGGCTCGTGACGCCGGGCCTGATCGATTGCCACACCCATCTTGTCCATGGCGGCAACCGCGCCACCGAATTCGAGATGCGGCTCGAAGGCGCGAGCTATGAGGCAATCGCCCGCGCCGGCGGCGGCATCGTCTCCACGGTTTCGGCGACCCGCACGGCAAGCGATGCAGAACTGCTCGAAAGCGCGCTCAGACGGGCCGATGCGCTTTTCGCCGAAGGCGTCACCACGCTGGAGATCAAGTCCGGCTATGGCCTTGATCCCGAAACAGAGCTGCGCATGCTGCGCGCCGCCCGCAGGATTGCGGCCCAGCGGCAGGCGGACGTGCGCACCAGCTATCTCGGTGCCCATGCGGTTCCGCCGGAATATGCCGGCCAGGCCGATATCTATATCGACGAGATCTGCATCCCCACGCTTCGCGCCGCCCATGCCGAGGGCCTCGCCGACGCCGTCGACGGGTTCTGCGAGGGCATTGCCTTCAACCCGCAACAGATCGCCCGCGTCTTCGACTGCGCCAAATCCCTCGGCCTGCCGGTCAAGCTCCATGCCGAGCAATTGTCCAATCTCGGCGGCGCGAAACTGGCGGCGGAGTATGGCGCGCTTTCCGCCGATCACCTCGAATATCTCGACGAGGATGGCGTCATCGCCATGGCGGCCTCGGGAACGGTGGCCGTTCTCCTGCCCGGCGCCTTCTACACCTTGCGCGAAACGCAATTGCCACCGCTCGACCTGTTGCGAAAACATTCCGTGCCGGTCGCCATCGCCACCGATGCCAATCCCGGTTCGTCGCCGATCACCTCGCTCCTGCTGACCCTGAACATGGCCTGCACGCTGTTTCGCATGACGCCGGAAGAGGCGCTTGCCGGCGTCACGCGCCATGCCGCCCGGGCGCTCGGGCTCGCCGATCGCGGCACCCTCGAAGCGGGCAAGCGCGCCGACCTTGCCGTCTTCGACGTCGAACACCCCGCCGAGCTCGCCTATCGCATCGGCTTCAACCCGCTCCATGCCCGCTACTACGCCGGAAGGAAATCATGACCATCCTCCTTACTCCCGGCAAGGTCGACCTTGCCACGCTCGAAACCCTCTGGCGCTCCGGCGAGCCGGTCCGCCTGCATGAAAGTGCCCGGCCCGCCATCGAGGCTGCCGCCGAACTGGTGCGCCAGGCGGCCGAAGGCGAGACCGCCGTCTACGGCGTCAATACCGGCTTCGGCAAGCTTGCCAGCGTCAAGATCGCGGCCAGGGACACCGCTACCCTGCAGCGCAACCTCATCCTCTCCCATTGCTGCGGCGTTGGCGATGCGCTCGATGCCGCGACGACCCGGCTGATGATGGCGCTCAAGCTCCTGTCGGTCGGCCGCGGCGCCTCGGGCGTTGTCTGGCAGACCGTCGAGCTGATCGAGGCGATGCTCGAAAAGGGCGTTCTGCCGGTGATCCCCGATCAGGGTTCGGTCGGTGCCTCCGGCGACCTGGCGCCGCTTGCCCACATGGCGGCAAGCCTGCTGGGCGAGGGCGAGGCAAGCTATCAGGGCAGGGTCATGCCCGCCGCCGAAGCGCTTGCCGCCGCCGGGCTGAAGCCCATCGTGCTCGGTCCCAAGGAAGGACTGGCGCTGATCAACGGCACGCAGTTCTCCACCGCCTGCGCGCTTGCCGGCCTGTTTGAGGCCTGGCGCAATGCGCGCGCCAGCGTCGTCACCTGTGCCCTGTCGACCGATGCCATCATGGGTTCCACCGCGCCGCTGGTCGATGCGATCCATACCCTGCGCGGCCATGCCGGACAGATCGACGTGGCGCGCGCCCAGCGGGCGATCATGCAGGGTTCCGAAATCCGCGAGAGCCATCGCGAGGGCGATACCCGCGTACAGGATCCCTATTGCATCCGCTGCCAGCCCCAGGTTGCCGGCGCCGCCATCGACCTGCTGCGCTTTGCCGGCCGCACGCTTGAGACCGAGGCCAATGCGGTGACCGACAATCCGCTGGTGCTGGTCGAGGAAGGGCTGATCGTCTCCGGCGGCAATTTCCATGCCGAACCGGTCGGCTTCGCCGCCGACCAGATCGCCATCGCGGTATCGGAAATCGGCGCCATCGCCCAGCGCCGTGTAGCACTGATGGTCGATCCGACGCTGTCCTTCGACCTGCCGCCCTTCCTGACACCCGATCCCGGCCTCAATTCCGGCTTCATGATCGCCGAGGTCACCACGGCGGCCCTGATGAGCGAGAACAAGCATCTCGCCAATCCCTGCACGACCGATTCGACCCCCACCTCCGCCAATCAGGAAGACCATGTTTCCATGGCCGCCCATGCCGCGCGGCGGCTGCGCCGGATGAACCGGAACCTCAACACCATTCTCGGTGTCGAGGCGCTGTGTGCGGCCCAGGGCATCGGCTTCCGCGCGCCGCTCAAGACCAGCGAAGCGTTGCAGGGCGTCGTCACCACGCTGCGCTCGCAGGTGCCGGGGGTCGTCGAAGACCGCTTCCTGGCCCACGACATTGCAAAGGCTTCCGCCATGATTGCCGACGGCGCGCTGATCGAGGGCCTCGATCTGCCGGGCAGCAAGTAACCTACCTTAGGCCGGCGAGGGGTGTCGCCCTCGGCCCGGCATGACTGGAGAAAGACCCATGACCAATCCCCGCCACAATACCCGCGACATCTTCCCGCCCACCGGAAGCGAGATCACCGCCAAGAGCTGGCTTACCGAAGCGCCGATGCGCATGCTGATGAACAACCTGCATCCCGATGTGGCGGAGAACCCGCACGAGCTCGTCGTCTATGGCGGCATCGGGCGCGCGGCCCGCACCTGGAACGATTTCGACCGCATCGTGGCGAGCCTCAAATCGCTTGAGGAAGACGAAACGCTGCTGGTGCAGTCCGGCAAGCCGATCGCGGTGGTGCGCACGCACGCCGACGCGCCGCGGGTGCTGATCGCCAACTCCAACCTCGTGCCCCATTGGGCGACCTGGGAGCATTTCAACGAACTCGACCGCAAGGGCCTTGCCATGTATGGCCAGATGACGGCCGGCTCGTGGATCTATATCGGCACCCAGGGCATCGTGCAGGGTACCTATGAGACCTTTGCCGAGGCGGGCCGCCAGCATTTCGGGGGCGATCTTTCCGGCAAGTGGATCCTGACCGGCGGGCTTGGCGGCATGGGCGGCGCACAGCCGCTTGCCGCAGTCTTCGCCGGCGCCAGCTGCCTGGCCGTCGAGTGCGACGAGACCCGCATCGACTTCCGCCTGCGCACGCGATATCTCGACGAGAAGGCCAAGACGCTCGACGAAGCGCTGGCGATGATCGAGAAATGGACCAAGGCGGGCGAGGCGAAATCCGTCGGTCTGCTCGGCAATGCGGCGGAAGTCTTCCCCGAACTGGTCGAGCGCATGAAGGCGGGCGGCATCCGCCCCGACATCGTCACCGACCAGACCAGCGCGCACGACCCGCTGCACGGCTATCTGCCGGAAGGCTGGAGCGTCGCCGAATGGCGCGAAAAGCAGGAAAGCGATCCCAAGGCGGTCGAGAAAGCCTCCCGTGCCAGCATGAAGAAGCATGTGGCCGCGATGGTCGACTTCTGGAACGCCGGCGTTCCGACGCTCGACTACGGCAACAACATCCGCCAGGTGGCGCTGGAGGAAGGGCTTGAAAACGCCTTCGCCTTCCCGGGCTTCGTGCCGGCCTATATCCGGCCGCTGTTCTGCCGGGGGATCGGTCCGTTCCGCTGGTGTGCGCTGTCGGGCGATCCCGAGGACATCTACAAGACCGACCAGAAGATGAAGGAGCTGTTTCCCGACAACGCGCATCTTCACAATTGGCTCGACATGGCGCGCGAGCGCATCGCCTTCCAGGGCCTGCCGGCGCGCATCTGCTGGATCGGGCTGGGCGACCGCCACCGGGCGGGGCTCGCCTTCAACGAGATGGTGGCCTCCGGCGAGTTGAAAGCGCCCATCGTCATCGGCCGCGATCACCTCGATTCGGGTTCCGTCGCCTCGCCCAACCGCGAGACGGAAGCCATGAAGGATGGTTCGGACGCGGTCAGCGACTGGCCGCTCCTGAACGCGCTGGTCAATACCGCTTCGGGCGCCACCTGGGTTTCGATCCATCACGGCGGCGGCGTCGGCATGGGCTTCTCGCAGCATTCGGGTGTCGTCATCGTTGCCGACGGCACCGAGGCGGCGGCGAAGCGGCTGGAGCGCGTCTTGTGGAACGACCCGGCTTCCGGCGTCTGGCGGCATGCCGATGCGGGCTATGAAATCGCGCTTGATTGCGCGCGCGAACACGGGCTCAATCTGCCGGGCATTCTCGGCTGACGGGCACAGCCCTGCCATGACCCGCGGGTTGGATCATTGCCCGCGGGTCTGATAGACGGGATCAGAATGGGTTGCGATCCGATCATGGAGAGGCCCGACGATGGATAGGAACGGCCATGAAGGTTGAGGCAGGCGAGGGAGAGGAAGCGTTGAGCCATACGCTCGAATGGCTCGACGCGCTGATCGCCTTTCCCTCGGTCAGTTCCGAGAGCAATCTGCCGGTCATCGACTTTCTCACCCGACACCTGTCCGGCCTCGGCTTCGATCTTCATCGCATCGGTGATCCGACCGGCACCAAGGCCGGGCTTCTCGCGAGCATCGGTCCTCGGGACCGGCCGGGCATCCTGCTTTCGGGCCACACCGACGTCGTTCCCGTCGCCGGCCAGGACTGGTCGTCCGATCCGTTCCGGTTGCGGCGCGACGATGGCCGCGTCTACGGCCGGGGAAGCGCCGACATGAAGGGCTTTCTCGCCTGCATGCTGCAGGCCGCCGAACTGGCCTCGAAGGCGGAACTGACAGAACCGCTCAAACTCGCCTTTTCCTGGGATGAGGAACTGGGCTGCCTCGGCATCCCGCACATGCTGCCGAAACTGGACGAGACCATCGGCAAGCCGCATCTGTGCATTGTCGGCGAGCCGACAGAGATGCGGATCATGCTGGGCCACAAGGGCAAGTCATTCCTGAAGGCGGTCTGTCACGGCACGACGGGCCATTCCGCCATGGCGCCGCAATTCGCCAACGCGATCCATCTGGTGACGGAGTTCGTCACCGCGCTGCGCGCGCTGCAGGCGGATATCGCCGCCAACGGCTATCGTGATCCGGCCTACGACATTCCCTACACCACGGTTCATGCCGCGCGGATTGCCGCCGGCACGGCGCTCAACATCGTGCCGGACCGCGCCGTGCTCGATTTCGAGTTCCGCTACCCCGCCGGCGAGGATCCGCGCACCATCGACGCGGCGATCGACGCGGCGGCGCGCGAGATCACCGCGCGCTGGCGGGCGCAGCACCCCGAAGCCGGCATCGAGATCGAAACCGTCAATGCCTATCCGGGCCTTGGAACCGCCGCCGATCACGAGGCGGTGGCGCTGATGCACCGCTTTCTGGCAAGCGAGGCGAATGGCGCATCCTATGGCAAGGTTGCCTATGGCACCGAGGGCGGCTACTTCGCCAGCGCCGGCATTCCCTCCATCGTCTGCGGGCCGGGCAGCATGGATCAGGGCCACAAGCCGGACGAATTCATCGCCCTGTCCGAACTCGCCGCCTGCAACGCCATGAGCCGGCGCCTTGTCGACTGGCTCAGCCGATAGCTAGCTCACAGCTAATTGAGCCGCGCCTTGACCTCGGCAATCGAGTCCTTGATCATCTTTTCGGCCGCGGCACCCGAAACCTTGCCCTCGATGACCTTGCCGGCGGCGGCGACCGCCAGATCGACGGCCTGTCGGTGCACAAATTCCTCAAGATCGTCACCTGGCAGCAGGCGACCCGCGAGGCGTCCCGCGATGTCGCCGTCGCCAGCGCCCGCATCTCGCGGCTTGAGGGCATGGAAGGCCATGCCCGGACCTCCGATGCGCGGCTTGCCAAATACTTTCCCGCAGAGCGGTTCGATCTCTCGCCGGCGGAAGACTGATCGGCGATGCCTGCGGCCGACCGGCCTCGCCACTTTCGAGGATATCGCCGACGGCGGGGCCGCTGCGCCCAGGATCGTGTTGACGCTGGGCCGATAAAGGTCCAAGGCGGGTCGCGGCAGGCGCGAAAACGAGTTTGGAGTGGCAATGTCGGTTCGCAGGTATTTCTTCTGGCCGGTCGTCTTCACGGCCATCGGCCTTGCCGCCGTCTTCTGGATCGGCTGGAGCGAATACGGCAACTGGTATGGCGCGCTCTCCTTCTTCCTGATTGGCGTGGTTCTGGCGGTCCTCGAAATCTCGCTCTCCTTCGACAATGCCATCGTCAACGCCAACAAGCTGCATTACATGACGCCGGTCTGGCGGCAGCGCTTTCTGACCTGGGGCATCCTCATCGCCGTCTTCGGCATGCGGATCGTCTTTCCGCTGGCCGTCGTCGCGATCGCCGCCGGGATCGGCCCGCTCGCGGCGCTTGAACTGGCCGTCATGCGTCCCGCCGAATACGGCCGCATCATCGAGGGCTCGCACCTGTCGATCGCAGCCTTTGGCGGCACCTTCCTGATGATGGTGGCGCTGAGCTATTTTCTCGACGAGGACAAGGAAGTCGACTGGTTCGTGCCGCTCGAAAGGCGGCTGCGCAAATGGGCCTCGCTGCGCGGTCTCGAAATCGCCTTCGTCATCCTGGTGATCGCCGGCTTCGCCTGGTTCCTGGCGCCGGCCGACAAGGCGACCTTCCTGATGTCGGCGATCTTCGGCCTGCTGACTTTCCTGCTGGTCGAACTGCTCGGCAATGTGCTCGACCGGGCCGAGGAAGCCCGCGACATGGCGCGCGCCGGCGGCTTCGGCGCCTTTCTCTATCTCGAAGTGCTCGATGCGAGCTTCTCCTTCGACGGGGTGATCGGCGCCTTCGCCTTCACCAAGAACCTGTTCCTCATCGCCATCGGCCTCGGCATCGGCGCCTTCTATGTCCGCGCCATGACGATCATGCTGGTCGAGAAGGATACGCTCGCCCAGTACCGCTATCTCGAGCACGGCGCCTTCTATTCGATCTTCCTGCTGTCGGTGATCATGTTCGCCCAGTCGATGGTCCATGTGCCGGAGGTCGTTACCGGCTTCATCGGCGTGGGGCTGATCGGCCTCGCCTTCCTGCAGTCCATGCTCTACAACCGCAATTCGGCCTGATCATTCACCGGCCCGATCATTCACCGGCCCATCATTCACCGGGTTGCATCCCGGTTTTGCCGGCTTTGCCCGAATAGGCTTCCGCGAGTTCGCGCTCGAGCCGCCGTGTTTCGGTGATGCGCGGCTTGGTGAAGCGCGCCAGCAGGAGATAGGCGACCGGGGTCAGGAACAGGGTGGCGAGTGCGGCGAGCCCCAGCCCGCCGACGATCACCCAGCCGAGCGCGATGCGCGATTCGGCGCCCGCGCCGCTCGCCAGCACCAGCGGCAGGCCGCCCAGCACGGTCGAGATCATCGTCATCAGCACCGGCCTGAGCCGCACGATCGAGGCCTCCTCGATCGCCGCGCGCACGGAGTGGCCGCGGTCGCGCAACTGGTTGGCGAATTCGACGATCAGAATGCCGTTCTTCGCCATGATGCCGACCAGCAGCACCAGCCCGATCTGGCTGTAGACGTTGAGCGAGGTGCCCGTCGCCCACATCGCGATGACCGCGCAGGCAAGCCCAAGCGGCACGGTGAACATGATGATGAAGGCACTGACGAAGCTCTCGAACTGCGCCGCCAGAACCAGCAGCACGACGATGATGGCGAACAGGAAGGTCTGGCCGATGCTGCCGGAGGTCTCGTTGAGCGTTGCGGCCTCCGCCAGCGGAACGACCCTTGCGCCGGGCGGCAGGTGCGGGGCCGCGATCCGTTGCGCCTCGGCCAGCGCATCGCCCAGCGCGAAGTCGGGCTCGAGGCTGGCGGTGATCGAGACGGCACGCATCTTCTGCTCGCGGCCGAGCGACGGCGCGACGGCCCTTTCCTCCAGCGTCGAGATCGCCGACATCGGCACCGTGCGGCCGTCGCCGGTGCGCAGGAAGATGTTTTCGAGATCGGTCGGGTCGTTGATCGGATTGCCGGTCGAGATCAGCTTGATGTCGACCGCCCGGTCGTTGACGAAGACCGAGCCGAGGGAGCGGCCATCGAGCATCGCCTGGATGACCGGCGCCAGCCCGTCGATCTGGATGCCGAGGGTTGCCGCGCGCTCGCGGTCGATCGAGATCGACAGCTGAGGCTGGGTGGTCTCGTAGGAAAGCCGGATGCGCCCGAAGCGTGGATTGGCCTCGAGATCGGCCACAACCTTGTCGGCGGCGGAGGCGAGCGCTTCGTAATTGTCGCCGGCCAGCGCGATCTGCAGCCCGTTGCCGGCGCCGCGAATGCCGAGACTGTTCGGCTGGATGACGAAGACGCGCAGCCCCGGCACCGTACCGGCCATAGTCTGCATCTCGCCGGCGATGTCCTGCTGGCTGCGTGCCCGCTCGTCCCAGGGCGCCAGCGTCAGCACCATGAAGCCGCTATTGACCGACGAGCCGCGCCCGGCAATCGAGAAGATGTTGGTCACTTCGCCGCTTTCGCGCAGCGGCAGGACCTTCGCCTCAAGCTGGCGGAGGCGCGACGCCGTATAGTCGAGGCTCACCCCCTGCGGCGCGCTGATCGACAGCAGCACGACGGCGCGGTCCTCGACCGGCGTCAACTCCTGTCGCAGCCCCTTGAACAGCACATAGGAAAAACCGGTGATCAGCGCCACCACCACCAGCACCACGGCCGGCATGTTGAGACAGGGGCGCAGCAGAGCCCGGTAGAAGCCGATCGATGCGGCGCCCAGACGCGCCGCCGGTCCCTTGCGGTCTTCCTTCTCGGTTCTCGCCCGCAGCAGCCGCGAGGCCAGCATCGGGCACAGCGACAGCGCCACGGTCGACGACAGGACGACGGCGATCATCAGCGTGAAGCCGAATTCGCGGAACAGCCCGCCCGCCTTGCCGGGCAGGAACGAGATCGGCACGAAGACGGCGGCAAGCGTCGCCGTGGTGGTGACGACCGCGAAGAACACCTGCCGCGTGCCGATCACCGCCGCCGCTCTCGGCGCCATGCCCTCATTGCGGCGGCTGACGATGTTTTCAAGCACCACGATCGCATCGTCGACCACGATGCCGGTTGCCAGCACCAGCGCCAGCAGGGTGAGGATGTTGACCGACAGGCCCGCCGCCCATACGCCGGCCACCGCCCCGATCAGCGCCACCGGCAGGGTGATCGCCGGAATGATCGTGGCGCGCACATTGAGCAGGAAGAGATAGATCACCGCGATGACGATGGCGGTTGCGAGCAGGAGCGAACGCACCACTTCCCCGATCGACTGGCTGATATAGGTGGCATCGTCGCTGGTGACGCGAATGTCCACATCGGCCGGCAGCACGCCGCGGATTTCCTCGACCGCCGCCCGCACGCCCTCGGAAATCTCCAGCGTGTTGGAGCCGGCCTGGCGCACGATCCCCATGCCGACGCCCGCCCTGCCATTGGCGCGCAGCGAGGAGGAGCCGGGATCGGGGCCGAGCGACACGGTGGCGACATCGGCGATCCGCGTGCGCCCGGTGATGATCGTGTCGCCGAATTCCTCCGCCGTGTTGATCGGCGCCTGCGCCCGCACGACGAGATCCTGCGAATTGCTGGTCAGCGAGCCCGCCGGCGCGTCGAAGGCGGCGCTGGAAAGCGCGGTGGCGAGATCGGCCACCGTCAGCCCCCGGCTTGCCAGCTTGGTCTGGTCGATATCGATGCGGAAGATATTGTCCCGGTCGCCATAGATGGAGACATCGGCAACGCCGGGAACGGCGGAAAGCCGGTCGACGATATCTTCCTCGACCAGCAGGGTGATGTCCTGCACCGTGCGTTCGGCGGACGTCACGGCGATGCGCATCACCGCCTGCGCGTTGTCGTCGGCCTTGACCACCTGCGGGTCCTCGGCATCGTCCGGCAGGTCGCGCGAAATACGGTTGATCGCGTCCTTCAGATCGTTGGCGGCAACGTCGATATCGGTGCTTTCGGTGAAGTCGACGGTGACCGAACTACGGCCGAAGGTGGAGGAGGAGGAGATCGACTTGATGCCGGAAACCCGCCCCGCCGCACCCTCGATGCGGGCGGTGATTTCCTTGTCGATGGTTTCGGGCGAGGCGCCGGTATAGGTCGTACGGATGGTGACGACCGGGCTGTCGACTTCCGGCAGTTCGCGAATCTCGATGCCCAGAAGCGCCGCGATGCCGCCGACGAAGATCAGCAGGTTGAGCACGATGGCGAGCACCGGCCGGCGCACGAACAGCGCCGTCATGTCGCCGGTATCGCCGCCCGGGGCGGCGCTGTCGCTCTGTTTGCGGTCTTCGCTCTTCTCGGCCATGACCTAGCTGCTTTCGGGCGCGCCCTGTTTTGGCGGTTGCGGCTGCGCGGCTTCCTCGGAAGCGCTGCGGACCGCCATTCCCGGCCTCAGGCTCTGCAGCCCCTCGGTGATCACCGTATCGCCCTTGGCGACCGCGCCGCTTACCAGCACGGTATCGCTGTTGCGCTGGATGATGCGAACCGGCACGCGCATCGCCTTGTCGTCGACCGATTTCCACAGATAGGCCCCGTCGGAACTCCACTGGATCGCCAGCGGCGGCACGGCTGCATAGCTGTCGCCGGAAAAGGCCAGCCGCACCTTGAACGACATGCCGGGCCTGAGCCGGTCCTCGGCATTGTCGAGTCGCGCCCTGATCTGGAAGGTCCGGCTGGCGCGGTCGATGCGGCTGGCGATCGCGGTGATTTCGCCCGCCACCGGCGCATCGGGAAGCGCGATCGCCTCGGCATCGATCTTCTGGCCGACCGCGACCAGGGCGGCAAAGCGCTCCGGCACGTAGAAGTCCAGCAGGATCGCCGAGCGGTCGTCGATCGTCGCCAGTTGCGTGTCGGTGGTGACATAGTCGCCGATCTCGACCGGTACGAGGCCGACGACGCCGGCGATCGGCGCGATGACCGAGCGCCTTTCGAGCGTCAGTTCCGCGTCGCGCAGCGCCAGTTCGGCATTGGCAAGCTCGTTCTCGGCCTCGGTCAGCTGCACGGCGGTCACCGTGCGGCTCTCGACCAGCTTGCGGTTGCGTTCGACCTTGTCGCGGGCGATCCTGACGGCGAGCGCCGCCCGGTCGCGGGCGATCGCCTGGGCCTGCGAATCGAGCCGGAACAGAACGTCGCCGGCGGCAACCTGCGCCCCGGCCTCGATTTCGACGGATGCGATCGTGCCCGATGACAGCGGTACGATCGCCACCGACCGCAGCGCCTCACCATCGCCGATCGCGCTGACCCGGTCGTTGATGGCGGCTTCCCCGGCGGTCGCCGTAACTACCAGTGTCGCCTGATCGCCGCCCGGCCAGCCGCCACCCGCCTTGCCGCCTCCTTTGCCCGCTCCCTGGCCGCTGCCTCGGCTGCCCTCGGTCGAGGCGGTCGTCGCGCCGTCATTGCCGCTCACAAAGGCGACGAGTTGCGGCGGCAGGCCGGCCCTGAGCGCCAGCGAGGAGGCCGTCGCGTCAAACCGCAGCCACAGCACGGCGGCGATGACGATCACGGCGACAATCAGCGATATCTGCTTGAGGAGGTTCATCTGCCGGCAACAATCCCAATCCGGGCCCAACCCGACCCAATCCGGGCTTTCCGCGTCCTGGTGCCGCCCCGCAACCGGGCGAAGCCGGGCATACCGATACCGTGCGCCCGAAAGCGGAAGCCCAGCCCGGAAACTAGCGCAATTTGCGGATTCCGCCAGCCATCAATTGTGAAATTGTCGTAATCAATCGCCGCGAAGGGCGTGCCCGTCAGCGCACGAAAACCAGCTCGGCGATGTTGCCGTGCTCATAGACCCAGGCCTCGCGGTCGCCGCGATAGAGGCGGCGGTCCGGCGCGCAGAGCTGGGGATCGAGCTCGCTGGTATCGAGATAGATCGCCTCCATCATCAGGGCGTATTCGCGCGCCATTTCCTCGTCGGACTTGCGGTATTCGGCTGCGATCTGCTCAGCCTCGTCGATCAGTGGCAGGCGGATTTCCGCGCCCTTTACTTCCATGGTCGGCATGGATGGTGTCTTCCCCGATTTCCTTTTCATGGCGAGCGCAGGCTCCCCGAATCGCTTTTCGTTGACCTCGATTTTCACGGCCAATCGTAATCAGAGGGTTAATGGTGCTGTGACGATTGCAACACCGCCCGCGGCCGCGAGCCGACAAAGCTGCGCGGGCGGGCTTTCCTATGCAGGTGATCCACCCTAGTTTCGCCCGACTCTCTTTTTCGATTCCCGGAGACCTTCCACGTGTTCAACTCGTTTTTCCCCCGGCCATCCATCTACTTTTTGTCAGCTCTTGTCTGGATTGCGGTGCTTATCACGATCTGGTTCGCAGGCCTGTCAGGATGGCACACGGGTCTGGAGATGTTCAGCGGGTTGGCCCAACCGGTCGCCGAGGGCGCGCGTCCGCCATTCCTGACGGAGGCGCGGGTCTGGACGTATGGCTATATCCTGTTGGGTGGCTTCCTGTTCGCCCTTTTCTGGATGATCGCGAGCAATCACCATTGGCGTCGATGGTCGGTGATCGGCTCGACCATCATCATACTCGCTACCTATTTCAACGTGCAGATTTCGCTCTATCTCAACGACTGGTACGGCGAGTTCTTCGATCTGATCCAGAATGCGCTCGCCAATCCCAATACCGTGACGCTGGATGAATATCTCGGCAAGATCTGGACGGTCGCCGGTATTCTGGTCGTCAACATCGCAGCGCTCGTGCTGCTCGATTTCTTCGTCTCGCACTATGTCTTCCGCTGGCGCTGGGCGATGAACGACTACTACATGCGGCATTGGGGCGAGGTGCGCGATGTGGAGGGCGCGGCACAGCGTGTGCAGGAAGACACCATGCGCTTTGCCCGAATTGTCGAGGGACTTGGGGTCCGCCTTGTGCGCTCGATCATGACTCTGATCGCATTTCTGCCGCTCCTCTATCAGCTCTCAACCCATATTCCGGAGCTTCCCTTTATCGGTCCGGTTGAGCACTCACTGGTGTACGTGGCACTTCTCTCGGCGATATTCGGGACGGTTCTTCTTGCGGTCGTCGGCATCAGACTGCCCGGGCTTGAATTCAACAATCAGCGCGTGGAGGCTGCCTATCGCAAGGAACTCGTCTATGGCGAGGATCATGCCGAGAGGGCACAACCGCTCACAGTGCTCGAGCTGTTTGATGCCGTGCGAAGGAACTACTTCAGGCTCTACTTCAATTATCTCTACTTTGGCGTCGCGCGGTGGACCTATTTGCAGGCCTCGAATTTCATACCGCTCATCGCCATGGGGCCCGCCATCGTAACCGGCACGATTACCTTCGGCATCTATCGCCAAATCGCCAACGCATTCGACGAGGTCGAGGATTCACTGAGATTTCTGGCCAATTCCTGGTTGACGATCATCGACCTGATTTCGATCTACAAACGTCTCATCGCGTTTGAAGCGCGCATTGAAGGGGATGAGCGGCCGGACACGCCGCTGTCGGCGGGATCGTTTTCGATGCAGGAAGCCTAGGCTGTACCGACATTCAGGATTGGTGGGCGGCATCATGGCGGTCTTTTCGCCTTGCCTCACGCGCATTTGACGCACCGCTCCGCCATCGGATCGATGGCGAGGCGGCCGTCGGGAATTGCCTCGCCGCAATCGAGGCAATAGCCGTATTCGTCCTCGCGGATGCGCCGTTCCGCCTGCTCGATGCGGACGAGGTCGCGCTTGCGGGCGCGCTCCTGGGCTTCGGCCATCGCCTGCTGCTGCATCGCGTCCATCCGCGACAGGCGGCCGACCGATTGCTGGTCGAGCGCCACCGTCGCCCGCGCTTCCCGCGACAGTTTCGACAGCGCTTCCAGTTCCGCTCGCCTTTCGCTGAGGCGTTTTCGGGCAAGTTCGGGATCGATGGCCAAGGCATTATTCCGCTTTTTTGAACTGACTTTTCGTCTAACATGACTTGAGGCCGGGCGTGAACCGGGCCAAGCGTGAACCGGGCCAGGCGGGGGCCGGCGCAGGATGGACCGGCCGGGGCCCACGCCGCAGACAAGGGCACACCGCGGACAAGGCCACGCCGCAGACAAGGGAATGACGATGATCTGGCTGATCGTGGGACTGGTACTGTTTCTCGGCGTTCATTCGGTGCGCATGCTGGCGCCCCGCTGGCGCGACGCGAAGCTGGCAAGCATGGGCGAGGGGCCCTGGAAAGGCGTCTATTCGCTGATTTCGCTGGTCGGGTTCGCGCTGCTGATCTGGGGCTACGCCCAGGCCCGCGCCGATGCGCCCATCCTCTATGTGCCGCCGGCCTGGGGCCGCCATGTCGCCTGGCTGCTGATGGCGCTCGCCTTCATCTGCCTGATGGTGTTCAACCTGCCGGCGGGCCGGTTGAAGCCGATGCTCAAGCATCCCTTCCTGCTCTCGGTAAAGCTCTGGGCGACGGCGCATCTCCTGGCCAATGGCGATGCGGCGTCCGTCCTGCTGTTCGGCGCGTTTCTCGCCTGGGCGGTGTGGAACCGGATCGCGGTCAAGCGCCGTGGCGGCGCATTGCCTGCGCCGGGTCCGGTCGGCAACGACATCGCCGCGGTCGTCAGCGGCCTCGTCCTCTGGGCGCTGTTCGCCTTCTGGGCCCATCAATGGCTGATCGGCGTTTCGCCCATGGCGTAAGCGGCAGAACATCGTTCTGCCGTTGATTCTTTCTGTCGCTTTGCTCTAAAAGGCCGCGACCAACCATTGCGGGCGCGCCGGCGCACCCTGTTTTCGGGAAAATTTCAGTTCGATGGCCAAAGACGACACTTTCATCCGCGAGGTGGACGAGCAGATCCGCCAGGACAGCGCGCGCGAATTCTGGGCGAAATACGGCCGCATCATCATCGCCGCCGCCGTGCTGGTCGTTGCCGCAACCGCTGCCTTTCGCGGCTGGCAATACTATTCCGAACAGAAGATCGCCGCCGCCGGCGACCGCTTCATGACCGCGATCGAGGCGGCGGAAGCCGGCAAGCA
>JAGRLT010000036.1 GCA_020441665.1 Nitratireductor sp.
ACGCTCCTGCTCACCTTCTTCTTCCGCCAGATGCCGGAACTGATCGAGCGCGGCCATATCTTCATCGCCCAGCCGCCACTCTACAAGGTGACCCGCGGCAAGAGCGCCCAGTATCTCAAGGACGAGCGCGCGCTCGAGGTCTATCTGATCGATGGCGGGCTGGAGGATGCGAGCCTGGAGCTTGCCGGCGGCGAAGTGCGCGCCGGCGCCGACCTGCGTTCGGTGGTCGACATGGCGCTCACCTTCCGCACCTATCTCGGCTCGATCCATTCGCGCTACAGCCGCGACGTGGTCGAGCAGGCGGCGATTGCCGGCATTCTCAATCCCGAACTGATGCAGGATCGCGAGCGCGCCCAGCAGGCCGGCGACTATGTCGCCAGGCGGCTCGACGCCATCGCCGAGGAAACCGAGCGCGGCTGGCAGGCCCGCCTGATGGAAGATGGCGGTCTGTCCTTCGAGCGCATGGTGCGCGGCGTCAGGGAAGCCGCCCAGATCGACATGGCGCTGATCGGCTCGCAGGACGCCATGCGCATCGACGGGCTGGCATCCGCCCTGCAGGAAATCTATGCCACTCCGCCGGTTTTCCGCCGCAAGGACGATACGAAAACGCTGACCGGCCCGCGCGCGCTTCTGACCGAGATCTTCAACGCCGGCCGCAAGGGCATCCAGTTGCAGCGCTACAAGGGGCTCGGCGAGATGAACCCCGATCAGCTCTGGGAAACCACCCTCGATCCCCAGGCCCGCACCCTGTTGCAGGTCAAGGTCAACGACGCCACCGATGCCGACGAACTGTTCTCGCGGCTGATGGGCGACGAGGTCGAGCCGCGCCGCGAATTCATCCAGGACAACGCGCTGAGCGTCGCCAATCTGGATATTTGACGGAACTATCCGCGCAACTTGACAAGGCCGCGGGTGCGACCTATCTGCGCACCGGGTTTCGGACACCCGCCGTCCGCAGGGCTGGCCACGCCGGTCCATGGTGAAGTCCGAATGATCTATCGTTCTGGCAACCTGCCGTCCAACGCATGTGGCAGGCTGCAACGCGGATACCAGCCAAGGGGTACACCCCCTCAAACCGCATGTCTGGCAGCGCTTTCCCGCAGGGTCGCGGAAAGCGGCAACGCATGGGTGCTCAGATGAAACATTCCATTCAGAACCTGAAGGATCAGGCTCGCCGCCTGCGCGATGCGATGGCGCAGACCGGTGAACCGATCGGCCATTCGCAATCCCTCGAACTTGTCGCCCGCCAGCACGGCTTTCGCGACTGGAATACCGCGCATGCCGCCTGCGGCAACCGGCCGGCCGGCCCGCCGGTCCATGTCGGGCAGATCGTCGAGGGCAGCTATCTCGGCCAGCCGTTCACCGCCGAGATTATCGGTGTCAACGCGCAGGCCGAGCACGATCGCTACCGCGTCGAACTCGATCTCGCCGAGCCGGTGGATGTGGTGACCTTCGAGGGTTTTTCCAACTTCCGCCGCCGTGTGCGGGCGACCATCAACCGCGACGGTTCGACAACGGAAAAGACATCGAACGGCAGGCCGCAACTGGAGCTCGATATCGGCTGAGGCCCGGAAAAACCGGTTGAGGGCGGTCGTCCGCCCTCACACCGTCACGCCTTTGGCGTGATCGCGTCGAGCAGGGCCTGCCCGCTCATCTTCGGCGATGCGCCGCTGGCAAAGGCCGCCTTCACCAGTTCGGTGATGCGCGCATTGGCGGGCGTCGCGATTTTCAGCGCATCCCCTTCCGCGGCGATCTTGCCGTTGAGGTAGTCGATCTCCGGTTCGCGGCCCATCTGCAGATCCTCCCACATCGAGGAGCGGGCGTTCTCGTCCATCTTCATCATGCTGCCGGCAACCAGCTTGAACACCGGATCGGGCAGGTTGAGGATATGGGGAAGGTAGCGCGGGCTGACCTTGCCGATGGTCGCGGGCTCGATGTTCTTGGCCCGCATCACCGCAAGCGCCTCCTCGATGCAGGCGGCAAGTACCCGCCGGTAGTTGCGCCGCTCCAGTTCCTGTTTCAACGGCAGGTCGGACAGAACGTTGATCGCATTGTTGAGGTTGAGGCAGAGCTTGCCCCACAAGACGGCCTGCATGTCCGTGGCGATCGTCGTCGGTATATGGCTCTGCTTCAAAAGCCGCGCGAGCTGATGGGAGGCGGGATGCTTGCCGACGACAAGCCCCGCATCGGTCGCCCGGTGAAACCGCCCTTCGCCCATCGACAGCGCGTTGAAGGCAACCATGCCGGCGACGACCGCAAACCCCTTCAACTCCTCGCGCAGGATCGGCGCGTTGCCCACCCCGTTCTGCAGGCTGTAGACCACCACATCCTTGTTGGCATGGGCGGCGATTTCTTTTGCCGCCTGGCGCGTGTCGGGCGATTTGACCGTCAGCAGGATGACATCGGCGCCGAGCACCCTTCCGGGATCGGTGAAGAAGGGGGCCTTCTCGGGCGGGATGTGCTCGGAACGGCCATCGAGATCGGATACGGTGAGCCCGTGTTTCATAACCTCGCGGCGCACCGCGTCGCGGCCGATCATCACCACGTCATTGCCTTGGGCCAGGAGCGAGCCGCCGACCAGGCAGCCGATCGATCCCGCACCGTAAACCGCTATCCGCATCGTCAGGGCCTTTCATGGTTGGATTTCGTACCGGGCGCAGAACGCGGAAAGGAAAAGTTTGCCACACTTTGCCATGCGCCGGAACCGGGAAGTGGAGCGGCAAGGTGCCATAGCGCCGTTCCCGCCCGTCTTGCCCCGGTTCTCGCCCCCAATCCTTGCCCCCAATCCTTGCCCCAGTCTTCGCTCTGGCCCGCCACCCTGCTTAACCCCGGATTAACCATCCGTTCGATAAGATGCCCGTGTCGAAAAGGCACAATGAAAGCATGATCATGGCTAAGCCGGCACCAAAATTGCCAGTCGAGCAGGCCCCCCCGGTTGACCGGTTCCCCTCAATGCCAGCCGCGGGCGATACCGGCGCCGCCGACCAGCGCGAACAGCCGCGCAGCCACGCCCAGGATCTGAGCGAAATCATTCTCGACAGCCGCCGGCACGGGCATGCCTGCATGATCCGGGATATTTCCGAACTGGGCGCCAGGCTCGAAACCTCCTGCGGCGAACTGCCCAAACGCTTCATTCTCGCCAACTATACCCGGCGCACCAAGACGCTCTGCCGTCTGGTCTGGCGCGATGGCCAGCATCTCGGCGTGCACTTCCTGACCACGCCGCGCGCCTTCCGGATCGACGAGGGCCTTTAAAGCCTTTCCACCGGATATTCCCGGTTTCCGCTTCATGGCGCGTTTAGCGCAGCAATGACGCGTTTGCCGCTTGCCCGTCCGGGCACGCGGCATAGGCTCGTGCCCCATAGCTGCGCGAGGAGGCGAGTGACATGGACAGCGCCACGACCGGATTTTCTCCTTCCAACCGCAAGATCGATCCTGCCCGCCGCCGGCGGCAAAGGCCGGATGGCTCGCCCGATGACAACGACCGGGTGGAGATCGGCCCCACCGCGCTGGCCTTCGCGGCCTGGGCGAAGGCCGGCCTCGAGGCGCCCGATCTCGAAACCCTGCGGCAATACCGCCTTGATCGCATCGTCGGCGAACTGCGCCGCCATGACTATGCCGGCCTGCTCTGCTTCGATCCGCTCAACATCCGCTACTGCACCGACACCACCAACATGCAATTGTGGGTCACCCACAATCCCTCGCGCGCCTGCTTCGTCTCCGCCGACGGCTATGTCATTCTGTGGGACTATGCGAATTGCGGCCATCTCTCGGCCCATCTGCCGCTGGTGCGCGAGGTCCGCACCGGCGCCAGTTTCTTCTACTTCACCGCCGGCGACCGGGTAGGCGAACTGGCGCGGCGCTTTGCCGGCGAGATCGATGCGGTGCTTCGCGGGCATGCCGGCGGGAACCGCCGCCTTGCCATCGACCGGATCGAGCCCGAGGGGCTGGTGGCCCTTCAGGCGCTCGGCATCGAGACCTGTCAGGGCCAGCAGGTGACCGAGCTTGCCCGCGCGATCAAGGGGTCGGACGACATCAAGGCGATGCGCTGTTCGATCCATTCCTGCGAACTGGCGATGCACCGCATGCACGCGGAGCTCGCGCCCGGCATGACCGAGAACGACCTGTGGTCGATCCTCCATGCCGACAACATCCGCCATGGCGGCGAGTGGATCGAGACGCGCATTCTTTCCTCCGGCCCGCGCACCAATCCGTGGTTTCAGGAATGCGGCCCGCGCGTTATCCAGGAGGGCGACCTTGTCGCCTTCGACACCGATCTCATCGGCGTCTATGGCATGTGTTGCGACATTTCCCGTACCTGGCTATGCGGCGATGTGGAACCGACGCGCGAACAGAAACGGCTCTATACCAGCGCCTACAACCAGGTCATGGCCAATATCGACATCATCAGGCCGGGCATGGGCTTCAGGGAATTCACCGATACGGCGGAGCTCGCTTCGCCGGAATTCCGCCACAACCGCTACGGTGTCCTGGCCCATGGCGCCGGACTTTGCGACGAATATCCGAGCCTCTATTTCCCCGAGGACTATCCGGCG
Source organism: Nitratireductor sp. (assembly GCA_020441665.1). GTDB lineage: Bacteria > Pseudomonadota > Alphaproteobacteria > Rhizobiales > Rhizobiaceae > Salaquimonas. The sequence continues at coordinate 4,557 of JAGRLT010000036.1, forward strand.
ACCGGTTATGACGACACGTTCAGGCCCGGCATGGTGATCTGCGTCGAGAGCTATTGCGGCGCGGTCGGCGGCCGCGAAGGCGTCAAGCTTGAGCAGCAATTGCTGGTTACCGAGACCGGGCTCGAGGACCTGACGCGCTATCCCTATGAGGACGGGCTGATCGATCAGTCGCTGGTTCGATAACCGCAGGCGGCAAGCCCGTTCATCCCCCGTTCAGCTTCGGGCCGCATTTTCGCCCCGCTTTTCTGCGAGCAGGTCTGCGATGGCAGACATGTCTGCACCGTCCTTCCGCGCGGGCCGGGGCCGCGCGCATCGAAACAGCTATGGGGCTTCCTATGAAAAAGATCATGATCATCGCGGGCGCATTGGCGCTTGCATCCTGCCAGACCACCAATGATCCGCTGACCGGCCGGCCGCAGCGCAACAATACGGCGGGCGGCGCCGCGCTTGGCGCTGTTGCCGGTGCCGTTACCGGCCTGCTGATCGCCAAGGACAAGAAGGGCGATGACAAGCGAAACGCCGCCCTGATCGGTGCCGGCATCGGCGCGCTGGTCGGCGGCAGCATCGGCAATTACATGGACCGCCAGGAACAGGAACTGCGCCAGCAACTGGTCAATTCCGGCGTCAGCGTCAGCCGCGCCGGCGACCAGATCATCATCAACCTGCCGGGCAATGTCACCTTCGCCTCCGACAGTGCCGATCTCAACCCGGCCTTTTTCGGCGTGCTCGATTCGGTGGCCATCGTGCTGCAGAAATACCAGCAGACCCTGCTCGACATCGACGGCCACACCGACTCGACCGGCAGCCCGCAATACAATCAGCAGCTTTCCGAAGCCCGCGCGGTTTCCGTCGGCCAGTATCTCAACCAGCGCGGCGTCGATCCGCGCCGCCTTCTGGTCGTCGGTTTCGGCGAGACACGGCCGATCGCCGACAACGCCACGGATTTCGGCCGCCAGCAGAACCGCCGCGTCGAAATTCGCATTTCCCCGCTGCGCGGGTAAAGCTTTTCTCTAAAACCTTAGCAATCGGCTTAAAGCCGGCTGAAAGCTTCTCGATTACCCTCTGCCCGTTTGGAGTCATGACCCAGATGGGCAGAGGGTTTTGTTTTGCGCCTTGTCAAGGATACGAGCGGCAACTTCGCCATCATACTGGCACTCACCATCGTGCCGGTAGTCCTGCTGGCGGGCCTGGGCATCGATTATGCCCGCATGGCCGATCGGAAGGCGCGCATGCAGGCGGCTGCCGACAACGCGATTTTCGCCGCCGCCCGCCAAGCCACCACCTTCAGGGACTTCAAGCGGCTGGCCAAGGAACAGGTCGAGGCCAATCTGCCGGGCATGGAAGTGTCGGTGAAGGCGACCATCGGCATCCGCACCGTCGGCCTTGCCCTCGATACCGTCTATGAAACCGCCTTCATGGGCCTTGCCGGCGCGTCCGAGGTCGAAATCGGCGTCGAGGCCGAACTGGCCAATACCAGTCTTCGCGCCAACAACACCGCGCCGCCGGCTGCCGGCGATGTTGATCGCCAACTGCGCCAGCTCGAACAGATGCGTACCCGTGCCAAACGTGAGATCGATGCTCTTCCCCCGCGCATCCAGGAACCGCTTCGCCGCGACCTCGACCGGCAGTTCACCCGGATTGCCAACCAGATCCGCGAGACCGGCGAGAGCGGCGAGATGTATCTGAGGAAGTAGCCGCTATGCGGCGCTGAGCGCGATTGCCCGCTCGGCCTCCTGGATCGCCTCCGGCGTTCCCACATGCAGCCACAGCCCGTCCATCCGCATGCCGAAGAGGCGTCCGGCCTCGATCGCCCGGTCGAACAGCAGGTTGAGCGAGAACGGGCCGTCCGGCGCGCCGTCGAACAGCCGCGGATGAAAGATCGCCGCGCCGCAATAGGCGAATGCGGCGATCCGCCGCTCGCCACGCCGCTTCAGCCGGCCCTCGCTGTCCATGTCGAAATCGCCCTGGCCCTGATAGCCGACGGCCTTGATCGTGCAGCTTACCAGCAGCAGCATGTCCATCGCATCGTCGTCCCAGCGCTGCGCCATGGCCTGCAGATTGGGCTGCGCGCCTTCGAGCCAAAACGAATCCGCGTTGAGCAGGAAGGCCGGGCCGGTACCCAGCGCCGGCAGCGCCTTCCTGACTCCGCCGCCGGAATCGAGCAGACGCGCCCGTTCGTCGGAGACGATGACCTTCGGCTCCATGCGGCCCGCCACATGGGCCTCGATCTGATCGGCAAGATGGTGGACATTGACCACCGCTTTTTTCACCCCGGCGGCGGCAAGCGCATCGAGCCCGTGGTCGAGCAGCGTCCTGCCGTGAACCTTGACCAGGGGTTTCGGCATCTGGTCGGTGATCGGGCGCATGCGTGTGCCAAGTCCGGCTGCCAGTACCATGGCGCTTTCGATTGGCGATCGGGCGACGCGCGCCTGTGCCGGTATTTCAATGGGTCGAATCATTTTCTCTTCTCTTCTTTTCCTTCAAGCGCCGTCCTCATTCACCGGCCTGATGTCATTGCCATGACAGGCAGGCAGCGCGATGTTCCCGCCTATGCTCCCGCCGTGCCGATCACCCGCCGGTACCAGTCGCGATAGGCTTTGAGCACGGGATGGGCGAAGCTGCGCTCAAGATAGCCGTGCAGACGCGGCATGTGTTCAAGATAGGCCGGCTTGCCGTCCTGTTCGTCAAGGCGGACGAAAATGCCGAGGATTTTCGTCACCCGCTGGGCTGCCATGATGGCATAGTCGCGCTCGAATGCCGCCCGATCGAACGGCCCCGTCTGCCGGCGGAGGTCGCAGTAGCGATCGGTGATCGCCTGTTCCAGCGCCGCATCGACATCGACCCGCGCATCCTGGCCGAGACAGGCGATGTCATAGGCTGCCGGGCCGATAACGGCATCCTGGAAATCGATCAGGCCGACCCGGGCAGTACCCGTCCGTTCGGGCCGCCAGATGATGTTGGGGGAATGCAGGTCGCGCAGGCAGAGCCGCGTCTCGCCGGCCAGCGCGGTAGCGATCAGCGCGTCCCAGATGGAAGTAAACTCGGCGCGTTCGCCCGTAGTAAGCGTCGCTCCCTTGAAGCGCGGCGCGTACCAGTCGGCCAGCAGTTCCACCTCGATCATCATCGCGTCGCGGTCATAGGGGGGTACGGTGTGAATCGCGCCCGTATCGAGCCGGGCCCGCGTTTCGACCGGTCCGGCGTGAAATCCGGCGATCGCCTCGACCGTCGCAAGATAGCGTTCTCCGATCGGCCTGCGCTCGGCATCGGTGATCTGTCCGGTGCCGAGATGCTCGATCAGCAGCAGGCCCTGACCGATATCGGCGGCATGGATTTGAGGCACGGTGAGGCCCGCCCGGCGCAGGATCGCCGCAACGCCGGCAAAGGCGGTGACATCCTCGGCCCGCCGGGCGATCCTGTTGTAGGACTTGCCGTCGCGGACCGGCGGCCCTTCGACCTGCCGCGGCGCGTTCATCAGGATGCGGGTTTTGCCGTTAAGACGGGCCAGTTCATAGGCGCGGCTCGAAGCATCGCCCTGCAGCGGCCGGCGTTCGACATCTGGCCCCCAGCCGTCGTCGAGAAAGGACCGGATCGCCAGGCTGCGGCCCACCGCCGCCATGATCGCGGATGTGCCGGACAGGGTTGCGCGCCGTGTCTCGCTGCCGGCATCCCCCCTTTCGGCAAGATGGATGGCGAGATCGGCTTCGGCAAGTTCCCCTTCGCCGTTTTCGGGCCATTCGACCAGGCAGAGCCTGCCGGGGATGGTCTGCGTCAGCCCCAGTTCCAGGCATTCGCGCGGATCGCCGATCCGGTAGAGATCGCCATGCAGGATCTCGAGCGGGCTAGCGCCGCCTGAAAGGGAGGGATCGGGCAGGGCATAATGCTGCACCAGCGAAAAGGTCGGGCTTGGAACCTCCAGTGCCGGATCGCCGGACAGATGGCGGATCATCGTGCGGGCAAGCACCGACTTGCCGCTGCCCAGATCGCCGGACAGATGGACCATGCAGCCTGTTTTCAGGCTGCCGGCAAGGACCAGCGCCATGGCGAGGTCGCAAGCCAGCCGGCGTGTCTCTGCCTCGTCCCTGATTTCGATGATGATCTCGCCACCCCTCATGATGTTCTTCGTTTCGAGCAACGGTTCTGCCCCTGCCCCAGGCGATCCGTCCGCTCCGGCTGCCAGGGCGAACACGGATCTACTCCGCCGCCTGCTTGTCCGATTGCGGTGCAAAGGGAAGCCGGCAGACGAAGCGCGCGCCGCCCTTGGCGCCCTCCTCCACATGCACGCTGCCGCCATGCAGCTCGACCAGGCTGCGCACCAGCGCCAGGCCAAGGCCCGCGCCGCGATGGCGTTCCCCGCCGCCGGTCTCGAAACGCTTGAAGATCGTCGCGCGCAGTTCCTCGGCGATGCCGGGGCCCTCGTCCTCGACACTCAATACCACATAGTCGCCGGCCCTGCTCGTCCTGACCTGGATGGTCGAGCCATCGGGGGCTGCGCGCATCGCATTGGCGAGGAGGTTGTGCAGGATCTGCCGGATCCGGTCTGGATCGCCGACAAGGCCCCTGGCCTCGGGATCGGTGGCGACTTCGATGCGGTGGCTGAACCGTTCGAGCGAATCGGGTGGTCTGGAAACGCATTCGGCGACCAGCTTCGCCAGATCGACGGTCGTAAGGTCGAGCACCATGGCGCCGGCATCGATGGTCGCAAGATCGAGAATGTCGTCGATCAGGCTCTTCAATACGTCAGAGGACGCCGAGATGTAGTCGAGATATTCGCGCTGCTTTTCGTTCAGCTTGCCGGGCATGTCGCCGCTGAGCATTTCGGCAAAGCCCGCAATGCTGGTCAGCGGCGCGCGCAATTCATAGGAGACGTGCTGCAGGAAGCGGTTCTTGAGTGCATCGGATTCCTCCAGCGCGTCGTTGCGCTCTTTGAGTGCCCGCTCGACATTGACCGCGGCGGTGACGTCGGCAAGCGTCAGCATGCTCTGGCCGGCCGGCAGATAGACCAGATGATAGTCGAGCGACGAACCGTTCCTGAGTTCCAGCCTGCCGGTCAGGTCCTCCCGGTCGTCCCGCACGCTGGTGATCTCGAGCCGCAGCTTCTCCCAGACCGTGCGATCGGCGACCATCGGGTTGATCTTCTCATCCAGCGCCCGCACATGCCTGCCCTCGATGTCTTCCGTGCCGGCAATGCCGCAAAGCGCCAGGAAGGCCGGATTGGTCAGCCTTATCTTGCCGTCCGGCCCGAACACCGCGACCGCTTCCGACAGATGGTCGAGGGTTTCGCCCTGCATGCGCATCAGCGAATTGTAGTTGCTCTTGAGCGCCAGTTCCTCGGTGACGTTTTCAAACACCCAGCTCGCACCGCCCAGAGTATGCGGGTTGACGATGACCCGCAGGGTCCGTCCGTCCGGCAGGTGCCAATGCTCTTCCCGCGTATCCGTGGCGTGATAGGTCGACAGCAGGCCATCCTTCCACTTGCGCCAGTCCGGCGCTTCGGGCAGGGCGCGCATCGACCGCAGCATGTCCAGGAGATCGGCATTGGAGGGATGCCCGTCGAGATCGCTCTCGGAAAAATTCCACAATTGCCGGAAGCTCGAATTGTAGAATTGCAGCCTTTGCCGTGCATCGAAAATGGCGATCGCCGTCGTCAGATGGTCGAGGGTCTGCTGATGGCTCGCAACCGTGTGCTTGAGGGTCGCCCGTACCCGCTCGATATCGCCGCGGTCGACGGCGATGCCGGCGGAGCCGTTTTCATTCGAGGCCGCCGCCGTTTCCATCAGCCGCCGGTCGCCGGCGATAACGGCCGGCAGTTCGCCGTGATAGAAACCGGCCTTCTCCAGCCCCTGGCGCAGTATGTCCCGCTCCTTGGCGTCGAACAGCGCCCGGTTCTCGGCAAGTGCCCTGTCGGCGTCCGGCGTGTCGACGGCGCCGGCATAGGCCGGGTTGGCGTAGACGAGCCTGCCGTTGCGGCCGCGAATCCAGAACGGTGCGGGCATCGCCTCGAACAGGGTTTCGAGAATGCTGAACCGCCGCCTGAGCCGGTCGTGCTCGCCATCGAGCCGGGCAAAATCGGACCGCACGCCGTCGAGCGGGACGAAGCGGATGAAGGCGTAGCCGCCCGACACCCTTCCCTGGGCCTCGATCATCGTTCCCCGGGAGGATTGCAGGCTGGTGGTGAACTGTTTGGCGTTTTCCCGCAGCGCGGCCGTGGCGGCCTCGAGCCGGGTGGCGCTTTCGGGGTGAAGCCAGTTTCCGAACGCCAGGAACGCACCCGCTTCCCGCGGCAGGCCCTCCGCATCGCCGAGACTGCCCAGCACCGCCGGCCTGCCGCCGCTATTGTCCCACACGACGATGCGCTGGTCGCCGACCTCGGTCATGGCGGCCAGGCGATCCCGGTCGGCGCGGATCGAGGCATAGCTCGACTTGAGTTCGCTATGGGCTTCGCCCGCCCGTGCCCGTTCCCGGATAAGCCAGATCGAGGCCAGCAGGGCAAAGGTCACCGCGCCGCCGAACAGGCCGAGCGGCAGGGCCGATACCGTGTCGAAAAGCGTCCCGGCATCCTCGGCGCTGGCGGAATTCGCGGCAAGCGCGAAGGGCAGGGCGGCGGCGCCGGCCCGGCCGGTCAGCCGCAGCGGGGATACCGTGCAGCCATGGTTTTTCAACGCGCGCAGAAGCCGGCGGCCGCTGCCGCCTGTGGATGGATGGTCCGCCGTGTCGACGGTTCCTCGTAAACGGGTTTCCCCAGGCATGTCAGGGTCCTTTGCCGCGTGATCCCTTGACCGCCCTGCCTTTGGCGGCCGGCCTTCAAGGCCAGCTCTTTTGATTCGCTCCACAATACAACATTTGCCGAATCGCCCGGAAGCAAAAAAGGCCCGGATAGCAAAATGCCCGGCCTGTCAACCGGGCATCTACTATATCTTGTGGGTATAGTGCGAAAACTTAATACCGGTAGTGTTCCGGCTTGAACGGACCTTCCGTCGTCACGCCGATATAGGAAGCCTGTTCCTGCGACAGTTCGCTCAGCCGCGCGCCAAGCTTGGCAAGATGCAGCCGGGCGACCTTCTCGTCGAGATGCTTGGGCAGCACATAGACCTCGTTGCGGTACTTGTCGCCACGGGCATAGAGCTCGATCTGCGCCAGAACCTGGTTGGTGAAGGAGGCCGACATCACGAAGGAGGGATGGCCGGTCGCATTGCCGAGATTGAGCAGGCGGCCTTCCGACAGCAGGATGATCCGGTTGCCGCCGGGAAACTCGATCATGTCGACCTGCGGCTTGATGTTGACCCATTTGTGGTTCTTCAGCGCGGCAACCTGAATCTCGTTGTCGAAATGGCCGATATTGCCGACGATCGCCATATCCTTCATCGCGCGCATGTGGTCGACGCGGATGACGTCCTTGTTGCCGGTCGTGGTGATGAAGATGTCGGCCGTCGCCGCGACGTCCTCAAGCTGCACAACCTCGAACCCGTCCATGGCGGCCTGAAGGGCGCAGATCGGGTCGATCTCGGTCACCTTGACCCGGGCGCCGGCGCCGCGCAACGAGGCGGCCGATCCCTTGCCCACATCGCCATAGCCGCAGACAACGGCAACCTTGCCGGCCATCATCACATCGGTCGCCCGGCGGATGCCGTCGACCAGCGATTCCTTGCAGCCATACTTGTTGTCGAATTTCGACTTGGTGACCGAATCGTTGACGTTGATCGCCGGGAAGGGCAGCAGGCCCTTCTTCTGCAACTGGTAGAGCCGGTTGACGCCGGTCGTCGTCTCCTCGGTCACGCCCTTGATGGCGTCGCGCTGGCGGGCGAACCAGCCCGGCGAGGCGGCGAGGCGCTTCTTGATCTGGGCAAAGAGGATTTCCTCTTCTTCCGAACCGGGGTTCGACAACACGTCTTCACCGGCCTCGGCGCGCGCGCCGAGCAGGATGTACATGGTGGCGTCGCCGCCATCGTCGAGAATCATGTTGGAGGGTTCGCCGTCAGGCCACTGGAAGATCGCATCGGTATAGGTCCAGTAGTCTTCGAGCGTTTCGCCCTTGACGGCGAAGACCGGCGTGCCGGTCGCTGCAATGGCGGCGGCGGCATGGTCCTGGGTCGAGAAGATGTTGCACGACGCCCAGCGCACATCGGCGCCGAGAACCTTCAGCGTCTCGATCAGCACGGCGGTCTGGATCGTCATGTGCAGCGAACCGGTGATCCGCGCGCCCTTGAGCGGCCGGGCCTCGCCGAATTCCTCGCGGCAGGCCATCAGGCCGGGCATTTCGGTTTCGGCGATTTCAATTTCCTTGCGGCCGTAATCGGCGAGGGAGATATCGGCAATGTGGTAATCGTGATCGGCCATTGGTGGCGCTCCTGTCGGTCGAATTCGGAATGTCATCCGCAGACGGCCCGCACAACATCTTGTCGGGCCGCAGCGCCATCGTCTTCGGACCGGTCACATCCGGTCGGCGCGTTGCGGAACCTGTGGCGGGAAATATCAGCAGAAAGCGGCGCTGGCAAGTATAATATAAAGCTATCTTTATATGTTTCTATCCCGCCTTCCGGCGGGAAGCTATTCCTCTTCGCCGAACCGGGCTTCGATCAGTTCCTCCAGCGCGTCGAGCGCTTCGGCGGCCTGCGGGCCGCTGGCGCTCAGATGGATGGCGCAGCCGGGGCTTGCCGCCAGCATCATCAGCCCCATGATCGACGTTCCACCGACCACATGGCCGTCCCGCGACACGCGGATTTCGGCATCGAACCCCTCGGCGCATTTGACGAAGCGGGCGGAAGCGCGCGCATGCAGGCCGCGCTTGTTGATGATCTTGAGAACGCGCTCGCCGCCGCCCTTCGTCATCACTGCCCTTCAAGCAGGGCGCTGGCGACGTGAATGTATTTGCGCCCCGCCTCCTGGGCCGCCTCGACGGCTTCGTTGAGTGCCGCGCCGTCGCGAATGCTGGCGAGCTTGATCAGCATCGGCAGGTTTACCCCGGCGATCACCTCGACAATGCCGGCCTGCATGACGGAGATCGCCAGATTGGACGGCGTGCCGCCGAACATGTCGGTAAGGATGATGACGCCATCGCCGCCATTGACCGTCGACACGGCGTCGAGAATGTCCTGGCGCCGCTTCTCCACATCGTCATCGGGGCCGATGGCGATCGTCGCCATCTGTTCCTGGGCGCCGACCACATGTTCAACGGCAAGCTGGAATTCATGGGCAAGCTGGCCATGGGTGACGAGAACGATGCCGATCATGGTCTTCCTGAGGTTGGTTGTGAGTTTCCGGGGCCGCTTTATCGGCGGAAATGCCGGGGCAGGCAAGGCGCTTTCGACGCAATTTTCAGCCGGTGGGATCTTGCGGCGTTTCGGCCAGAATGGCGAGCAGGATGCGTACCGACTGTGCCTCATGGCGCCGCGGCAGGTGGATCAGCCGGATCGGCCCGCGCGGGCGCAGGCCGGCGATCTGTGCCGAGCACTCCGGTTCGGGCATGCGCTCGAGGGTCTCGTCCGCGACCAGCCGGCCGATCAGCGTTACCGTCGACGCCTCGGCCGATGCCACATCGATGACGCCGTAGCCGGCGAGTTCCGCCTTGCCGGCAATCGATTGCGGCGGGCGGGCGACCAGCATGCCGTCCTCGATCGACAGCAGGGCCTGGTCGTCGCAGACCAGTGCCGCCGCAATCCCCCTCGCCCTGGCGGCATCGACCAGTCCGAGTGCCAGCGAGGTCTTGCCGCTGCCGGACGGCCCCTCGATCAGCACGCCGCGGCCGTCCACCGATACGACGCAGCAGTGATGATTGCGCGGTGCGGTGGTATCCCGTGCCGGGTTCGCCGGAGACGTCATTTGCGTGATGCGGTCCGCGGCGCTTCGCCATGTGCCGGCCGGGCGGCAGGCACCGGCAGGGTGATCGTGAAAGTCGCGCCCGATCGCCCGTCGCCGCGATTGGCGGCGGTGATCGTGCCGTCATGGGCCTCGATGATCTGGCGAGAGATCGAAAGGCCGAGTCCTGAATTCTGGCCGAAGCCCTGGCTTTCCGGCCGGTCGGTATAGAAACGCTCGAAGATCCGGTCGACCTTTTCCGCCGGTATGCCCGGCCCGTTGTCGCGGATTTTCAGCACCACCGAGGCGCTGCGGCGGACGAGCGAAACCTCGATCACCCCGCCCGCAGGCGGTACGAAGGACTTGGCATTTTCGATGATGTTGATGATCACCTGGGCAAGCCGGTCTTCATGGCCGGAAATCACATATGGCGCGGCCATGCCGGCGGCCCGCGCGATGGTGAGCCGCAGCTCCGGCGGATCGCCCCTGCCCGGCTTCGCCGGCACATCGCGCGCCATGGCGACGATGTTTTCGGTGAGCAGCGCCAGATCGACCCGCTCGGCCTTTTCGCGCGCCAGTTCCGCATCGAGCCTGGAGGCGTCGGAAATATCGGTGATCAGCCGGTCGAGCCGCTTGATGTCATGCTGGATCACGCTGTGCAACCGCTGTTTCGATTCCTCGTTCCGCGCCAGCGGCAGGGTCTCGACCGCGCTGCGCAGCGAGGTCAGCGGGTTCTTCAATTCGTGGCTCACATCGGCGGCGAACCGCTCGATCGCGTCGATGCGCGAATAAAGCGCCGCCGTCATCGAGCGGATCGAGGCCGACAGCCGGCCGATCTCGTCCTGCCGGTTGGAGAAATCGGGGATCTCCTCGCGTGAATTGACCCCGCGCCGGACCCGGTTAGCCGCTTCCGCCAGCCTTCTCAGCGGGGTTGCGATCGTGCCCGCCATCAGCACCGACAGCACGATCAGCACGATCGCCGCCACCAGGAAGATGCGCAGAATGGCGAGCCGCTCCTCGGTCACGATCTTGTCGATCTCATTGCCCTCGGTCGACAGCAGCAGCACGCCGGAAATCACCCGCAGCCGCTGGATCGGCACGGCGACGGAAATCACCTGTTCCCCTTTCTGGGTCATCCGCACGATCGTCGAGGGCGATCCGGTCAGGGCCGAAACCACCTCGGGATAGTTGATGCCCGAATCGGGATAGTCGACATAGGCCGGCAGGTCGCGCCGCTGCAGCAGGCGGTTGAGGAAATTGCCGATGCGCGAGATCATGCCCTCGCTCTCGGCGTCGCCCTCAAGGCTCGGCAGGGTGTAGCGCAGCACCTGGCCGCCGGCATAGAGAAACTTGGTATCGAGCACCAGCACACCGTCCCGGTCATAGACCCGGGCGCGGGTGCGGTTGGGCGTCACCAGGCTGCGCAGCAGCGGCGCCACCACTTCGGGATTGATCGGCGAGGTGAGATCGTCGAGCGGCGAGATTTCCGGCGTCGCCGATTCGCCCGCCTGCAGTTCGAGCAGCTTGTCGGGATCGACGGTGATGGTGTTGATGTCGACCGTTGCCTGCGAGGAGATCGCGCCCGCGATGATCTTGCCCTGGGCGACCAGGCTGTCGCGATAGGCTTCGACCAGGCCCTCGCGAAACTGGTTGAGATAGAGAATGCCGGAAAGCAGCACGGCAAGCGCCGACAGGTTCATGAAGATGATCCGCCGGGCAAGCGATGACACCATCAATTGCCGGGCGCGTTTGAGCACATGTACCGGGCCGCCGCCATGGGCCTTCGCCGGCGCCCCTTCCGGCTCGCTGTCTTCGGTGGCGGAAAAGGCATCATCCCGCAGCGCATCGGCCCGGGGCGCATCGTCCGCCGCCGCATCATGGCCATTGGCCTGTCCGGGCGCCTCGTCGACAGCCCGGCCGGCCGCGGCGTCGCGCATCTGCCCGCCAGCTGCGTCACCGCCGCTGTCGTTGCCCTGTCTTTCCGGCTTGCTGTCGATGCCGAGTTCCATCGGTCCCTGCATGTCCGGGGGTCCCTGCATGTCCGGGCCTGTCCGGCGCAGCCACCGGTCATGCCGGTTGCTGAACTGCCGCAGTGCCGCTCCGGCGCAGCCTACAGGGCCTTTGGCCGCGGTTCAATTCGCCGCCGCGCGCCATGAAGTCCCCCAATGAAATCCCATGGCCGGCCCCAATTTGTCACGCATATAGGACTTTACGGGCGGGAAGGGAACACTTGCCGGCCGGAACGGGGTCTCAGCTTTCGCGGAAGCGGTAGCCGACGCCGTACAGGGTCTCGATCATCTCGAAACTGTCGTCATGGGCCTTGAACTTCTTGCGCAGCCGCTTGATGTGGCTGTCGATGGTGCGGTCGTCGACATAGACCTGATCGTCATAGGCGGCGTCCATCAGCGCGTCGCGGCTCTTGACGACGCCGGGGCGCTGGGCCAGCGCATAAAGGATGAGGAATTCCGTCACCGTCAGGGTGATCGGCTGGCCTTTCCAGGTGCAGGTATGGCGCTCCTGGTCCATCGCCAGATTGCCGCGCTCGAGCAGCTTGGCCTCCCCGGCCGTCCCCGGCCGTACGCCGCCTTCGCCGATCGCCGCCGCCCGCCGCAGCACCGCCTTGACCCGCTCGACGAGCAGGCGCTGCGAGAACGGCTTCTTGATGAAGTCGTCGGCGCCCATTTTGAGCCCGAACAATTCGTCGATCTCGTCATCCTTGGAGGTCAGGAAAATCACCGGCAGGTCGGACTTCTGGCGCAGCCGGCGCAGCAGTTCCATCCCGTCCATGCGCGGCATCTTGATATCGAAGATGGCCAGATCTGGCCGCCTCGCGGTCAGCCCGTCAAGCGCCGAGGAGCCGTCGGTATAGGTCTCGACCCGGTAGCCTTCCGATTCCAGCGCGATCGAAACCGAGGTCAGAATATTGCGGTCGTCATCGACCAGGGCGATGGTTGGCATGAAAGTCTCCGCTTGCGGCCTGCCGCCATACATACTGACTGAATTTACCGTGTCGGCCAATCCTGCACAAATACGCGGAAATTGTGACCGCAGGCCCGATTGCGCCGGTCGGGCGGCAAATCCGGCATCACGGTTAACGGCTGGAAAGCGGCGGAACCGGCGCAATCCGGGGTCGGAGGCGGTGTTCCAAACCGCTGACAAACAAGGGAAAATCTGCCGCAAATACGGGTTCAGGCGAAGGGGTCAATTCAATCGTTTAAAAATTTTAAAACGATTAATATACTGAAATATTTCGACAATCCACGTTTGCTGCATTGTTTGGAAAGGGCTTATGAAGTATGGAGGCGCACCAGGCGCGCTGGTGGCCGAAGAGAATGGTCTGTTCCCTTTGAAACGGCTTTCGGCAGGCTTTAGGCGGGAAAACAGGCGGCGATGTCGAGAGCGGGGTTCCCGCCGCGCTGCCTCGTTTTACACCCGAATTGTTGAGCGTAACGCATCCCTTTCGCGCCGGGCGCGAATTTTGCAAACAGCCAGGCAAGGCACACCAGTGCCAATGCCAGTACCGATGGCGAGGAGAGGCACCATGAAACAGCACGGCAAGTTCAATACCAGCCATGATCTGACGTCCTTCGGCTTCGAAGGCCTTGGCGCCGTCTATTGGAACTACGCCGCGCCTGCCCTCTACGAGGAAGCGATTGCCCGCAAGGAAGCCCGCATCGCCGCCGGCGGCGCGCTGACGGTCGAGACCGGCCAGCACACCGGCCGTTCGGCAGCCGACAAGTTCGTCGTCCGCTCGGCCGAGACCGAGAACGCCATCTGGTGGGACAACAACAAGCCGATGGCGCCGGAGGCCTTCGAGATCCTCAAGCAGGACATGCTGGCCCATGCCGCCGGCAAGGAACTCTTCGCCCAGGACCTTTATGGCGGCGCCGATCCCGAATACCGCATCAAGGCCCGCGTGGTCACCGAATATGCCTGGCATTCGCTGTTCATCCGCAACCTGCTGATCCGTCCGCAAGCGGCGGAACTGGCGGACTATGTGCCGGAAATGATGATCATAGACCTGCCGAGCTTCAAGGCGGATCCCGACCGCCATGGCTGCCGGTCCGAAACCGTGATCGCCTGCGATCTCGTCAACCGCGTCGTGCTGATTGGCGGCACTTCCTATGCCGGCGAGATGAAGAAATCGGTCTTCACCGCGCTCAACTATTCGCTGCCGGAAAGAGGCGTCATGCCGATGCACTGCTCGGCCAATGTCGGCGATCAGGGTGACGCCGCCGTCTTCTTCGGCCTTTCGGGCACCGGCAAGACCACGCTTTCGGCCGATGCCTCGCGCACGCTGATCGGCGATGACGAGCATGGCTGGGGCGAGGACGGCATCTTCAATTTCGAGGGCGGCTGCTATGCCAAGACCATCCGCCTGTCGAAGGAGGCGGAACCCGAGATCTTCTCGACTACCGAGCGCTTCGGCACCGTTCTGGAAAACGTCATGCTGGACGAAAACCGCGTGCCGGATTTCGACGACGCCTCGCTGACCGAGAACACCCGCTGCGCCTACCCGCTCGACTTCATCCCCAACGCTTCGGCGACGGGCCGCGCGCCCCATCCCAGGAGCATCATCATGCTGACGGCCGATGCCTTCGGCGTTCTGCCGCCGATCGCCCGCCTCACCCCGGCCCAGGCCATGTTCCACTTCCTGTCGGGCTATACTGCTAAGGTCGCCGGCACCGAAAAGGGCGTCACCGAGCCCGAGGCGACTTTCTCGACCTGTTTCGGCGCGCCCTTCATGCCGCGCCATCCGTCCGAATATGGCGATCTGCTGCGCAGCCTGATCGCCCGCCACGGCGCCACCTGCTGGCTCGTCAACACCGGCTGGACCGGCGGCGCCTACGGCACGGGATCGCGCATGCCGATCCGGGTGACCCGCAAGCTGCTGTCGGAAGCGCTGAGCGGCAGGCTCAACGAGGCCGAGTTCCGCACCGACGGTAATTTCGGTTTCGAGGTTCCGGTCGCCGTCGACGAGATCGAGACCTCGATCCTCGATCCGCGTTCGACCTGGGCCGATGGCGAGGCCTATGACCGCCAGGCGGCGAAGCTGGCCCGTATGTTCCGCGAGAACTTCGTCAAGTTCGAGGCCCATGTCGACCAGGAAGTGCTCGCCGCCGCGGCGATCGAGCTCCAGGCCGCCGAATAGAATAACGTCTTCTCCTACCTCGCGCCCGGACCGGCAACCCGCCGGGCCGGGCTTTTTCTCATGCGCTGCCTGAAAGGCTCTATCCTTGCAGCGCGGACCACATCGCCTTGTCGCGCTCGGCGGTCCAGATGCGCGGCGTGTCGATGTCGCGCGCCTCGTCATAGGCCCGTCCCACGTTGAAGGGCAGGCAGTGCTCATAGATCGCAAAGTCCGAGAACTTCGGATCGCATTCGGCCCGGCAGGCATCCCAGGCCTCTTTCAGCGTTCCGCCGCGCCGGGCTACCTGTGCCACCGGCCGATAGGTCGAGCGTACGAAATCACCTGTCGCATCAAGCGCCTTGTTGACCATATTCCTGCCGGTCAGCGCGTCGCCGCGGCCCGGCGCGATGGCATCGAGGTCGAAGTCGCGGATCTTTTCGAGCGTTGCCGGCCAGTCGTGAAAATGCCCGTCGCCGCAATAGCAGGCCGAATGGTATTCGACGATATCGCCGGTAAACATCACATTGGCATCGGGTACGTAAGCAACGATGTCGCCCGCCGTATGGGCCCGGCCGAGATGCATCAGATCGACCCTTCGATTGCCGAGATAAACGCTCATGCGGCTGTTGAAGGTCGTCGTCGGCCAGGTCAGGCCGGGAATTTCCTCATGTCCCTGGAACAGGCGCGGAAAGCGGTCGAACTCGCTGTCCCAGTCCTCCTGGCCGCGCTCGGCCACCATGGAACGGGCCTTCTCGCTCATGATCACCTGCGGCGCCCTGAAGGCCGAGGCCCCGAGCACCCGCACCGCGTGATAGTGGGTGAGCACCAGATGGGTGATCGGCTTGTCGGTCACCTCGCGCACCTTTTCGATCACCTTGCGCGCCAGCCTGGGCGTCGCCTGCGCCTCGATGATCATCACGCTGTCATCGCCGATGATGACGCCCGAATTGGGATCGCCCTGCGCCGTGAACGCCCACAGATCGCGGCCGATCTCGCTGAAGGAAACGGTCTTCTCGGCAAGGTCGCCGGCGGATGCGAACTGCTTGGTCATGCCGCCACCACCTCCTGCTCGATGGCGCCGAAGATCGACGCTCCACCGGCATCCTTCATTTCGATCCTGACCGTATCGCCGAACTCCATGAACGGCGTCGAGGGCTTGCCGTCGCGGATCGTCTCGATCATGCGGATTTCGGCGATGCAGGAATAGCCCTTGCCGCCATTGTCGACCGGCCGGCCCGGTGAACCGTCGGGATCGCGGTTGGAAATCGTGCCGGATCCGATGATGGCGCCGGCGCCCAGCGCCCGCGTCTTGGCGGCATGCGCGATCAGCTGGCCGAAATCGAAGGTCATGTCGGTGCCGGCATCGGCCATGCCGAACGGCTTGCCGTTGTAATCGACCAGCAGCGGCAGGCTGAGCTTGGCGCCGTCCCAGGCATCGCCCAGTTCGTCCGGCGTCACGGCGACCGGCGAAAACGCGGTCGGTCCTTTCGACTGGCAGAAACCGAAGCCTTTGGAAAGCTCGGCCGGGATCAGCCCCCGGAACGAAATATCGTTGAGGATCATCACCAGCTTGATGTGGCGGCGGGCCTCCTCCGCCGTCACCCCCATCGGCACGTCATCGGTGATCACGGCGATCTCCGCTTCCATGTCGATGCCCCAATCGGTCGAGGCGGCGGGGATGGCATCGCGCGGGCCGAGCAGGGCATCGGAGGCGCCGACATACATCAGCGGATCGGTCCAGAAGCTTTCCGGCAGTTCGGCGCCGCGTGCCTTGCGCACCAGTTCGACGTGATTGACATAGGCCGAACCGTCCGCCCACAAATGGGCGCGGGGCAGCGGGCTCATCGCCCTGGCCGGGTCGAAGGGCTGGCCGGCGATTTCGCCGCTTTCGAGCCGCTCACATTCGGCGGCAAGATCGGCTTCGACGGCGGCCCAGTCATCCAGCGCATGCTGCAGCGTCGCCGCGATATGGCTCGCATCGGCAAACATCATCAGGTCTTTCGACACCACGGCAAGCCGGCCATCGCGGCTGCCATCCTTCAAACTCGCAAGTTTCATTCGATCCGTTCCCGTTTCGGTTTATCCGGCAAATACATAGCATCATGAGCGGCACGTGCCGATCAAGTTGGTTTCATCGGTAACCGTCCACTTTGTAACTATCAACCGGTGCGATACCCCGGCGGCGGCAAGATCGGCCGCTACTCGCGAACGCCGTTCAGGTCCGATCCGCCGGCGCGTCGCCATCCCCCCGGTCGGAACCGGCGGCATCCTGGGCGCGCGGGTCGAGCGCCGAGGTCTCGGGGGTCGCATAGCGGCCGGGCATCATGCCGACATAGCTGGACTTGTTCTCCTCGGCCACCGCCTGGCGCTGGCTGATGCGGATGACGGCATAGGCGGCGATCAGCACATGGGCACAGAACGTGGTCAGGAACAGGCCTGCCCGCGGCAGGGACGACATGGCAAGGCCGGAAATCAGCGGTCCGATGATCCCGCCAATGCCGTACATCAGCAGGAGCCCGCCGCTGATCTTGATGAAGGTGCCGGGTTCGGCCTTGTCGCTCGCATGGGCGATGATGACCGGATAGATCGTGTAGATCGCGCCGCCGAACACCACCGCGGCCGCAAGCACGCTGCCGCGGTCGGACGGCTGGGCCAGAATGAAGAAGAGATCGGCCGCGATGGCGATCAGGGCGAGACCGATCAGCACCAGCCGCCGGTCGGTCTTGTCGGAAAGATAGCCGACGGGAATTTGCAGTGCCGCGCCGGCGAGGAGCGGCAGGCTCATCATCAGGGCGATGGTCGCCGTGCTCAGTTGCAGCGTGCCGCCGAACACCGCGCCCAGCGTGCCATAAGCGGAGTTCGAGATGCCGATGAGAAAGGCGGCGAAAAAGGCGATCGGCGAGTTGCGCCACAGCGCCTTGAGGTCAAGCCCGGTCTCGACCAGCGGCTTGGGCGCGCTCGCCGTCGATATCGCCGTCGGCAGCACCGCCAGCGCGTAGAAGATCGCCGCCAGCACGAACAGGACATAGCCGGAGGGCGAACCGAGCGGGATCATCATCTGGCCGACCATCACCGCGCCCAGATTGGCCATCGAATAGATGCCGAAAATCCGCCCGCGCACCTTGTTGTCGGCGCGCTCGTTGAGCCAGCTTTCGGCGATCATCGCGGCGCCGGCGAAACAGAAGCCGGTAACCCCGCGCAGCACGATCCAGCTGGTGGGATGAATGAGGATCAGCGTCAGCAGCACCGAGATGACGCAGATCGACGCCATCGCGCCGAAGGTTCTGACATGGCCGACGCGGCGCACCAGCCACGGCGTATAGAGGCAGCCGGCGATGTAGCCGGCCGCCCAGCCGGTTCCCAGCAGGCCTAGGCTGAGCGTGGGAAAGCCCTCGAGCGCCCCGCGCAGCGGCAGCACAAGCCCCTGAATGCCGCCGGCGACCATCAGGAAGGCGGAACCGAGTATGATCGCGAGAATGGGCAGAAGCTGTCGGCGCATGGGCGGGCTGTAACAAAGTTACCCGGCGAGCGGAAGGCAAAAGATCGAAGTCTACAACCGGTCGCGCAGGGCGAACCAGGTCATGGCGGCGACCAGCATGGGATAGCGCAGCAGGGTGCCGCCGGGAAAGCGCGGCGTGTCGAGTTTCGCCATCAGGTCGAAGCGTTCCGCCTGGCCGCCAATCGCCTCGCCGGCGATCCTGCCGGCCAGCGTCGCCAGCGCCACGCCCTGGCCGGAATAGCCGGTACAGGTCAGGATGTTGCCGGCGAGGCGCTGAAACAGCGGCAGCCGCCGGACGGTGACGGCCAGCGTCCCGCCCCAGCCATGATCGATGGCGATATCCTTCGCCTGCGGAAAGATTTCCAGCATCGGCTTGCGCACGAAGGCCTTGATGTCGGCGGGAAAGCGATAGCCGTAATTCTCGCCGCCGCCGAACAGCAGCCGGTTGTCATGGGTCATGCGGAAATAGTTGATGACGAATTTCGAATCCGCCACCGCCGCGTCCGAGGGCAGGATGGCGGCCCGCTCCTCCGCCGTGAGGACCCGCGTCGTGATGACGAAATTGTTGATCGGCAGGACCCGCTGGGCGATCTGCGGCTGCAAATGGCCGAGATAGCCGTTGCAGGCATAGAGGAGGTAGCGGGCGCGCAATTCCCCCCGGGAGGTTTTCAGCCGCACCCGGTCGCCTTCCTCGACCGACATGACCTCGCTGTTCTCGAAGATTTCCGCGCCTTCTGCCTCCGCGCCCCGCGCCAGGCCGAGGCAGAAGGCGAGCGGGTCGATGTGAAAGGCGCCGCTATCGAACGTCCCGCCGAAATAGCGATCGCTCCGCACCAGGGAGCGGATTTCCTCAAGATCGAGAAACCGGATCGCGGAATAGCCGTAGTCGCGCTGCAGCTTTTCGGCATAGGCCCTGCTGTGGCCGACATAGCCCGGCTTGTGATCGGCATGGATGATGCCGTCGATCGGATGGCAGTCGATCGCCAGATCGCGGATGAGATCGCGCACCAGCGCCTTGGCTTCCTCGGCGATCTGCCAGAAGCGGCGGGCGGTGTCCGCGCCGTACCGGGCTTCAAGATAGTCCTGGTCGCGCCGCTGGCCGGTGCCCACCTGGCCGCCATTGCGGCCGGAAGCGCCCCAGCCGGCACGATGGGCTTCGAGCACGACCGTCTTGTAGCCGGCCCGCGCCAGATGCAGCGCAGCCGATATTCCGGTCAGCCCGCCGCCGATGATGGCGACGTCGCAATCCCTGGTTCCCGCAAGCGCCGGGCGCTCGCGGTGGTCGGGATTGATCGCCGCATACCAGGACGGCGCATGCATGCCCTGGCGGTCGTTCGAATGGAGCAGGTTGAGGCCGCTCATGACGGACCGCCGTCAGACATTGAGCAGCAGGTGTTCGCGCTCCCAGGGGCTGATGACCTTGAGATAGTCCTCGAACTCGCGCATCTTGGTGTGCTGGTACATGGTGCAGAAATCCTCGCCCAGCACCCTGCGCACTTCCTTGTGCTTGTCGAGCTGCTTCAGTCCCTCGAACATTTCCCGCGGCAGGGCGTGCGGCAGGGAATAGGCATCGCCATCGACGGCGGCGCGCGGTTCTATCTTGCGCGTCATGCCGAGATAGCCGCAGGCAAGGCAGGCCGCCAGCGCCAGATAGGGGTTGGTGTCCATGCCGACGACGCGGTTTTCGACCCGCCGCGCATCCGGCCCGGAAGTCGGGATGCGCAGCCCTGTCGAGCGGTTGTCGTAGCCCCATTCCAGGTTGATCGGCGCCGATATGCCCGGCACCAGCCGGCGATAGGAATTCACGTAGGGCGCCAGAAGCGAGATGACGGAGGTCAGATAATGCTGCTGGCCGCCGATGAACCAGTGAAACAGATCGCTCGGCCCGCCATCGGGTTTGGAGAAGATGTTCTTGCCGGTCTTGCGGTCGACCACCGACTGGTGGATATGCATCGCGCTGCCCGGTTCCTTCTCGATCGGCTTGGCCATGAAGGTGGCATAGCAATTGTGCCGCAGGGCCGCCTCGCGCACCGTGCGCTTGAAGGTGAAGACCTGGTCGGCGAGGTCGACCGGATTGCCGTGATTGAGGTTGATCTCGATCTGGCCCGCGCCGCCCTCCTGAATGATCGTGTCGATCTCGATGCCTTGGGCATCGGCGAAGTCGTAGATCGTGTCGATGACGGCAGTATATTCGTCGATCGCGGCGATCGAATAGGCCTGCCGCCCGGCGCCCTGCCGCCCCGAGCGGCCGATCGGCGGCTCGAGCGGAAAGTCAGGATCGATGTTCGGCTTGGTGAGGTAGAATTCGAGCTCCGGCGCGACCACCGGGTTCCAGCCCTTGCGGCGGTAGAGATCGAGCACCCGTTTCAGCACATAGCGCGGCGATAGCGGCACCGGTTCGCCGTCCAGCGTTTCCATGTCATGGATCACCTGAATGGTGACGTCCTCGGCCCAGGGCGAAGCGACGGCGGTGTCGGGATCGGGCACCAGCACCATGTCGCGCTCCGTCCATGAATCCTCGGTGTCGTAGTCCGAATACTCGCCCGTGATCGTCTGATAGAAAATCGAGACGGGAAGAAAGGAGCGTGTCGTTTCGATGAACTTGCGGCCCGGCATCACCTTGCCGCGCGCAATGCCGGCAAAATCGCAGATGATGCATTCGACTTCTTCGACCTCGCGCCCGTCCAGCCATTTGCGGGCCGGTTCAGGCAGGCTTTCGGCCCACTGGTCAATTGGTCTTATCTGCATGATTTGTTCCTGCGTGCGCATCGCGGAATGCGATGCTGAGAGAGGTGCGCATTGTGGCCAAATCCCACTGAGCGCGCAAGGGGGAGCGCGCAAGGGGGAGCGCAAGGGGGAGCGCACAAGGGGAACTACGCAGGGGCACCGCCGCGGGGGCACGGCCCCCACGGGGGATTGTCCCGGCGGGCCGGCTAGAGGATCGCCATTGACGGGCAACCGGCCTGGCGATCCTGCGCCCGGTCGGTGGCGGCCTTCTTCCGTCGGGGCGAGAAACACTTGTCGGCACCGGAAAAATGGTTTTAACTCGGCCCTGGAGGAACTGCCCGCGAGGGCAGGTTTCGCTTCTGTGAAGCAAAACGATCGAAGCAAACATCAAGGTGTATCATGAAATATGCGATCAAGCTCGCGACGCTTGCTCTGGCAACGTCGACCATTTCTCTCAACGGGGCATGGTCCGCGGAGCTTCGAATTTACAATTGGTCTGACTACATCGATGAATCCGTCCTGGAGGATTTCACCAAGGAAACCGGGATCGACGTGACCTATGACGTCTTCGATTCCAACGAGGTTCTGGAAACCAAACTGCTTGCCGGCGGCACCGGTTACGACATCGTCGTCCCGTCCGGCTCCTTCCTGTCCCGGCAGATCGATGCGGGTGTTTTCCAGAAGCTCGACAAGTCGAAACTGCCGAACCTCGCCAATATGTGGGATGACATCTCCACCCAGACGGCGAAATACGATCCGGGCAACGAATATTCCATCAACTACATGTGGGGCACGACCGGCATCGGCTACAATGTCGGCAAGGTGAAGGAAATTCTCGGAGCCGATTCCATCGACAGCTGGGATGTGTTCTTCAAGCCGGAAATCCTGTCGAAGTTCAAGGATTGCGGCGTATATGTGCTGAACGCGCCGGAAGAGATCATCCCCGCCGCGCTCAACTATCTCGGCATCGACCCGAACACCTCGGATCCCGCCGACCTGCAAAAGGCCGAGGATCTGCTGATGTCGATCCGCGGCAACATCCAGAAGTTCCACTCGTCCGAATACATCAATGCGCTTGCCAATGGCGACATCTGCCTGGCCGTCGGCTGGTCGGGTGACGTGCTTCAGGCCCGCGACCGCGCCGCCGAGGCCGACAACGGGGTCGAGGTCGCCTATTCCATTCCCAAGGAAGGCGCGCTGATGTGGTTCGACCAGATGGCCATTCCCGCCGACGCCACCAATGTCGAGGAAGCCCATACCTTCCTCAACTACATCATGCGCCCCGAAGTCATGGCCAAGGCTTCGAACTATGTCCAGTACGCCAATGGCAACAAGGCATCGATGGCGCTGCTGGAGCCGGACCTGCTCAACGATCCGGGCGTCTATCCCACCGAGGAAGCGACCAAGAAGCTCTATACCAAGCTTGCCTATGATCCGAAGACCCAGCGGCTCGCCACCCGCCTGTGGACCAAGATCACCACCGGTCAGTAAGCAGTTCGGGGCCTGCGCGATGCGCGGGCCCTTTCCTTAAGCGGCATCACATCCCGGCCGCCAGGGCGGTCGAGCATGTGATCTGCAAATCGGGATTTTCCCTGGGAGGCCGATCTTGGCAGTTATGCGATCACGCAATGCGCCCGCGGGCGGCGCCGGCAAGTCACCCGATGAGGCCGTTGCTCAGGCGAGCCGGCCATGGCTCGACGCCGATGCCGTGCCCATCGTCGAATTTGCCAAGGTGACCAAGCGGTTCGGCGACTTCACCGCCGTCGACAATGTTTCGCTGAAAGTCTATCCGGGCGAGTTCTTCGCCCTGCTGGGGCCGTCGGGCTGCGGCAAGTCCACGCTTCTGCGCATGCTGGCCGGTTTCGAAACGCCGACCGAAGGCCAGATCAATCTCGACGGCAAGGACATCGCCCATACGCCGCCCAACAAGCGGCCGATCAACATGATGTTCCAGTCCTATGCGCTGTTTCCCCATCTGACGGTGACCCAGAACATCGCCTTCGGCCTGAAGCGGGCCGGCATGGAGAAGGGCGCGATCGAGGAGCGCACCAATGAGATGCTGCGGCTCGTGAAGATGGAGGCTTTTGCCCATCGCAAGCCGCATCAGATGTCGGGCGGCCAGCGCCAGCGGGTTGCCCTTGCCCGGTCGCTGGCGCGCAATCCGAAGCTGCTTCTGCTCGACGAGCCACTCGGCGCGCTCGATGCGAAACTGCGCGAATCGACCCAGTTCGAACTCGTCAACATTCAGGAGAAGCTCGGCACCACCTTCATCATCGTCACCCACGACCAGGAAGAGGCGATGACGGTGGCGACCCGCATCGGCGTCATGGACCACGGCGTGCTGGCCCAGGTCGACACGCCGGCCGATATCTATGAGAATCCGAAATCGCGCTTCGTTGCTGACTTCCTCGGCAATGTGAATCTCATCGAGGCCAAGACCGGCAAGTCGAAGGATGTTGACGGCGAAGCCTGCACCGAATTCACCATCGATGGCTACAAGCAGGTCTTCACCGCCCGTTCGCCCGAGCCGCTGGAGAAGAACGGCACGGCCCATCTTTCGATCCGGCCCGAAAAGATCGCCATTTCGGCAAAGCGCGACCCCAAGGCGGGCAATCAGGTCGACGGGATCATCGAGGACATTGCCTATATCGGCAATCTCTCGACCTATTACGTGCGGCTTGCCAACGGCACGCTGATCAAGGCGCAGGAGGCCAACCGCCGGCGGATTTCCAACCGCGAAATCACCTGGGGCGACAAGGTCTGGCTGAGCTGGTCGGCGGGCGGCGGCCTGCTGCTGGCGGATTAGAGCGTGCCTTGTTTAGCTGGAAGCAGTTTGAATGGATGGATTTTTCGCACCTGACGAGAAGAATACCGCAGAGCATAGCCTTGGCTATGGTCGAGGATTTCGACGACGTCAGAGCGGAAAAGACTCCACAGCAG
>JAGRLT010000037.1 GCA_020441665.1 Nitratireductor sp.
CAGCCGCTCCTCGGCCCGGTCGATCACCCATTCGAGCAGTTTCGCCGCCTGTTGCGGCGAGCCGGCAAGCCAGTGGTCGAACGGGTCGCGAATGGCGTTTTCAACGATGCGCTGGGCTTCCACCGTGGCGAGCCTGTCCTTGGTCTGGCCGACAAATTCCGGTTCGCGCACGAAGACCGACAGCATGGCGGCGGCCGATGTCATCACGTCGTCGGTGGTGATGACCGCGGCCTTCTTGTTGCCGACGATCTCGCCATAGGCTTTCAGCCCCCTTGTGAGCGCGATGCGGAAGCCCGCCTCATGGGTGCCGCCCTCGGGCGTCGGGATCGTGTTGCAGTAGGAATTGACGAAGCCGTCATCGCCAAACCATGTCACGGCCCATTCGACCGTGCCGTTGCGGCCGGTATTGTCGGAGCGGCCCGAAAACGGCTCCAGCGTCACCTTGTGCTGGTTGCCGAGCGAGGCTTCGAGATAGTCGCGCAATCCGCCGGGAAAGTGAAAGCTAGCGCTCGCGGGCGTCTCGTCCTTTTCCTTCAGCAGGGAAGGATCGCAGCTCCAGCGGATTTCGACGCCGCCGAAGAGATAGGCCTTCGAGCGCGCCATCTTGAACAGCCGCGCCGGCTCGAAGTGACAGCCCTTGCCGAAAATCTCGGGATCGGGCCTGAAGCGCACCTTGGTGCCGCGCCGGTTGTGCACCTCGCCCGCCGGTTTGAGCTTGTATTTCGGAATGCCGCGCGAAAATTCCTGCACGTAGAGCGTGCGGTTGCGCGCCACCTCGACGATCAGGTGCTCGGAAAGCGCATTGACCACCGATACGCCGACCCCGTGCAGGCCACCCGAGGTCTCATAGGCCTTGCCGTCGAACTTGCCGCCGGCATGAAGCACGGTCATGACCACCTCGACGGTCGACTTGTCCTTCATCTTGGGATGCGGGTCGACGGGAATGCCGCGGCCATTGTCGTTGACGGAAAGATAGCCCTCGGCGTCGAGCGCCACCTCGATCCAGCTTGCATGGCCGGCGACCGCCTCGTCCATGGAATTGTCGATCACCTCGGCAAAGAGGTGGTGCATGGCCTTCGCATCGGTGCCGCCGATATACATGCCCGGCCGCTTGCGCACCGGCTCCAAACCCTCGAGCACCGCAATGGCATCGGCGCCGTAATCGTCCTGCGGCTTGGCGGGCCTTGCCGCCTTCGCCGCCTGGCGCGCGGCATCCTCGCCCGCGCCGGCCGGTTTTGACGTTTGCCTTGAGTCCGGCGCCACGCCGCCAAAGAGGTCGGTCGAATTGTCCATGTCGCTACTGCCTGGCCGCATCACAGTCGAATCACCCGCTTTCACGATAGCCGCAAGTGCCGGGGAATGCGAGATTCCCGGCCTGTTTAGCCGTCCCATTTCGAGGGAAATCCCGCCGCTTGCAAGCCCGCAGGCAAAAACCCGGCCACCTGCCACATTACCGTGGGGGTGACCGGGTTCGCCCTGCTCGCGGGGGATGCGGCTCTCTCCTTCCGCACCGCCGCGTATCCGCTTCAAGAGTGAACGGCTATTTCACGACGCAGAAATGGTCGAGGCCGTCATAGCCGCGATAGGTGCCGGTATTGGCGTTGAAGCTGCGGTAGTTCGCGTCGCACCAGGCGCGCCATTCCGGCGTCCAGGGTTCATAGGTGCCGCCATAGCCGTCATTGTAGGTGATGACTTTCGGTTCGCCATAGCCGCCCTGATAGGGATTGCCGCCATAGGCGGGCAGCGGCTGGCGCTGGACATAGGTCGGCCGCGGCTGGACATAGACGACCGGCGGCTGGCGGCTGGCCTGATCGGCGATCAGCGCGCCGACCGCAAAGCCGATGACGCCGGCGGCAAGAAGGTCGCCGTCATTGCTGCGATGGTGGTGTCTTTTGTATTTCCTGTGCTGCTTGCCGATCGGCTTGTGGAGGACGACCACATCGTGGCCGCGCTTCCAGCGGCGGTGGTCGGCATGGGCGGCGGCAACCGGCAGAACCGTGGTCAGCGCCAGGGCGCCCGCCGCGCCTGCCAGCGTGAGTTTTTTCAAAACCGTCGTCGCTGTTTTCGTATCCTGGGTCATCTCTGCCTCCTTGGTGGCATTCTGCGGCGGGTTGATGGCACCGCCGCTATCTGCCGCGACAATGGCAGGGCGGCCCTGAACCGAAGCTGAACGCGCCGTTCAGCCTGCCGCCGGAAATGTCGATCTATTCTGTACGGCACTGTTTCCCGGTCGGGCAGGCTTCGTTAACCATGATGGTCTAGTTTGAAGTCGAGTCGGGCCGGCAGGAGCGCAAGCCCCATTTTCGCCGCCCGGACCGTGCAAATGTGACCACGCCGGAAACCTTCCGCCCCGTTCCGCCGATCGACCTGCAATGCAAGACCTGAAGTCCAAAGCGCACACCCCGAGACACCGCCCGTTGGCGGCGGTTCTCCTTTGCTGCCTGCTGGCGATGGAGTTCGGGCTTGCCGCATCCACCCAGGCTTTTGCGCAATCGGCGCAGTGCCGGGCATTGCGGGCGCAATTGTCGGCCATCGAGACGGGCAGGGGGCTTTCCGTCTCGCCGCGCTATGAGCAATACAACCGTGCCGTTCGCGAGCAGCAGATCCAGTTGCAGAAGACCGAGCGCGCCGCGCGGCGCAATGGCTGCCAGATCCGCCGTTCCGCGGTCTGCGACCGGATCAATGCGAGCCTCGCCGCCATGGTCGGCAACCTCGAAAACCTGCAGCACCAGCGCGACCGGCTTGCGCCGCGCGGCGCCACCGCGGGCCAGCGCGCGCAGGTGATCGGCGCCATGCGGGCGGCGGGCTGCGACGGCGGCGAACCGCTTCAGGCCTCCCGCCGCGACGACAACGATTCAGGCCGCCGCACGCTTCTCGAACAGATATTCGGCACCAAGACCTATTCGGATCGCGATGCCTATGGCGAGTTCGATGCACGGCTCAACGCCCGCTACGGCACCTACCGCACCCTGTGCGTGCGCACCTGCGACGGCTATTATTTTCCGATCAGCTTCTCGACCACCGGCGATCACTTCGGCGCCGACGCCGCGCAATGCAACCGCATGTGCCCCGGGGCCGACACCGAACTGTTCTTCCACCCGATGCCCGGCGGCGATGCCGAGCAGGCGATTTCCTACCGCACCGGTGCTGCCTATGGCGATCTGCCGAGTGCCTTCGCCTATCGCGACAGCGTCGATCCGAACTGCACCTGCCGCACCGCGAACGGCGGGTTCGACGCGCTTGAGGGAACCATCCAGGCCGTGACGCCGCTGGAGGACGAAGCACAGGAAAGCGAACCCGGCGAGACCTTGCCGGTGCCGCGTTTCCGCGTCGACCGGGATGTCGATCTGGACGGGCTGGCGCTCGCCGAAGGCGGCGTTACCGCCGACGCGCTGAAAAAGCTCGCCCAGGGCAAGAACGATGTCGGGGAAGATCCGAGATCGGCGAAGATCAGGATAGTCGGGCCAGCGTTCTTTCCCGTCCAATAAGCGGCAGCATGAAGGCCAGTTCCGGGCCATGGGCTTCGCCGGTCAGCGCTTTCCTGAGCGGCATGAACAGCGTCTTGCCCTTGCGCCCGGTTGCCGCCTTCACCGCCTCCACCCACTCGCCCCAGGTCGCTTCGCTCCACGGTTCTTGCGGCAGGAGTTCGGCCGCCCGGGTGATGAAGGCGCGGTCCTCGGGACCGATATCGGGTTCGGCCGCCTCGATCCGCTGCCACCAGAAGGCGGCGTCCTCCACCTTGTCGATATTGCCGCGCACCGTGTCCCAGAAGGCTTCGCCGCCGCCGATATTGGCCGCCGCGAGCCGGTGGGCGACGGCGGGATAGGGAAATTCGTGCACCATTCTCGCATTGAGCTTGTCGAGCTCGGCAACGTCGAACTTCGCCGCCGACTTGGTGATGGAGCCGATCTCGAACCGGTCGATCAGCATTTCCATGCTGGCGAACGGCTCGACGGCGACGGACGTGCCGATCAGCGCGGCAAGGCAAGCCACCGCCATCGGCTCGTAATGGTCTTCCGCCAGCGCCTGTATCGACAGCGAGCCGAGCCGTTTCGACAGGCCTTCGCCCGAAGCGGTGGTCAGCAGGTTGTGATGGCCGAACTGCGGCGGCCGGGCGCCGAGCGCCTCGAAGATCGCGATCTGCGCGCCCGTATTGGTGACGTGGTCGTCGCCGCGGATCACATGGCTGACGCCCATGTCGATATCGTCGGCGACGCTGGGAAGCGTGTAGAGCCAGCTGCCGTCCTCGCGTACCAGCACGGGGTCGGACATTGAGGCAAGGTCGACCGTCTGGGCTCCGCGCACCAGGTCGTCCCAGTGGATTTCCGTGCGCTCCGGCTGTGAGGGATCCTCCCTGAAATTCGGCAGCAGGAAGCGCCAATGCGGCTTGCGGCCTTCCGCCTCGAACTTCGCCAGCTCTTCGGGCGAATAGGAAAGCCCGGCGCGGTTATAGACCGGCGGCAGGCCGCGCAGGGCGAGGCGCTTGCGCTGGCGGTCGAGCTCGTCGGCCGTCTCGTAGCAGGCATAGAGCTTGCCCTCGGCCTTGAGCTTTTCCGTCGCCGCGCGATGCGCCTTGCCGCGCTGCGACTGGCGCTCGATCCGGTCCGGCCTGATGCCGAGCCAGGCAAGGTCACGCTCGATGCCGTCGGCATATTCGGCTTTCGAGCGTTCCCGGTCGGTATCGTCGAAGCGCAGGATGAAGGTGCCCTCGCTCTGCCGCGCGAAAATCCAGTTGATCAGCGCGGTGCGCGCATTGCCGATGTGAATGTTGCCGGTCGGCGAAGGGGCAAAGCGGACGGTGACGGTCATGCAGTTCCAGCGGTTTCGGGTTCAATCGGTCCGGCGGCGCGGCTGGCGAGCCTGCGCGCTACAAACAGCATTATCGCCGAGGCCGCAAGGCACCATATCCCCATGGCGAAAATTTGCGCCAGATAGGAAACGCCGGCATCGATCAGCAGGCCCGTAATGCCCGGGCCGGCGGCGCTCGAGAACACCATCAGCGAGATCGCGACCGAGCGCACCGCGCCGAGATGGGCCGTGCCGTAGAGCTCGGGCCACAGCGCGCCGAACAGCGTCGTCGAAAATCCGTAGGAAATGCCCATCAGGCCCATGAAGATCACGATGGCCGAGGAGGATGGTACCGTCGCCAGCAGGAAGCAGGAAAGGCCCAGCGGCAGCAGAAAGAAAGGCAGGATGCGAATGGCGCCGAACCGGTCGATCAACTGGCCGCAGACCAGGGCGAAGAGGATGGTCATCAGCGCCATCACGGTAAAGGATGCCGCGAAGGTCTCGAGCGGCCAGCCGCGCAGTTCGACCAGATAGGCCTGGTGAAAGAAGATCGTCGTGCCGATGAAGGCCGGCGCCAGCACGCCCAGCAGCAGGGTCCAGAACAGCGGATCGGCCATCACCTCGCGCCGGGTCCAGTCGCGGCTGGCGCGCCGCACCTCGGCGCGATCGGTGGTTTTCGGCATGCGTTCCACCCGCAGCAGCGAGAAGACCAGCGGCAGCGCGAGCACCACCAGGATTGCCGCTGCCAGATACCAGGCTTCCCGCCAGCCCATGACGGCAAACAGAGACACCATGGCGAGCGGCAGCAGTGCCTCGCCGGTCTGATGGCCGAGGGCCGCCAGCGAGACCGCCGTGCCGCGATTGCCCGAATACCACCGGCCCATGGCGGTCATCGAGGTATGGGTCATCATGCCCTGGCCGAACAGGCGCAGGAGATAGACCGCAAGTCCGAGCAGGACGACCGATTGCGACACCCCCATCAGGAAACAGGCAAGGCCGAGCGCGGGAATGATGATCGCCGCCACCACGGCAATCGAAACATGGTCGACGATGCGGCCGAGCTGGGTCAGCGTCACGGCGCTTGCCAGCGTCGCCGCCATGTAGAGACTGCCCCATTCGCCGTTGGAAAGCCCGTATTCGGCGCGGATCTGTCCGCCGGACAGCGCAATGAAGAAGGTCTGTCCGAAGGAGGAAAAAAGGCAGAGCAGGAAGCCGCCGGCAATCCAGCGAAGATTTTCCTGGAGAAAGGAAAGGATGCGCATCGGCTGGCTATACGCTCTTGCAAGGCACGGTCAAGGCGGAAGGCCGTTAACGCTGATGGAAGAGTTTCATTGCGGATGGCAGGCGATCCATGCCAAGCTGGGGTCGATCGAGATGCGGCCCAACATCTTTGCGCAAACCGCAGGGAAGGAGCCCCAATGAGCCGCATCGCACCGAGTCACTCCCGAAAACCGCATGCCCTGATCCCGGTCGTTTTCCTGTCGGCCGGTCTTGTCCTCTCCGTATCGCCTTCCGCCCGGGCGGCCTGTGCCATCTCGGTCGGCGAGGGCAAGGGGCCGAACCAGCCGGTCGCGGCGATGCAGGCAAGGCTCGACGCCCGCGCCAGGGCGGGCGGCGCCGTTCCGGCCAATGCCGAATATTCCGATCCGCAATGCTATGTGGCCGACGATTTCGCCAATGGCATTGCCAGCTATGGCTGCCGGGTCGAGCTTTCCTATTGCACCGATCCGGTCGCTGTTGCGCCGCAGCCACCTGCGGGCGGCGGTGGCAAGAAGGGCGAGTTTGCAAGCTGGAAGGCCCATTGGGAAAAATGGCGCAAGGGCGGCTGGGCATCCGGCGGCAACAGCGTTCCGGGCGGTGTTGCGGTTGGCGGCCATTCGCGCACCAGCGCCTCGATCCGGCTGAGCGGCGGAAGCTGGCAGCGCACACAGAGTGCGGTATCCTGCCTGCGCTTCAGCGGCCAGGCGTCGGGCCGCAGCGAGATGGAAGCCGCCAATCTGGTGACCGCCACGCTCGCCCAATCGGTAAGCGCCAATGTGGGCGCCGCCTACAACCCGGCCAATCTGCAATCGACCGACCCGCTCTGCGCGGCCACCGGTCGCCATGTGATCACCTGCAGCCAGTCGGCGCGCTATTGCTATTGATGTGACAGGGCCTGATCGCCGAGCTGGGCGGTCAGGACGGCAAGCGGGGCTGAAAGCGGGCTCGCATCGGCCTGTTGCGGCAGGCCGCCGCCGGGCCAGTCGCCGGGCAGCGAATTCGGCGGGCCGAGTTCGAAACCGCCGGAAAGCGGGCAGGGCGCGTCGAGCATCTTCCAGCTTGTATTGTTGAGGACGCGCTCGCAGCGCGCCATGGTCATGCCCTTCGGCCCCTTGATGCAGGCGGTCTGGCCCTCTTCCACATCGCCGCCGGAATGCCGGCAGGTGCAGTTGGGCCCGGCGAATGCCTGTGGCGGGAGCAGGGCGCTTCCACCGAGAACGAAGCCGGTCAATGCTGCAAGCATGATGTTGCGCATGGGTGAATTCTGCGCCCAAAGCGCGATTGTGTCAAACGAGGGGGATATTTTGCGGTTCCGGGACGCTGTTTCTTTCGTCATCGTCGGGCTTGACCCGACGACCCAGTAGCGACGGATGCGTGCCCACGGGCTAGATCCTCGGCTCAAGGCCGAGGATGACGAAGGAGCGCGCGGGGAGGGCTAACGAGAGGCCCTGTCGGTTACGCCGCGTAGTCGAGCCACACCGGCACGTGGTCCGACGGCTTTTCCCAGGAACGGGTATGCTTGTCGATCGACACGGCGGCGAGCCGGTCGGCGGCTTCCGGCGACAGCAGCATGTGGTCGATGCGGATGCCGTTATTCTTCTGCCAGGCGCCGGCCTGGAAATCCCAGAATGTATAGACTTCGCTGGCGGCGGTGGCGGCGCGCACCGCCTCGCTAAAGCCGAGATGGCAGAGCGCGCGGAAGGCCGAGCGGCTTTCGGGCCGGAACAGCGCATCGCCCTCCCAGGCCCTCGGATCGTGGCAGTCCACCGGCTCGGGGATGACGTTGTAGTCGCCCAGGATGATCAGCGGTTCCTCCAGTTCGAGCCGCGCCCGCGCCCAGGCTTCGAGCCGCCTCATCCAGGAAAGCTTGTAGGGAAATTTCGCGCTGTCGACCGGATTGCCGTTGGGCAGATAGATGCCGGCTACCCGCAACGGCCCGTCGCCGACGGTGAACGCACCCTCGATGAAGCGGGCCTGTTCGTCTTCCGCGTCCCCGTCGAGCAGCGGCAGGCCGCGATTGACCTCGTCGAAGGGCAGCTTGGAAAGCAGCGCCACGCCGTTGAACCCCTTCTGGCCATGGGTCTCGACATTGTAGCCCAAAGCCTCGATTTCGGAGCGCGGGAAAGCCTCGTCCACCGATTTGATTTCCTGCAGGCAGACGATGTCGGGCTGGGCTTCCCTGAGCCAAGCGATGACATTGTCATGCCGCGCCTTGATACCGTTGATGTTCCAGGTGGCGATCTTCATGGTTCTGTCCGCGGTGCTGCAATGGCCGGACTATTCCCCGTGGCAGCCGCAACCGCAAGGGCATCAAACCGAAAAGATCACGATTGTCAGATCGAAAAGCTCGTGCCGCAGCCGCAGGAGGCGACCGCATTGGGATTTTCGATCTGGAAGGCCTGGCCCATCAGATTATCGATGAAATCGATTTTCGAGCCGCCCATATAGACGAGCGACAGGCTGTCCACATAGATCCGCGCGCCATCGCGCTCGAAGACCTGATCGTCCTGCGCCGGCTGCTCGTCCACCAGATCGTATTTGTAGGAAAAACCGGAGCAGCCGCCGCCCTCGACGGAAATGCGCAATGCGGTCTTGTCCGGCGTATCGGCCAGGATTTCGCCGACGCGGGCATAGGCGGCATCGGTGACGGTCACGGTCTGGGCAGGAGAGGGCGCGTTCATCGTCTGGTCCAGGATTGCGGTTCAGCCCATAAATATGCCTGTGGCGGGTGCAGTTCAAGCGTGCCGCTATTCTTCGACGGCCTGTTCAAGAACCTGTTCCGCCCACTGATTGAGGCTGATGCCCCGCAATTCGGCGGCCATTGCCGCGCGGCGATGGGTCTCGGGATCGATGCGGAACATCACCTTGCCGGAAAACGGTCTTTGCGGCTCTTTGCCCGCCTTGGCGCAGGTTTCGACATAATCGTCCACGGCCGCATGAAAGGCCGATTTCAAATCGCCGACACTCGCCGCGTGAAAACCGATACCATCCCGGATGCCGGCGATCTTGCCAAAGAAGATCTCATCCTGATCGTCATATTCGATACGGGCGCTGTAACCTTTATAGCGCATTACATTCGTCATGGCGTCACTCCGATACGCAACAGAAAGTCCCGCGCGGCCCTGACCTGATACCGTTTCGCCTCCTTTGCCGGATGCGGACGATGGAAAGTCTCGATTTCACCGTCCTTGTGAAATCGGACTCGCGATCCGGAGCCTTCGATGACTTCGGCTCCCGCGGCAATCAGCAGAGATTCGATATCCGCCCAATCAGGGGTACCGGATACCGGAGTTCGAAAAACCGCTGCCAGCGTTCTGCGCTGCTTGCTGTTCACGAAGCAGAATAGAATATGATAGCAAAAAATGCAAGCAAAACGGTGAACTGCGAGAATATGCCCCTTGCTCCCGCGACGGCACCCTCGCTATAGCTTTTCCGTGCGGCCGGGGCAGGCGAGCCGCAGGGAAGCAATGGCAGACGTGGCGGAGCGGAAGGCAGATCAGGCACCCCCAATCGGGCTTTCGGCCTCGTCCGGACGCTATCTGCTGGCACCCTATGCCTGTCTGGCGGAGGAAAGCCGGGGCAGGCTGTTTCCCGAACCCGCTTCGCCGACCCGCACCCCGTTCCAGCGCGACCGCGACCGCATCATTCATTCGACCGCCTTTCGCCGCCTCAAGCACAAGACCCAGGTCTTCGTCTATCACGAGGGCGATCACTACCGCACGCGGCTCACCCATTCGATCGAGGTGGCGCAGATCGCCCGGGCGCTGGCGCGCGCCTTCGCCGTCGATGAGGATCTGGCCGAGGCCCTGGCGCTGAGCCATGATTTCGGCCACACGCCCTTCGGCCATACCGGCGAGGACGAACTCAACGAGTTGATGGCCGACTATGGCGGCTTCGACCATAACGCCCAGTCGCTGCGCATCGTCACCAAGCTGGAAAAGCGCTATGCCGGGTTTGACGGCCTCAATCTCGCCTGGGAAACGCTGGAGGGTCTCGTCAAGCACAACGGGCCGCTGACGGGCCCCTATGGCGAGGGCCGTCCGCTG
This sequence comes from Nitratireductor sp., assembly GCA_020441665.1. GTDB lineage: Bacteria > Pseudomonadota > Alphaproteobacteria > Rhizobiales > Rhizobiaceae > Salaquimonas. Next base: position 10,095 of record JAGRLT010000037.1, read on the forward strand.
CCCGGCCCGATCGCCGAGTTCAGCGCCCAGTTCGATCTCGACCTTTCGCGTCATTCCTCGCTCGAGGCCCAGTGCGCGGCGATCGCCGACGATATCGCCTACAACGCTCACGACCTCGACGACGGCTTGCGGGCGGGCCTGTTTTCGCTGCCCGACGTGACCGGCCTGCCGCTGGTCGGAGACTTCCTGGCAACCGTGCGCGAGCGCTATCCCGGCCTGGAGGAAAGCCGCGTCATCCACGAGATCGTCCGCCGCCAGATCACGGTCATGGTCGAGGATGTCATCCTGACCGGCCAGGCGGCGCTCAACGCGCTCAAGCCGCAAAGCCAGCAGGATATCCGCGCGGCGCGCCGCACCCTGGTGACGTTCTCCGCACCGATGCGGGAGAAGGAACGCGCCATCAAGGCCTTCCTGTTCCAGCGCATGTACCGGGCGCCGAGCGTCATGAAGGTGCGCGAGGACGCCAAACAGGTGATCCGCGACCTCTTCGAAGCCTATTTTTCCGGCAAGGCCGAAATGCCGGACGATTGGGGCCAGAGCTGGCACGAAGCCGATGCCAGTCCCGACGAACAGAAGCGGGCGCGGCTGGTCTGCGATTTTCTCGCTGGCATGACGGATCGCTACGCGATTCTCGAACATCAGCGCTTGTTTGACGCCACACCGGAATTGCGCTAGGCCGCTGCCTGATTTGTCATCAACGCCACGCCCGGAAGCGCGCCTGACCGCGCCATCCCACCAGTCGAGCGCGAAGCCATCATGCCAGAAACCGGTTCCGCTGTTGAGAGTGTGTTCAAACACTTCCATCAACAGATTAAGAGACATCTACAAGCTCTTGATCTTGATGGATTAACGGAAGAATCTATGAGTCGCATTGCGGTCGAGCCGCCGCGCGATCCGGCCCATGGCGATCTTGCCGTCAACGCCGCCATGGTGCTGGCCAAGCCCTTGGGCATGGCGCCGCGCGAGCTTGCCGCCAAACTGGCCGCCAGGCTTGAGCGCGAGCCCGGCATCACCTCGGTACAGATTGCCGGCCCCGGTTTCATCAACATCCGGCTCGAGACCGGCTGGTGGGGCAGGCATCTGCGCCGGATCGTCGGCGCAGGCCGGGATTTCGGCCGCGGCGTGGTGCCGGGCGGCAAGAAGGTCAATGTCGAATATGTGTCCGCCAATCCCACCGGTCCGATGCATGTCGGCCATTGCCGCGGCGCCGTGGTCGGCGATGCCCTCGCAAACCTGCTCGATTTCGCCGGCTTCGAGGTCACCAAGGAATATGTGATCAACGATGCCGGGGTGCAGATCGACGTGCTGGCCCGTTCGGTGGAGCACCGCTATCGCGAGGCCCTGGGGGAACCGGTCGGCGCCGTGCCGGAGGGGCTCTATCCCGGCGACTATCTCGTTCCGCTCGGCAGGGCGCTGGCGCAGGAATTCGGCGACAAGCTCATCGACATTCCCGATGGCGAGCGCATGGCGCTGCTGCGCGACCGCGCGATCGAGGCAATGATGGCGCTGATCAAGGAAGATCTTGCCCTGCTCAACGTGCATCACGACATCTTCTTTTCCGAGCGGACCCTGCATGAGCGAAAGGATGGCGTTTCGGAAATAGACCGGATGCTGAAGGAGATGCGCGAGCGCGGCTATGTCTATGACGGCCGCCTGCCGCCGCCCAAGGGCGAATTGCCGGAGGACTGGGAAGACCGCGAACAGGTTCTGTTCCGCTCGACGGAAGTCGGCGACGACATGGATCGCCCGCTGGTCAAGTCCGACGGAACCTACACCTACTTCGCTGCCGATGTTGCCTATTTCAAGGACAAGTTCGAGCGCGGCTTCGACCGCATGGTCTATGTGCTCGGCGCCGATCACGGCGGCTATGTCAAGCGGCTCAAGGCGGTGGCGCGCGCGGTTGCCGGCGAAAATGCCGAGCTCGACGTGCTCTTGACCCAGCTCGTCAAGCTCTACCGCGACGGCGAGCCGGTGCGCATGTCGAAACGGGCCGGCGATTTCATCACGCTGCGCGAGGTGGTCGAGGAAGTGGGCGTCGATCCGGTCCGCTTCATGATGCTCTACCGCAAGCCGGAGGCTCCGCTCGATTTCGACTTTGCCAAGGTCACCGAGCAATCCAAGGACAATCCGGTCTTCTACGTGCAATACGCCCATGCGCGCTGCCGCTCGGTGCTGCGCCAGGCGCTTGCCGAAATGCCGGAAATCGATCTTTCGCCGGCAGCGCTGATGGCCAGCGACACGGCGCTTCTCACCGATCAAGGCGAACTGGCGCTGATCCGCAAGATCGCCGAATATCCGCGCATCATCGAACAGGCGGCGCTTGCCGACGAGCCCCACCGGATCGCCTTTTACCTGCACGAACTGGCCTCCGAACTCCATTCGCACTGGAATCGGGGCAAAGAAATGCCGGAATTACGCTTTATTAACCCTAAAAACGCAAAATTGACATTGGCCAGAATGGCTTTGTTGCAGGCACTGTCTGACGTATTGGCCTCCGGACTGTCGATTGTGGGTGCAAGCGCACCGGAGGAAATGCGTTAGGGTTTGAGGGTGATAACCCCAAAACCGTCACAATGCGTGCATTGGGGTGCCTTGATTGCGCTGCAAACGGAGGCGCATTTGGGCAAGGACGGGTACAGCGTATATGACCGATCAACACACAGCTCAGCGCCAGGATCCCGCTATGGGCCGCAGTGCCGCAATGGATGACGATCCGCTCGCCGAGCTCGAACGCATCATCTCCGGCAAGATGCCTCCGGCGCCAGAGCCTGAGAGCCCTGCGCCTGAGAGCCCTGCGCCTGAGAGCTTTGCACCCGAGAGGGAGGGGGAGCAGGGAGGCGAAGATGCTTTCGGCGACGACGCCCTGGAAGCGCTGTTCGAATCGGGCTTCGAGGATGCGTTTTCCCTGGAGATGGATGGCGATGCCGCCGCTGCTCCCGCCGCTGCCACCATCGTCGAGACGCCGCCACAGCCGTCGAGCCTCGAAGATCAGCTCATGGCCGAACTCGATGGCGGCGGCATCGAGGATTATTCCGCGCCCGTTCCGCCCGCTCCCTCTGTCGCCGAGCCGCGGCGCATGAGTCTGGCAACGCCGCGTCCCGTGGCCGGCAATCCGCTGCCGGCAAGCGAACGGTTCGCCCGGCCGCAGCCCCCGGCCGAAATGCAGGCGCCGCGGCAGATCGGCGACGAGGCTGTGGCTTCATCTCCTCCCGCCGACGACCCGCTGGCCCGGCTGGAGGCCGTCGCGCGATCGCTGACCCCGGCCCGGACGCCGGCCCGAACCCCGGCAAATGCGTCTTCGCAGGCGCCGGTTCAGCCGGAAACGGTCGAACCTGAAGCGTTCGAGGATTTCTCCGCCGCCGACCAGGCCCGCATCGATGCGCTGTTTTCCGACGAGCTTGTTTCCGAGGGCCTCGCGGAACGCGACGAAGAACCCGTTCAATCGGCTATTGTCGACGAAGCCGCCTTCGCCGCGCAACTGGAAGACTCCTTCGAGGACAGCTTTGCGCGTGAATTCGACCTCGATGTCGCGCGCAGCCTAAACGGCGATGCCGCTGATGATCTCGCCATTGATCCGGCAGGCAAGGCCGCTGGCATTCCGTCCCACGGCGTTCCGCCCCTCGGCATTCCTATTGAAGCGGGCGCGGCGCCGGCGAAGCTGGAAAACCATTTTGCCTCCGCCTTTGCGCGCGAACTGGAGGTCGACACGCGGCAGGAACCGCCGGTTGCCGACGATGCGGCCTTGCCGCCCGTTCCGCTGGGGACCGATGAAATTGCCGATTTCGGCTTCGACACCGTGCCCGATGCCGAAGACCTGGCGGCCGGCCAGCCGGAGCCGGCGGCTGAAACCGCTGCGATCGCCGCCGGTGAGAAGGGCGCGCGCGGCGGCTTCCGCATGGCGCTCGGCGCGCTTGCCATTGCCTTGCTGGCGGGTATCGGCGTTGTCGCCTGGGGCGCGCTCGGCGACAAGGATGCCACCATTCCCTCGGATACGCCGGTGATCAGGGCCGACACCGAACCGGCCAAGGTCAAGCCGGAAGAGCCGGGTGGCGCGGTGATCGCCAATCAGGACAATCAGGTCTACGAACGCGTTGCCGGCGGCAAGGACGAGGAGCCGGTGCAGGAGGAACTGATCACCACGCGCGAGGAGCCGGTGGAGATCGCCTCCAAGACCGATGCCCGGCTTTCGCCGCAGGCCGTCGAGGATGATGAAGGGGCGCCCGCCCTGGGGCTCGCTCCCAAACGCGTCCGCACAGTCGTGGTCAAGCCCGACGGCACCATCCTTTCCAATGCCGAGGAACCGGGACCGGCACAGGCCGGCGAACCGGCCATCGGGCAGTTGGCGCTCGCCAGCCCGCAGGACGCAACCGCAGGCCAGGATACGAGTCTGATGCCGCCGGCCGGCATGTCGTCAGGCAGTTCCAACAATGCTGCCGACGCGCAGCAGCCATCCGATCCCGGCACGATCGCCATCGACGGATCGGTCGAAGCGCGCGGCATCGCCATCCCGACGCCAAGCCCCCGGGCGCCGTCAGCCCCCGCGCCCCAAGCCGCCGAAGCGCCGCAGGCGCCGGCCGCCGCCCCCGAGCCGACGCGGCTTGCCGCCGCAACGCCGGAACCCGCGGCCCCAAGGCCGGATTCCAACGCGCCGACCGTTGCCAGCAGCGAGTGGAAGATCCAGGTCTCCTCGCAGCGCTCGCGCGAGGCGGCGGAAGCCTCCTTCAACAACATCCGCCAGCGCTTCGCCTCGGTTCTCGATGGTCGCACCGCCGCCATCGAACGGGCCGATGTCGAGGGCAAGGGAACCTTCTATCGCGTCAAGGTGCTCGCCCAGTCGAAATCCGAGGCGGCCGATATCTGCGACCGGCTCAAATCGGCCGGCGGCAGTTGCTTCGTGACCCGCTGATCGGCCGTTCTCGTCAAACCTTTCCGATCTCGATTTTCCGCTTGTGCCCAAGCCCTCTGCTGCTAACGTCGCCATGATGGGAATCAAGGCCTTTATCACCGGTGTGTCTGGCACCTCGCTGACGAGCGACGAGCGCCATTTCATGGACAACGAGCACCCATGGGGGCTCATTCTTTTCGCGCGCAACATCGACACGCCAAGGCAGGTCCACCGCCTCATCGACGACTATCGCGAAGCCGTCGGCCGCGGCGATGCGCCGGTCCTGATCGATCAGGAGGGCGGCAGGGTTCAGCGCCTGCGCCCGCCGCACTGGCACGACTATGCCTCCGGCCGCCAATTGGGCGATGTGTGGCGCCATGACCGCAAGGCCGGCGAGGAACTGATCCGCCTGCACAGCCGGCTGATCGCCCACGATCTGGCGTTGCTCGGCATCAATGTCGATTGCCTGCCGGTGCTGGACGTGCCGGTTTCCGGTGCCCATGACGTGATCGGCGCGCGCGCCTATTCGACCGATCCCGGCGAAGTCGCGACCATCGGCAGGCTTGCCTGCGAGGGCCTGCTTGCCGGCGGCGTCCTGCCGGTCGTCAAGCATGTCCCGGGCCATGGCCGCGCCGGTTCCGACAGCCATCTGGAGCTTCCCAGCGTCGCGACCGCCCACGCCGAACTGTCGAAAACCGATTTCGCGCCGTTCAGGGCGCTGCGCGACATGCCGCTCGCCATGACCGCCCATGTCCGATACACCGCTCTCGACCCCGACCATCCAGCTACCGTCTCGCCCCGCATCATCGCGGATATCATTCGCGGCGAGATCGGCTTTGACGGCCTGCTGATGAGCGATGATCTCTCGATGCAGGCCCTGGACGGCGATCTGGCCCACCGCGCCGAGGCAAGCATCGCGGCGGGCTGCGACGTGATCCTGCATTGCAATGGCGATATGCGGGAAATGGAGGAGATCGCCGCCATCTGTCCCGTTCTCGATGGCAGGGCGCTGGAGCGCGCCGGCCGCGCCGAGGCGATGCTGGGCGGCGGCGATGAAATTGATGTGGATGCAGCACGCGCACGCTACCGCGACTTGTTGGAACCCTCGGTCTGATCGGGTAGTTTGGCGCCGAGAGGAGCCGGCACACGCCGGCCGCCCTAGGTCATGAACTCATAAGCAGGATCAACAATGGTATGAGCAAATTTGGCTGGATGACAGGAGCAAGGTTGCAGGAATACGCCCGTATTTCAAAACCTTGCGACGTATCAGCCGGGCAGATTTGCC
>JAGRLT010000038.1 GCA_020441665.1 Nitratireductor sp.
GTCAGCGCCCGCTCGACCTTGTCGCCGGGCATCATGTCGTAGAGCGCGTCGTAGAGCGGGCGAAGATAGGGATCGACCTTTTCCTTCATGTCGCCGGGCAGGAAGCCGAGCCGTTCGCCGGCCTCGACCGCCGGCCGCGACAGGATGATCCGGTCGACCGCGCCGCGCTCCAGCAGCGAGGCGGCATAGGCAACCGCGAGATAGGTCTTGCCAGTACCGGCGGGGCCGACGCCGAAGACGAGTTCATTGGCATCCATCGCCCGGATGTATTTGTCCTGGGTGCGGGTGCGGGCCTGTACCAGCTTCTTGCGCGTGCCGATCTGCGCCATCGACAGCCGCCCCGGCCTTTCGCCCATGGTCGGCAGCGACAGCTGGTCCTCGGCGATCGCCATGCGCACCGCGCCGGTAACGTCGCCCTTCTCGATCGCCTCGCCCGCCTCGAGCCGGTTGTAGAGATGTTCGAGCGCCATGCGGCCGCGCTGCACGGAGGCCTCGTCCCCCGACATGACGACCTCATTGCCGCGCGCCGCCGCCTCGATGCCGAGCATGCTCTCGATCATTGCGAGATGCTCGTCGAACTGGCCGAAGAGCAGCGTGGCGTATTTGTTGTTTTCGAAGGCGAGGACGAGCTGTTCTTTAACGGGCTGAGGCGCGGCGCGCGCAGGGGCTTTCACCCTTTCCCCTGCAGGCTTGATCTTTCTTATTTGATTCAAAAAGCGGCTCCAGGCTCATGAGGTCCGGTGCAGGGGCCGGGTGTCATCGGGTGTCCGGGCTCATCTCGGGACCATGATGATTCGATTGTTGCGCCGGAAATCGGGGCTTGTCCAGTCGTCGGGTTGTCGCCGGCCGATTTTCAGACCCGCTGCGCCATCAGCGACACAGGTCCGGCGCCGGTGACGTTTACCGCGATCGTTTGACCGATTTCTGACACTTCACCCGTGGTCACGACCGATTGCAGCCAGGGCGAGCGGCCGATCAACTGGCCGGCATGGCGGCCCTTCTTCTCGATCAGGATGTCGATCGTCTTGCCGATGCAGGCGGTGTTGAAGGCAAGCTGCTGTTCGCCGAGCAAAGCCTGCAGCCGGGCAAGGCGCTCCGCCTTGACCGCTTCGGGCACCTGATCGGCGAGTTCGGCGCCAGGCGTCCCCGGACGCGGGCTGTATTTGAACGAGAAGGCGGACGCATACCGGACCGCCCGAACCACATCCAGCGTCTCCTCGAACTCGGCTTCGCTCTCGCCGGGAAAGCCGGTGATGAAATCGCCGGAGATCGCCATGTCCGGCCGCGCCCGCCGCATCCGCTCGATGACGTCGAGATAGAGCGCCTTGGTGTGATGGCGGTTCATCGCCTTCAGGACGCGGTCCGAACCCGCCTGGATCGGCAGGTGCAGATAAGGCATCAGCTTGTCAATCGCGCCATGGGCATCGATCAGCCCCTGATCCATGTCGATGGGATGGCTGGTCGTGTAGCGCAGCCGCTCGATGCCGTCGAGATCAGCGAGCCGGTGAAGCAGGTCGCCAAGGCGCAATGCCGCGCCGGCCTCGCCGCCATGCCAGGCATTGACGTTCTGGCCGAGCAGCGTGATTTCCCGTACGCCGGCATCCGCCATCCGCCTGGCCTCGTCCAGGATTTGCCCGGCGGAGCGCGAAACCTCCGCCCCGCGCGTATAGGGCACGACGCAGAAGGTGCAGAACTTGTCGCAGCCCTCCTGAACGGTGAGAAAGCCCGCTACGCCGCGGGCGATCGTCTGCTGGCGGGTGGGTGCCGGCAGGCTGGCGAATTTCTCCTCGATGGCGAATTCGGTCTCGATCACCTTCTCGCCGCCTTCGGCGCGGGCCACCATGGCGGCGATGTCGTGATAGGTCTGCGGCCCGGCGATAAGATCGACGGCCGGTGCCCGGCGGAAGATCTCCTCGCCCTCTGCCTGCGCGACACAGCCGGTGACGCCAAGCGTCAGCGTTTCGCCGCGCGCCGCCTTTTCCTGCTTCAGCTTGCGGATACGGCCGATTTCCGAATAGACCTTTTCGGCCGCCTTTTCGCGGATGTGGCAGGTATTGAGCAGGATGAGATCGGCCTCTTCGATGATGCCGGTCTTGAGATAGCCGCCCTGGGTCAGCGCGTCTTCCATGCGCTCCGAATCATAGACGTTCATCTGGCAGCCATAGGTCTTGACGAAGACCTTTCGGGCGGGCGCGGGAACAGGCGCGATGTCACCCCGCCCTGCCGCATCCGGCATGGCGTCGCTACGGGCCAGGGTATCGTCGCGCATTTCCATGGGCCCGGGTTCTATCGCCACGGGCAGGCAGTGGCAAGCAACTCCTGCCGATGCTCACGCACGATGATGGAGCCGCCGCAGAATGGCGAACCGGCCGCGCACGAAGCGCTCGCACTGCCGGGCGACGTCCTTGCGCTTCGACTGCGCATCGATCTCGATCACCGGGCCGAAGGCGACATCGACATCGAAGGCGCCCTCATGGAGAAAGCGCATGAAATGGGCACCGAAGGCGACGTCGCCGGGCCAGGCGGCGATCGGCTGGTGATAGCGCCCGAGCGGCATGCCGTGCAGCGTGTTGTAGGCGATGGCGACAGGCTGCACCGAGATGTTTTGAAGCCCGGATTGTTCGAGTGCCATTTGCGGCGCGGCGAACAGCGCGCTCTTGAAGGCGAGGAGCTGGTTGCCGTCGCCGGTCGTTCCTTCCGCGAACAGCACCATCACGTCGCCCTCGGTCAGCCGCGAGGCGATCGTGTCGGCTTGGATCGCCGCGTCGCGCTTGCGCTGACGGTCGACGAAAACCGTGCGCTGCAATCTGGCGAGCCAGTTGATCACCGGCCAGCCGCGCACCTCGTCCTTGGCGATGAAGCACAATTCGCCGATGCTGCCGAGGACCAGAATGTCCGACCAGGAAATGTGGTTGGCGGCGATCATCAGCGGCCGGTCGCCGGCCATGGCGCCATGGAGATGGACCCGGACGCCGAGCAGCCACAGGACCAGCCGGTGCCAGAGCAGGGGAATGCGGCGCGACGCTTTCGGAGCGGCGAGCTTCAGCACAAGCTGAACCGGCGCCAGAACCAGGGTGACCGGCAGCAACACCGCCAAAATGAGCGCGAGCCTCAACGTGGCGATCACTACGCTATTCTCCGAGATCGAGGCGCATGATCAGCGCGTTGCCGGCTTTGCCGTCACCCGTCCTGCCAGTAGCGGCCTTGCCACTGCCCGCCTTGCCGGAACCGTAATAGCCGGTACGTTGCCCCACCTGGCGAAAGCCGAGCTTGCGATAGAGCGCGATCGCCGCCGGATTGGCCGCATCGACCTCGAGAAAGATTTCCTCGAGCCGCGCGGCAAGGCAGCGGCGGATCATCTCGTCCATCAGCGCGCGTCCGGCCCCCTTGCCGCGCTGGCCGGGCGCTGTGGCAAGGGTCAGGATCTCGGCTTCCCTGCCGGCCGCGCGATACATCAGGAAGGCCGCGACGGGATGGTTCGCCGGCCGTAGGGCTTTGGCGACCAGAATATGGGTGCCCCGCGTCTGCAGCAGCGAGGCAAGCACGCCGTCACCCCAGGCATCGGCAAAGCTTGCCGCGTGGATGTCGGCGCATTGCGCCAGTTCCTGGCGCTCGGCCTCGGCCACGGTGAAGGCGGTCTCGTGCCGCTTGAATAGACCGAAAAGGGCCACACATCCTCCCGACATCGCGGCAAACGGCTTGTTTACGCCGGCCTTGTTTTCGATGCGCCGGTTTTGCCAGCGCGATCCGGCCTTGGCAAGAATGCCGATCAGATGCGTTTGACGGCAAATCCGGTCTGCGGCTTGGCATCGGGCGGGCGGAGATAGAGCGGCTCGGCAAGATGGGTCGCCTGATCGGCGGCCGCACCGAGTTCGGCGTAGAGCCGTATCGGCACCGCCGCGATCGGCAGGACGTCGATCCTGTCGGCGAAAGCCGATTGCGCGATCCGTGCCTCAATGGTCCCGGCATCGCTCCCGGCGCCCTGCCCGATCTCCTGTATGCCGAGTACCAGCCGTCCGGCGGGATCGGATGCCAGCCTCTCCTCGAGCAATCCGGCAAAGCCGGCAAGGTCGGCTGCGAACGGGGTTTCGGCCGCCGCAAGCGGGGTCTCGAAGTCGAGCAGGCCGTGTACTTCGCCGCGCCGCGCATCGATCAGCGCGCCGAAACCCGCGCCGCCGTCGCCGGGCGCTTTTTCCCGCACGGTCGCCAGCATGGCCGCAAGGGTGCTGATGCCGATCACCGGAATGCCGAGGCCGAGGCCGAATCCCTTGGCGGTCGCGACGGTGACCCGGATGCCGGTGAAGGAGCCCGGACCGGTCGAGGTGATGATCTTGGCGAGATCGCCATAGCCGGCGCCCGCCGAGCCCATCACCTCCGAGATGATGCCCATCAGCCGCTCGGCATGGCCGCGGTCGATGGTTTCCGAGTGCTGGGCAAGCATGCGCCGCGCCGCGCCGTCATATAGACAGGCCGCGCACTGGCTGCCGGCGGTATCCATGGCAAGGCAAAGCATGATGCAACTATGGCTGAGGAACGCGGCGTTACAACCGGAACTAAGGTATCATCCGGCCGGCAATGGCCGTCAGACGGCTTCGACCTCCTGCACCTCGGGAATGAAATGGCGCAGCAGGTTCTGAATGCCGTGCTTGAGCGTCGCCGTCGACGACGGGCAGCCGGCACAGGCGCCCTTCATGTGCAGGTAGACGATGCCCTCGCGGAAGCCCCGGAAGGTGATGTCGCCGCCATCCTGGGCGACGGCGGGCCTGACCCGGGTTTCGAGCAGTTCCTTGATCGTGCCGACGATCTCGCTGTCGGCCTCCTCGAAGAATTCCTCGCCCTCGCTCGGCATGCCGCCATCGGATGCCATCACCGGCGCGCCGGACATGAAATGTTCCATGATGCCGCCAAGGATGGCCGGCTTCAGATGCGCCCAGTCAAAGCCATCGGCATCGTCGCCCTGTTTGGTGATGGTCACGAAATCATGGCCGAAGAAGACCCCGGCAACCCCTGGAATCTCGAACAGCCGCAGGGCGAGCGGCGAACCGGCGGCATCGTCGGCGCTGCGGAAATCCGCCGAGCCGCTTTCGAGCACGGTCCTGCCGGGCAGGAATTTCAGCGTCGCCGGATTGGGCGTGACTTCGGTCTGGATGAACATGGTCGAGCCTTTCGCTCCGCCTTCGGCAGCAGGTCAGGGCTGCCGTCGAAAGCCGTTTGGAATAATTCTAAACGCAATTTAGGGCCGGTGGCGGCCGGGTGCAAGCCGGACGGCCGCAATTTGAACGGCACGGCACTTCCTTTCTACCGGCCTTTATGCCGGCTTTCCGCTAGGCCGTCCGCGATCGGTCCTCAGCTCAGGAAGCCGATGATATCCTTTACTTCCCGCATGGTCTCGACCGCGATCGCCCGCGCCCGATCCGAGCCGTCGCGCAGAACGCCGTCGACGGTTGCCGGATCCGCCAGGTAGCGGGTCATTTCGCCGCTTACCGGCGCCAGCTTCTCGACCGCGAGATCGGCCAGCGCCGGCTTGAAGGTTGAGAATTCCTTGCCGCCGAACTCGCCGATCACCTGTTCGCGCGTCTGGCCCGAAAGGGCGGCATAAATTCCGACCAGATTGGCCGCTTCCGGCCGTTCGGCGAGCCCGTCCAGCGTTTCCGGCAGCGGTGCGGGATCGGTCTTTGCCTTGCGGATTTTCTTGGCGATCGTGTCGGCATCGTCGGTCAGCGTGATGCGCGACAGATCGGACGGATCGGATTTCGACATCTTCTTCGCCCCGTCGCGCAGGCTCATGACGCGGGTCGCCGGTCCCTCGATCACCGGTTCGGTCATCGGGAAATAGGCCTCGCCATGGCCCAGGGTCGCAATCTGCGGCGCGAAGTCGTTGTTGAACTTGGCGGCGATGTCGCGCGTCAGTTCGAGATGCTGCTTCTGGTCGTCGCCCACCGGCACATGGGTCGCGCGATAGAGCAGAATGTCGGCTGCCATCAGGTTGGGATAGGCGAACAGGCCGACGGAAGCGTTTTCCCGATCCTTGCCGGCCTTTTCCTTGAACTGCGTCATCCGGTTGAGCCAGCCCATCCGCGCGACGCAGTTGAACAGCCAGGCAAGCTCGGCATGCTCGATGACCTGGCTCTGGTTGAAGATGATGCTCTTCTTCGGATCGATGCCGGCGGCGAGATAGGCGGCCGTCACCTCGCGGGTATGGTCGGCGAGCTTTTCCGGCCCGCCCCACACCGCGAAGGGCTGGGTGATGGCGTGCAGGTCGACGACGCAGAAGATGCATTCATGGCTCTCCTGCATGGCGACGAATTTGACGATCGCGCCGAGATAGTTGCCGAGATGCAGGTTGCCGGTCGGCTGAATTCCGGAAAACACCCGGTTGGAAGGCTGTGCCATGGAATGGTATCCTTGTTCCGCCGGTTGGACGGGCGGCCAGATTGGCAAGGGTCATCGAGATCGCGCGCGTTATGGCGGAGCGCCATCGCCGTGGCAAGCGGCAACTTTTTCTAAACTGCCGTGCTGGCCGTATCGGGCTTGTGGCCACGGATCGTCGCATCCGCGATTTCGACCAGCCTGGCCGGATCGATCGGCTTGGAGAGATAGCCGCTTGCGCCGGCCGCCGTCATCGCCTCGCGGCTTTCGGCCGCATCGTCCGCCGTCAGCGCCAGAACGGGAAGCGGCGCCAGGCCCTGGCGTTGCTCGCGTTCGCGCAAGCGGGTTATCGCTTCGATGCCGCCCATGGCCGGCATGTGCATGTCCATCAGCACCAGGACGGGCGGGGCATCGCCTTGCGATCCCTCGATCAGCTCCAGCGCCTCCTCGCCATTATGGGCGCGCTCGACCTGATAGCCGGCCTTGGAAAGCGCCGCGGTGACGAGCAGCGCATTGATATCGTTGTCCTCGGCCAGCACGATCCGCCCGGCGGCGGGCCGGCGATGGTCCTGCGCCGCCGGGGGCCGCTGCAAGGCAGCCATCTCCTCCCGGCGGGCGATGCCGGGCTCTTCCCGCGACGGGGCGCCGCCATTGTGTCTGCCGCTTACCACGTTGAGCAGGCTCTCCTCCCGAACCGGCTGCATCAGCCAGTGCTCGATGCCCAGCGCGCGGTATCGGGCCCAATGGGCCTTCGTCTCGGTCGACAGCACCGCCGCCATGCCGGCAGGCCTTGCGGCGGAAAATCCCGATTCCTCGAGCAGGGTTGCCAGCAGCCGCGCATCGGCGATCAGGAAATCGCTTTCCTTCACGGCTATCCCCTTGCCGGCGCGCAGATCGTCCGGCGACACCATGCGCACGAAGGCACCGCGAAGCGACAGCATGTCGGCCAGCGCCGCCGCGGCAAAGCTGCGGTCGAGCGCGATGATGACGCGCATGCCGGCGATGTCCGGCAGCGGTTTCCGCGGTCGCAAGTCGAACAGCGAGGCCGGCAGCGCGAAGGTAAAGCACGAGCCCTGCGGCCCGGTGCTTTCCAGGTCGAGGCGACCGCCGAACTGCTCGGCCAGCGCGCTCGATATCGACAGGCCGAGGCCGACGCCGCCGGCCTGTCGGGAGTTGACGTCGTCGGCCCGCTCGAACTCATGGAAGATGCGCTCGCGGTCCGCCGCACCGATGCCGGGGCCGGTATCGTAAACCCGGAACACAAGGACGTCGCCGTCCTGCTGTGCTTCCATGGCCACGTCGAGCCGAACCCCGCCACGCGCGGTGAACTTGATGGCGTTGCCGAGCAGGTTGATCAGGATCTGGCGCAGCCGCTCGAGATCGGCCTTAATTTCTCCCGGCACGCCAGGCTCCATGACCAGCGCCAGGTCCAGCCCCTTCTGGCTTGCCGAAAACTGCAGCAGTTCCACGGTTTCCGCGAGCATTTCCGGCAGCTTGAACCAGGCCGGCCGGAGCGAGAACCGGCCGGCCTCGATCGTGGTCAGGTCGAGCATGCCCTCGATCAGCTGCAGCAGCGAATGGCCGGAACGGGCAAGCGCATCAGTGTAGTTCTGCTGTTCGCGGGTAAGCCTGGTCGATCCGAGCAGTTTCGACATGCCGATGATGCCGTTGAGCGGTGTGCGCATCTCGTGGCTCGCCATGGCAAGAAAGCGGGACTTGGCCCGGCTTGCCTCCTCGGCCTGTTGGCGGGCCGCCGCGTCGAGTTCGAGAGACCGTTTGAAGGAGGTGATGTCGCGCGCCACCGACAGGGTGAGCGGCTGGCCATGTTTGCTGCCGCGCACCGGCACGTCGAGCCATTGATACCAGGTCTGTTGCGCGCCGCGGTCGATGACGAGTTCCGACAGGGCGCCCCGGCGGCGCAGCACGGCGCTGACGCGCCGGTCGGCCCTTTCCGGCGGTACCTCGGGGGCGGAAGCGGCATCGTCCCCGGCGAACACCGGCAGGATGTCGTGTTCGACCACTTCCGCCTCGCTGGCCCCGAAGGCCGCCGCATAGGCGGCGTTGCAGGCGGCAACCCGGTTGTCGGCGCTGCGGATGACCACCAGGTCGCCGAAGGCGTCCGAAATCGTGCGGTAGCGCTCCTCGCTTTCCGAAAGCTCCCAGGCCCTGTCCTCGAGTTCCTCGAACCGGCTTCGCATGGTGGCAAGTTCTCGCGCGGCCGTCCTTTCGAGACGGATGCGGTGCATCAGCGCCAGCGCCGCGGCGATCGCGACCGCGCTCAGCAATCCGTTCTCAAGCCGCGTCAGATCGAGGAAATAGTACACGTCCGCGATGATGAGGAGGAGCGCCGCGGCAAGTGCGATCCTGAAATATCCCGGCGACCGGGGTCCTGCCCCGGGCGGCTCGCGCCGATGCCGGCGGCGAAACCGCGCCGGATTTTCGCCCCCGCCGTCAGCGTCGGCCTCCCGACCCGTCGCATCGTCTGCCCCCGGCCTCTCGGGCACGGCCATCCCGTCGCCCGGCCTTAAGGCGCGCGCGGGTCTCGTGAAATCGCCCTCGGCTTCGGGCGCAAATTCTTGTCGTGTGGCGGTCATCTCGGCCGGAACCCTGCCACAACCGGCTGAAGAAACGCTTTAGCGGCATGGTAAACGCCCTCCGGTCACCGGTCGAAGCCGTTTGGCTGGAAGGGCGAAAAAGATGTGATTTCAAAAGGCCGGTGATTCCGGGATGGCGCAACTGCGGGATGGCATGACGCGACGGCAGGCTCTGTGGTGCGACCCCATGGCACGATCCTATGGCACAACCCTATGGCGAGACACCATGACCCACACCATGGCATGATCCAGAGTCGCGGCTCAGGCGGCGATCGCAAGCCGCTCGTTGACCGCGCGATAGGCGATCGCCTCGGCAAGGTGAATGCGGGTCACGGTTTCAGCCCCGTCGAGATCGGCGATCGTGCGTGCGACCTTCAGGATCCGGTGATAGGCACGGGCCGAAAAATGCATCGATTGGGCGGCGTCGCGCAGCAGTTTCTCGCCTGGCCCGTCGGGGCGGGCAAGGGCTTCGGTCAGGCCGGAACCCATCGCCGCATTGGTGCGCTGGGCCGGCAGCGCGGCCGCGTGGCCGCCCGTCCGCCCCTTGGCGAGCCCCAGCCGGCCTGCCAGTTCGCTGTCGGTTTCCGCCCGTTTTGCGAGCGCTTCTAGCCGTGCCGCCTGAACCTGCCGCGCTGTCTCGACCCTGGCCGCAACCCTTGCGCTCGCCTCGCCCGTATCGACGGTCATGAGATCGGCCGCCGAAATCGCCGGGACCTCGATGCGCAGATCGATCCGGTCCATGAAGGGGCCGGAAATCCTCCCCTGATAGTCGGCGGCGCAGCGCTCGCCCCGGCGGCAATGATGGCCGGGTTCGCCCGCCATGCCGCAGCGGCAGGGGTTCATCGCGGCTATCAGTTGAAAGCGCGAGGGATAGGTGACCCGATAATTGGCCCGCACGATCGCCGTTTCGCCCGATTCCAGCGGCTGGCGCAGGGAATCGAGCACTTGCGGCGCAAATTCCGGCAATTCGTCGAGAAACAGCACGCCGTTATGGGCCAGCGAGGCTTCTCCCGGACGGGCACGCAACCCGCCGCCCACCAGGGCTGCCATCGAAGCCGAATGATGCGGCGCACGGAACGGCCGCCGGTCGGAAAGCCTGCCGCCGGCAATCTCGCCGGCGATCGACTGGATCATCGAGATTTCCAGCAATTCGCGCGGCGAAAGCCTGGGCAGAATGCCGGGCAGCCGGGCGGCCAGCATGGACTTGCCCGAGCCGGGCGGGCCGACCATCAGCATGTTGTGGCCGCCGGCGGCGGCGATTTCGAGCGCCCGCTTGGCGGTTTCCTGGCCGCGGATTTCGTTGAGGTCGGGCAGTACGCGGGCGGTCTCGCGGATGCCCGGCTTCGGCCGCGTCAGCACCTGCGTGCCACGGAAATGATTGGCAAGGCCGATCAGGCTGACCGGCGCCAGGATCTCCATCCCGGGATCGGCCCAGGCCGCTTCCTGCCCGCTCGCCGCCGGGCAGATCAGGCCCTTGCCGAGCGCATTGGCGCCGATCGCCGCCGGTAGCGCGCCGGCGACCGGCATCAGCGTACCGTCGAGCGAGAGTTCGCCCATGACGACGTAGTTTTCGAGCGCATCGGACGGGATCGCGCCGAGTGCCGCCATCAGGCCGAGCGCGATCGGCAGGTCGAAATGGCTGCCCTCCTTGGGCAGGTCGGCCGGCGCCAGATTGACGGTCACCCGCTTGGGCGGCATCGAAAGGCCCGACGCGTGCAGCGCCGCCCTGACCCGCTCGCGGCTTTCGGCCACCGCCTTGTCCGGCAGGCCGACGATCGGCATCTGGTCCATCCGGCCCGGCGCCACCATGACCTGGACATCGACCGGCACGGCCTCGATGCCGTGAAAGGCAATCGTCTTGACGCGCGAAACCATCTTCCGGCTCCCGACTGAAGCGGTTTGACTGGGCGGATCGCATTGCAACCCGATCACAACCCTAAAGTTGCATCGGCGCCGCTGTCAAGTATTTTGTTCTTTTTTTGTTCTATATTCGCCCGGGGATGCTCAGGCCGCCCTGCGCTTTTCGATCGCATCCCAGATGAGGGCGGCGATATCGGTGCCGGAAAACCGTTTCACTTCGCGGATGCCGGTAGGCGATGTGACGTTGATCTCGGTCATCCAGTCGCCGATCACGTCGATGCCGACGAAGATGAAGCCTTCCTGCTTGAGGCGCGGGCCGATCGCCGCGCAGATTTCCTTTTCGCGCGCCGTCAGCTCGCTGTGCTCGGCGCGCCCGCCCACATGCATGTTGGAGCGCGCATCGCCTTCCGCCGGCACCCGGTTGATCGCGCCGACCGGTTCGCCATCGACCAGGATGATGCGCTTGTCGCCCTTGCGCACATCCTTCAGATAGCGCTGGGCGATGAACGGTTCGCGGTAGAGCCCGTCGAACATTTCGAGCAGGGAGGAGAGGTTCTGATCGCCCTCGGCGAGGCGGAAGACCCCGGCGCCGCCATTGCCATAGAGCGGCTTGATGATGATGTCGCCGAATTCGTCGCGGAACCTGCGGATCGCGGCGACGTCGCGGGTGATTAGCGTTTCCGGCATCAGGTCGGCAAATTCCATCACCAGCAGCTTTTCCGGCGCATTGCGCACGGCGCGCGGATCGTTGACCACCAGCGTTCCGGGATGGATGCGCTCCAGCAGGTGGGTGTTGGTGATGTAGCTCATGTCGAAGGGCGGATCCTGGCGCAGCAGGATGACGTCGAGCGTCGACAGGTCGGTCAGAACCCTGTCGCCAAGGGTGAAATGATCGCCCTCGACATCGCGTACATCCAGCGCTTCGATTTCGGCCGAAAGCCTGTCGCCGCGCAATTGCAGCCGGTCGGGGGTGAAGTGGAACAGGTGATGGCCGCGCGCCTTCGCCTCGAGGCAAAGCGCGAAGGTCGAATCGCCCGCGATGTTGATCTTGGAAATAGGGTCCATCTGGACGCCGACCTTGAGGGCCATGGCAAACTCCTGTCACGTGATCCGCCGCAGGTTTAGCAAAAACCACTGGCTTCGCCAGCCAAAAGAATGGGCCGCGCCAGCCAAAGGAATAGGCCACGCCGGTCGGAAGAACTGTCCGCTCCGGCCGGTGGAAACGACTCAGAAGGCGTTCTCGATATGCGCCGGCCAGCGCCAGGGCCGTACGGCAACGATGTCGAACCGCAGTGAAAGCCTCGCATGGTCGGGCCGGCGGGAAAGCCAGACCTGGGCTGCCTGCTCGATGCGCCGGCGCCCCCGAAGCGTCACCGCCTCGGCAGCGCTCATCGTGTCGGGCCGGGCCTTGACCTCGACGATGGCGACAAGATCGCCCTTGCGGGCGATGATGTCGATCTCGCCCTGCTTGCAGCGGAAATTGCGGGCGACGATGCGATAGCCCTTCAGGCGGAGTGCCAGCGCGGCCAGGCGCTCGGCGAACAGGCCATGCGTCCGGGCCCGCCGCCGCTTTCTCTTTTCCCCGCTCTCGCCGTTCCCGCCGCTCATGCCGGGTCGCCGGCCAGCCGGAGCGCCAATTGGTAGAGGTCGCGCTTGCGGCCGCCGGTCAGCCTGGCCGCTTCCGCTGCCGCCCGGCTGACGCTCATGGTCTGCAGCAGTTCCCGCAACAGGGTTTCGGGATCCGGCGCCTCGCCCGCCTCGAGCGGCGCGACCAGGATGACGATCTCGCCCCTGGGCGGATGGGCGGCATAATGTTCGGCGAGGTCTGCCAGCGGCCCGGTTCTGAACTCCTCATGCAGCTTGGTCAGTTCGCGAGCGACACAGCCCGTATGCGCCGGGCCGAACACTTCGGCCATGTCGGCAAGCGTTGCGGCAAGCCGCGACGGTCCCTCGAAGAATACCAGCGTTCCCTGATTCTCACTGAAGCGGGCAAGCTCGGCGCGGCGTGCGCCCTGCCGGGGCGGTGGAAATCCGGCAAAGGTGAAGCGGCTGGTGGGCAGCCCTGCCGCCGCCAGCGCGGCCAGCGGCGCCGATGCGCCTGGAAGGGCAAAGACCGGCAGTCCCCTGCCGCGCGCCTGTGCGACCAGCCGCTGGCCGGGATCGGAGATCAGCGGCGTCCCCGCATCGCTCGCCAGCGCTACCGCCTTGCCCGAGGCTACGAGGTCGAGCAGCGCCGGCCCCTCGCGATCGGCATTGTGTTCGTGATAGGCGCGGCGCGGCGTGTCGATCGCGTAACGGACGAGCAGCTTGCCGGTCACCCGCGTGTCCTCGCAGGCGATGAGATCGGCGGCGGCCAGGGTTTCCAGCGCGCGCAGCGTGACATCGCCGAGATTGCCGATCGGCGTTGCCACCACATAGACCCCCGGCTCGAGCGGTGCCGCGGCGAAGGTCTGCTGCCGGATGGTGAAGTGAGTCATGATCCTTGGGCTCTTCGCTTCTCGGCGGCAAATATCAGTCTTTTCCAGGCCGGCCTTTTCAAAACCGTATCTTCCGGGAACCGTGCCGATTGTGCCACCCATGACACAAACCGGCGGCAAAAACGCCCCATTTTTCATCCAGTCGGAGGTTGGAAACAACGGGCACTTAACGTAAGCGCCAAATTGGGCTAGTGCGATGAGACATCGGACTGCGGGAGCACGGTCCGAAAGCCGGGCGACCGCCCGCGAATGTCTTGAGGGTTATCGGGGATCGAATGCCAAGGGGTTGCAGGAAAATGACGTTCGGATCAAGGGGCGAAATCCCGGGCTGTGAAATCCCGGGATACGAAATCCGAGGACGGAAGATCGCGCACAGGGTGCATCATGTCGGCAAATGGGCCGCGGGGCTTCTTCTTCTGGTTGCGCTTGCCTCCTGCCAGTCGGCCAATCTCGGCGCCGCCACCGACGGCATCGGCAACGACGCCAATGCGATCATTCTCGATCCCAATCCCCAGGGTGAGGTCTTCGGCCAGGGCAATGTGCGCATCGCCCTGCTGGTGCCCAAGACGGCACCGGGCAATGCGGCGACGGTCGCCAATGATTTGCGCAATGGCGCGCTGCTTGCCATGCAGGATTTCGGCCAGAACACGATCCAGCTCGTGATCAAGGACACCAAGGGCACCGCCGCCGACACCCAGAACGCGGCGACCGAGGCGATCAACGAGGGGTCGACGGCCATTCTGGGGCCGCTGTTTTCGGGTTCGGTGAGTTCGGCTTCCGCCGTCACGATTCCCGCCGGGCGAACCATGATCGCCTTTTCCAACGATCCGGGCGTCGCCAAGCGCGGCGTCTATCTGATGTCCTATACCCAGGTCGCCGATACCAGGCGGATGATGACCTACGCCCTGTCGCTCGGCAAACGCAACATCCACGCCTTCCTGCCCGCCGGGCCCGTCGGCGTGCTGCAGGAGGCCGCCTTGCGGGAAATCGGCGGCGCCGGCGGCATCAACATCCAGATCAGCAAATATGAGCGTTCCGGCCAGGCGATCGAACAGGCGGCGCGCGATGCGGTGGTGGCGCTCGAAGGCGCCGACTCGATCTACATTCCCGAGGGCGGCCAGATTCCGGAAGTCATTCTCGGCAGCCTGCAGCGTTCCGGCGCCGCGCTTGCCGGCAAGCAGGTCTTTGGTTCCGGCCAGTGGGAATCCGTCCGGTTCGGTCGCCCGGAGCTCGAGGGCGCGCTCTATACCGGCCGCGACATCACCAACTTCAACGCTTTCGCCAACCGCTACCAGTCGGTGCACAACGCCCAGCCGGGCGTCTTTGCCGGGCTCGCCTATGACGCCGTCACGCTGGTGATCAACCTGGTGCGCAGCAAGGGGCCGCAACAGGCCTTCACGCCCGCAGTGCTGGAGGACCGGCGCGGTTTTGCCGGCATTAACGGAATTTTCCGCCTCAAACAGGATGGAACCGCCGAGCGGGGCCTTGCAATCTACAAGGTGGTCAACGGCCAGGGCACGCTTGAAAGCCCGGCGCCGACCAGCTTCTCCGCCGGACTGTAGGTTCTAGCGGGCGAGGTCGGCGACCACCGCATCGAGCACCATGAAGCCCGCCGGCGTGGCGCGCAGCCTGCCGTCCTCGGCGAATTCGATCAGGCCGTCGCCGGTCAGGTCGCGGATGCGGTCGGGATTGAGGCCGCGGCCCGAAAGCGCCCGAAAGCGTCCGGGTTCGATCCCCTCGGCAAGGCGCAATCCCATCACCAGCATTTCATCGCCGGCTTCGCTGGCGGTGAGCCGCTCGCTCTCGCGCAGGCCATGGCCCTGCGCCATCGCCTTCTGCCACCAGATCTCGGGATTGGCCTCGCAGACGGTGGCAAGCTTGGCGCCGTTCACGCTCAGCCTGCCATGGGCGCCCGGGCCGATCCCGGCATAGTCGTGATAGCGCCAGTAGACGAGGTTGTGCCGGCATTGAGCGCCCGGCGCGGCGTGGTTCGAAATCTCGTAGGCCGGCAGGCCGTGGCGGGCGGTGACCTCCCGGGTCAGTTCATACAGATCGGCGGCGCGATCGGGATCGGGTATCGGCAGCCGGCCCTTGCGGTGCAGTTCGAAGAACGGCGTGCCCTGTTCGATGGTGAGCTGATAGAGCGACAGATGATCGGCGGCGAGCGCGATGGCCGCTTCGAGTTCCCGTTCCCAGGCTTCCGGCGTCTGGCCCGGCCGCGCATAGATCATGTCGAAGGAAAGCCGGGGGAATATGTCGCGGGCAAGCGCGATCGCCCGTCTGGCATCGTCGGCCGAATGCAGCCGGCCGAGAAATTTCAACGGTTCGTCTTCCAGCGATTGCACCCCGAGCGACAGCCGGTTGACGCCGCGCTGGCGGTAGCCCTGAAAGCGCCGCGCCTCGACGCTGGAGGGATTGGCTTCGAGCGTGATTTCGGCGTCCGGCGACAGCGTCCAATGGGTGGCGACCGCCTCCAGGATGGCACCCACCGTATCGGGTTCCATCAGCGAGGGCGTGCCGCCGCCGAAGAAGACCGAGCTGACCGTGCGGTTCGGCACGACGGACGCCATATGGGCGATTTCGCGGCCATAGGCTTCGACGAACACCGCCTGGTCGACCGGCCGGTGGCGGACATGGGAATTGAAATCGCAATAGGGGCACTTGGCGGCGCAGAACGGCCAATGGACATAGACGCCGAACGGGTCGCCCGGCTGATGAAGGGATTGCTGCGGGGGCTGATGAAGCGGGGATGCCATGTTCAGGCCGGTTTGGGCGCATGCCCCGAGGGGATCAGGCATTCACGGGCGAAGCGAGCGAAGGCCCGCGCCCGGTGCGACAGGCCGCCATCGCCGCTGCCCGCTTCCCAGCCATGCTTTTCGCTTGCCGCCATTTCGCCGAAGGTGACGGCATGGCCGTCGGGCTGAAACACCGGATCATAGCCGAAGCCCTTGTCGCCGCGCGGCGGCCAGA
>JAGRLT010000039.1 GCA_020441665.1 Nitratireductor sp.
ATCCGCTTTGTCGAGGACGACTGGGAAAGCCCGACGCTGGGCGCCTGGGGGCTTGGCTGGGAAGTGTGGTGTGACGGCATGGAAGTCTCGCAGTTCACGTACTTCCAGCAGGTCTGCGGTTTCGAATGCGCCCCCGCCGCCGGCGAACTGACCTACGGGCTCGAGCGCCTCGCCATGTATGTGCAGGACGTCGACAACGTCTACGACCTCAACTTCAACGGCCGAGAAGGCAGTGACAAGGTTACCTATGGCGACATCTTCCAGCAGACCGAACGCGAATATTCGCGCTGGAACTTCGATGTCGCCGATACCGCCACGCTGCTGCGCCACTTCGAGGATGCCGAGGGCGAATGCCTGCGCATTCTGGCAAGCCCGGACATCGATCCGAAGACCGGCAGGGCCATCGTCATGGCGCATCCCGCCTACGACCAGACGATCAAGGCCTCCCACGTCTTCAACCTGCTCGATGCCCGCGGCGTGATTTCCGTCACCGAGCGCCAGAGCTACATCCTGCGCGTGCGCGCGCTGGCCAAGGCCTGCGGCGAAGCCTTTCTGAGGACCGAGGCGGGCGGAACTGCTTGTTAACTTGACAGTTACGAGTAATATGAGCATATACGAACTGCGGTTGTGAGGGCTGCCTTACGCAGTTCGTTGAAACATGGTTTCTCACGGCCGCCTTTTTTATGTTTCTTTTGTACCTTGATGATGCCGGTTCGGCTCGAAATGCATCCGACAGATTTGTTGTGCTGGCTGGCGTTGCCTTGTTTGAACGCCAGGTCCATTTTCTCGATTTGCAACTAGGTGAGCTAGCGCAAAAGATTGCGTCGTCACAGGCGGAAGAACTGGAGTTCCATGGCAGTCATATGCTGCCGGGTAAGGGGTTTTGGCGGTCCATTCGCGATAAGAGTAGACGGCGTGCCCATATTGCCGAAGCGCTGGCGACCATTGACCGTTTGCAGGGCAGGCGGGCGCTGTTCGGGGCGACTATCGAGAAGGCGGCGGTATCGCCCGACGATCCTCTTGAAGTAGCCTTCGAACAAATCGTCAGTCGATTTGACCGGTTTCTCGACAGAATAAATTCAGGTTCGAGAAAGGAACGCGGTTTGCTGATATTGGACAAGTCAACTCAGGAAACCAGGCTCCAGAAATTGGCAAGGGACTTCAAGTTGAAGGGCCATACGTGGGGCCGAACCAGAAACCTAGTTGATGTTCCGTTCTTTGTTGACAGCAAGGCGACAAGGGCAATTCAGTACGCCGATTTGGTTGCCTACGCACTCTGGCGAAAGGCAGAGAAGGGCGATGGTGCATTTTTCGACCTCATAGAAACAGCATTCGATGCCGAGGGAGGGGTTCGCCATGGATTATACGCCACGAGATAACGAAGGCGTATTGCCACTGTGGCAACCGGAACCAGAAGCTGCCGCATGATTCCCTCTTCGGTGACAAGTTTCGATAGCTGTGCATAATGGCGCTTCCTGACGGATCGCAGGCGGGGCAGCAGGCGTCCTAGCGGGCGCCACTTGGGAGGTGTTGGATGACTACCTGGATAGTTCTGGCCGTTCTGGTCGCCGCCGGCCTGTATGCGGTTTCCCTCTACAACCGGTTGGTGAAAAACCGTCAGATGGTGCGCGAGGGCTGGAGCGGCATCGATGTGCAGCTGAAACGCCGGGCCGACCTGATCCCCAACCTGCTCGAAACCGTCAAGGGCTACATGACCCATGAGCGCGAACTGCTCGAGGAGGTGACGCGGCTGCGTTCCAAGGCGGTCGGCGCGTCGGGTTCCGCGCCCCATCAGCGCGCCACCGTCGAGGGCGCCCTGTCCGGCGCCCTTGGCCGGCTGATGGCGGTCGCAGAGAGCTACCCCGATCTCAAGGCCAATCAGAACTTCAAGGAATTCCAGGACGCGCTCGAGGAAACCGAGAACGAGATTTCGCTTTCCCGCCGCTACTACAATGGCGCGGTGCGCAACTTCAACATCGCCGTCGAATCCTTTCCTTCGAGCCTCGTCGCCAACCAGTTCGGCTTCGCCCAGGCCGAATTCTTCGAACTCGAGGACGAGGCTGACCGCGCCGTGCCCAGGGTGAGTTTCGAATAGATCGCGCCATGAAACGCTCTGCCGCGGCGCTCTTCCTTCTGCTTTTTCTGCTGATCCCGGCCGGCGCGCTTGCGGCCGAGGAGATACGCGACTTCCTGTCGGACATCACCGTCAATGCCGATGGCTCGCTCGATGTGGTCGAGACGATCACGGTCCAGGCCGAGGGCTATCAGATCAAGCGCGGCATCTATCGCGACATTCCCCTGCGCGCGACCGATTCCTGGGGGCTGTGGACCGATAACGGGTTCGACCTGCGCCAGGTGCTGCACAATGGCGCGGCCTCGCCCTACAAGACCGAGTGGCAGGGCCGCTTCTTGCGCATCTATATCGGCGATGCGGACGTCTTCATCCCCTGGGGCGAGCACACCTATACGATCCGCTATCACACCACCCGGCAATTGCGCTATTTCGACGATTATGACGAGCTCTACTGGAACGTCACCGGCAATTTCTGGAGCTTTCCGATCCGCAAGGCGCGGGCCGTGGTGCACCTGCCGCAGGGCGCGCTGTCGAAGCAGATCGCGGCCTATACCGGCGGCTATGGCGCTGCCGGACGCGACTTTACCGCTTCGGGCGCCGGCACCGCCGATATCGGCTTCGAGACGACGAAGGCGTTGAGACCCAACGAGGGCATGACCCTTGCCGTCGGCTTCACCAGGGGCGTGGTGGCGGGCGAGGGCTCGGGCGCCGGGCTTTACTGGCTGTGGAGCAATCTCGGCTATCTCCTGCTGGTCGCCGGCTGGCTCTTCGTGCCGTCCTATTATGGCTATGTCTGGTCGCGTGTCGGCCGCGATCCGCCGACAGAGACCGTGATCCCGCT
Source organism: Nitratireductor sp. (assembly GCA_020441665.1). Classification (GTDB taxonomy): domain Bacteria; phylum Pseudomonadota; class Alphaproteobacteria; order Rhizobiales; family Rhizobiaceae; genus Salaquimonas. Next base: position 2,916 of record JAGRLT010000039.1, read on the forward strand.
GTTTCACCCGCCGGAGAACCTGTCGCCCGCCGCCATGTCCTTTGTCCATTTCAATGCCTTCAAACAGGTCAAGCGCGGCTCCGACCTTGCCTATATCGCCGCGCTCCTGTCGCTCGGCGTCAAGCGCATGCTGGTGATCGACGAGAACGCCAAGGGCAAGATCAGCTTCACCCGCGGCGCGGTGTCCGATCCGGCATCGGTGGTCGCGCTGCCGGCTGGCGAGCGCGCGCTCTACAACCGCCTGCTGGCAACCCGCGAGACCGTCAGTCTCGACAAGCGCTTCGGCCCGACGCTTCAGGCAGCCCAGTCGAGCCTGCAATCGGCGATCCGGCGCGAATATGGCGGCAAGTTCTTCAACAGCAATCTCGGCTGGTTCGTGCCCGGCGTGATCGTCGGCGTACTGACCTTCGTCCTTGGCCTCGTCCTGCAGCAGCCGGGTGACGATGCCATGGCTTCGGTGATGCCGGGCTTCTTCGGCAGCCTGTTCGGCTGCGGCCTGGCGGCCTATGGCTGGTTCCTGCGTTCCAACCCCGTCGGCTATAGGGTCAGCCGGGCGATCGGCGCCGCGTTGTTGCTGGCGGGAGCCCTGATCATCGCCGTGACATTGCTCGGGCTCGTCACAGGCGACGGCTATCCGGCATGGCGCTTTGCCGGTCTGCTCGTCGCGGTGGGGATCGTGACCGGGGCCGCCATGCTCTACCTCCTCGGCGCGCCGACGCTTGCCGGCGCCAAGGTTCTGCCGCGCATCGAGGGCTTCAAGCTCTATCTCGAAACGGCGGAGACCAACCGGCTCAACCTGCGCGACGCGCCTGAGATGAGCGAGGAACTCTATGAGCGCTATCTGCCCTATGCGGCGGGCCTCGGTGTCGAGGAACCCTGGTCGAAAGCCTGGGCGGCCCATCTGGCCCGCGTCGCGCCGGCACAGGAGCAGGCCTACCGGCCGGCCTGGTATCACGGCCGGAGCTGGAGTTCCAACCGCATCGGTTCGGCGACGGCTGCCTCGGTTGCCGCCGTGTCCGCCGCCATGGCATCGGCCATGCCGGCGCCGAAGAGTTCGTCCGGCTCGTCGGGCGGCGGGTTCTCCGGCGGCGGTGGCGGCGGCGGAGGAGGCGGAGGCTGGTAGCATGCCGCCTCGGCCTGCGTCCGCTCCACCGTCGATGACCGCACCGTCCATCAGAATGTGACTTGCATCGCCCTGCGGCCCATTGCAGGCTTCCTGATGGTTCAATGTGTGGAGGTCCAGCATGCAAAAGGGTCAGGTCGCGGCGAGGGCGCCGATCAAGGTTTCCGTTGAAGCGGGCAAGGATTACTGGTGGTGCGCCTGCGGCCGCTCGGCCAGCCAGCCCTTTTGCGACGGCTCGCACAAGGGCAGCGAATTTTGTCCGGTCAAATGGACGGCGGAAGCAGACGGCGACAAATGGTTCTGTGCCTGCAAGCAGACCGATGGACAACCGTTCTGCGACGGCTCGCACAAGGCGCTGGGCGAAGCCGAGACGAGCGACAGGCCGGTCATCCAGCCGCGCGAGAGCGGCCCGCTGGCGGTCAAGAACTTGAAGACATTCGTCGACCATGACGGCAATGCGATCGAGGTGAAGCCGGTCATGGCGCTCTGCCGCTGCGGCCATTCGAAGAACAAGCCGTTCTGCGACGGGTCGCACAAGGAGGCGGGCTTTTCTTCAGCCAACGAGACGGAAAACCCCGATGGCCGTGTCTTCGCCTATGAGGGCGGCGACATCACGGTGCAGTACAACAAGCTGTTGTGTTCGCACGCCGCCGAATGCGGTCGGCGCAATCTCGCCGTCTTCGATCCCGGCAAGAAGCCCTGGGTGCAGCCCGACGAAGGTTCCGTCGAATCCGTCCTGGAAGTGCTCCATGCCTGCCCCTCCGGCGCATTGGCGCGCCGATCGGCGGAGGGCGCGAGCGAGCATCTGGTCGGTGAGGAAGTGATGATCCGCGTCGAGAAGAACGGACCCTATCAGGTTCGAAACCTGGCGCTTGAGGGCGCACGCTTCGCCGCGACCGCCAGCGAACGGAAATACGTGCTCTGCCGATGCGGCCTGTCGAGGAACAAGCCGTTCTGCGACGGCACCCACCGCGATGCCGGATGGCGCGACGGCAGCTAGGCCGCTGCCAGAGCAGGCAGGCCCCGGCGTCAGGCTGGCGCAAAGGAAGGCGTGACATCGTCGCCATGTCTTGCTAACGCAGGCGCGATTTCTTTCCCGCTTTGTGAAGCCCTCCATGCCCGATCTGTTGCTAGAACTGTTTTCCGAAGAGATACCTGCCCGCCCGCGTCGCCCGCAGGCGAAAGCCGAGGACGCGCAAACAAAACCTCGCATGCGGGGCCGGTGAACTCATGCCCGATCTGTTGCTAGAACTGTTTTCCGAGGAAATACCTGCCCGTATGCAGCGCAAGGCCGCCGGCGACCTGAAGAAACTGGTTACCGATGCGCTGGTCGATGCCGGCCTCACCTATGAGGGCGCCAGGGAATACTGGACGCCGCGCCGCCTGACGCTCGATCTGCGCGGGCTGACAGCGCGCTCCGCCGATATCCGCGAGGAGAGAAAGGGACCGCGCACCGATGCGCCGGAACAGGCGATCACCGGCTTCCTGCGCGGTGCGGGGCTTGAAAGCATCGACCAGGCGCAAGTCAGATCCGATCCCAGGAAGGGCGATTTCTACGTCGCGGTGATCGAGAAGCCCGGCCGCGAGGCGAAGGACATCATCGCCGGGGTGATGCCCGGCATTATCCGCGATTTTCCCTGGCCGAAATCCATGCGCTGGGGCGAGGCGAGCCGCGAGGCGGGCTCGCTCAGATGGGTGCGACCGCTGCATTCGATCCTGTGCACCTTCGGGCCGGAAACCGAGGAACCGGAAGTCGTCCCGTTCGAGGTCGGCGGCATTGCCGCTTCCAACGAGACGCGCGGCCATCGTTTCCTGTCGCCTGCCGCCTTCACCGTGAAGCGCTTCGCCGACTATGCCGACAAGCTCGAAAAGGCCCATGTGGTGCTCGATGCCGCCCGCCGCCAGGAGATGATCCTGGCCGACGCTGAAAACCTTGCCTTTGCCCAGGGCTTCGAACTGGTCGAGGATAGGGGGCTGCTCGAAGAGGTCGCCAATCTGGTCGAATGGCCGACCGTGCTGATGGGCGAATTCGATGAAGCCTTTCTGGACATTCCCGCCGAAGTGATCCAGCTCACCATCCGCGAGAACCAGAAATGCTTCGTGGTGCGTCGTTCCGATGCGGGCGGAACAGGGAGCGACGCGGCGCAGCCGCTTGGAGCGGGTGAAAGGAACCTGTCCAACCGCTTCCTGCTGGCGACCAACATCATCCCGGCCGATGGCGGCAGGGAGGTCATCCGCGGCAATGGCAAGGTGGTCGCGGCGCGGCTGTCGGATGCGAAGTTCTTCTGGGAAAGCGATCTGCAGCAGACCGCCAAGGAAGGCGGTTTCGACGAATGGGTCGCCGCGCTCGATACCGTCACCTTTCATGCGAAGCTCGGCAGCCAGGGCGAACGGATCAGGCGCATCGTCGCGCTGGCCGGCGAACTGGCGCCCGCCGTGGCGGCTTCCTCGGGCATCGGCGGGACAGGGAGCGAAGAGCGACCCGCGTCAGCGCCCCACATTGACGTCAAAAGCGGGAGCGGTGGTGAAGCCACTCGCGTGAGTGCGGAACAACTGGCGAGGCAGGCGCAACGCGCGGCGTATCTCGCCAAGGCCGACCTGCAATCGGCCATGGTGTTCGAGTTTCCGGAAGTCCAGGGCAGGATGGGAAGACGCTACGCCGAACGGGCCGGCGAAGATGCCTCTGTCGCGCTTGCCATCGAGGAGCATTACAAGCCGCTCGGACCGACCGACGACGTGCCGACCGATCCGGTATCGGTCACCGTGGCGCTTGCCGACAAGCTCGATACCTTGGTGGGCTTCTGGGCCATCGATGAGAAGCCGACCGGCTCCAAGGATCCCTACGCTCTGCGCCGCGCGGCGCTCGGCGTCATCCGGCTGGTGATCGAGAATGGCGTGCGGCTGGGCCTTGCGACATGGGCAGGCGCCGACCTTCTCTCCTTCTTCCATGATCGGCTCAAGGTCTTCCTGAAGGATGAGGGCGTGCGACACGATGTGATCGACGCGGTCCTTGCCGATGACGCCAAAGCCGCCGAAGAGGCGGCCGGCGCGAACGCGCCGCGCCCGCGCAGCGGTGGCGAAGCCACTCGCGTGAGCGCGAATAACGACGACCTGCTGATCGTCACGCTCAAGGCCCGCGCTCTTCAAAAACTCGTCGAGAGCGATGACGGCGAAAACCTCATTCAGGGCTACCGCCGCGCGGCGAATATCCTCACAGCCGAGGAAAAGAAGGGAACGCAGATCGCCGAGACCGTCGATGCCGCCCTGTTCGAGCATGACGAGGAACGCGCGCTGTTCGAGACGCTGGAAGATGTCGAGAAGCTTGCGGGCCTTGCGATCGAAGCCGAGAATTTCGAGGAGGCGATGAGCCGGCTCGCCAGCCTGCGCGCGCCGATCGATGCGTTTTTCGAGACGGTTCACGTCAATGCCGACGACGCGAAAATCCGCGCCAACCGCCTGGCGCTGCTTACCCGCATCCGGGCTGCCACCGCGACGGTTGCCGACCTCGGCAGGATCGGCGGATAGCGAGCGAAGAGCGAGCCGGGCGGTCAGCCCGCGCCCGCGCAGCCGATGCGCAGCATCTGGCGTGAGCGAAAAGGATTTTATCCGGGCTGCCACCGCGACGGTTGCCGACCTCGGCAGGATCGGCGGGTACCCCCCTGTAGTCACCCTCGGGCTTGTCCCGAGGGCCCAGGATATTCTAGGCTTGAATCAAATCTGGGTCCCCGGATCAGCGCTGCTTCGCAGCCTGTCCGAGGATGACTAATCGAGAGGCATGCCATGAAAACCTGGAAACTCTATCTCTCCGGCGAGATTCACACCGACTGGCGCGAGGAGATCGAGGCCGGATGCTCCCGCGCCGGCCTGCCGGTGGCGATGAGCGCGCCGGTCACCCATCACGAGGCGTCGGACGATTGCGGCGTGGCGATCCTCGGTGCCGAGGACAGCAAGTTCTGGCACGACCACAAGGGCGCGCAGATGAATGCGATCCGCACCCGCACGCTGATCGGCGAGGCCGATATCATCGTGGTGCGCTTCGGCGAGAAATACCGGCAGTGGAACGCCGCCTTCGATGCCGGTTTCGCGTCCGCCCTCCGCAAGCCGGTAATCGTCATCCATGGCACCGATCACCAGCACGCGCTGAAGGAAGTCGATGCGGCGGCACTTGCGGTGGCCGAAACCGCCGCGCAGGTGGTCGAAATCCTGCGCTATGTCATCCGCGGTGAACTGGCCGGCTATACCGACAAGGCCGAGGCGGCGGAATAGCGCTCACCCGAAGGCGATTGCCGCCAGCAGCACGATCGACAGCAGCAAAGCGGCTCCCAGCCAGTGCAGCACCGGCACATAGGAAGGCGGCCCGCCGCTTCTTGCCCAGCGCGGCGCCATCGCGTTGAGGAAGAGGATGATCGCGGTCAGCAGCGCCGCGAGCGCGATCTTGGCATTGAAGGCAAAACCGTCGATCCAGATGCCGTGGCGCCAGGCCATCAGGATGAGCCCTGTCACCCAAAGCGTGACGATCGCGCCCAGCGCCGTCAGCCGGTAGAGCTTTCTGAGCATGTTGGTAAAGCCCGGAGCGGCAAGGTCGTGCGGCCCGGTGGAGAGCGCCAGATAGATGTTGCCGAGGCTCGCCGCCGCGCCAAAGGCCAGCGCCAGAAGATGCAATGCCTTGATCAGCGCGAAGACCATCCAAGCCTATTCCTTCTCCCGCTCGATCGCCCGCCAGCCGATGTCCGACCGGCAGAAGCCGTTGTCCCAGCGGATCTGCGACACGCCATCATAGGCCGCCTTCTGCGCCTGCGTCACGCTGTTTCCAAGCGCGGTGACGTTGAGCACCCGCCCGCCGGTCGCAACCAGCGCGCCGTCCCGGCGCCCCGTTCCGGCATGGAAGACCAGCGCGCCGGCCTTCTCGGCATCCGCGATGCCCTCGATCACCGTGTTCTTGTCATAGCTGCCGGGATAGCCCTTGGAGGCAAGCACCACGGTGAGCGCGGCGCGGTCGTCCCATTCGGCTTCCGGCACTTCCAGCAGGCTGCCTTGCGATGCCGCCAGCATGAGTTCGACCAGATCGGATTTCAATCGTGGCATCAGCACCTGGCATTCGGGATCGCCGAAGCGCGTATTGTATTCGATCAGCTTGGGGCCATCCTCGGTGATCATCAGCCCGGCATAGAGGATGCCGCGAAACGGCATACCGCGCGCATGCATGCCGGCAAGCGTCGGCACGATGATGTCGGTCATCACCTCATCGATCAATTCCTGGCTCAGAACCGGGGCGGGGGAATAGGCGCCCATGCCGCCCGTATTGGGACCGGTGTCCCGGTCGCCCACCCGCTTGTGGTCCTGCGCGGTGCCGAGCAGCATGGCGGTCTGGCCGTCGCAGATCGCAAACAGGCTCGCTTCCTCGCCTTGAAGAAATTCCTCCACCACCACTTCCGCACCCGCCTCGCCGAACGAGCCCTCGAAACAGGCATCGATGGCGTCCAGTGCCTCTTCCAGCGTCATGGCGACCGCGACGCCCTTGCCGGCGGCAAGCCCATCGGCCTTGATGACGATCGGCGTGTCCCCGCCGCTCATTTGCTGGCGGACATACATCTTTGCTTTCGGCGCGTTGTTGAAGCGCTGATAGGCCGCCGTCGGAATGTCGAATTCGGCGCAGAGATCCTTGGTGAACCCCTTCGAGCCTTCCAACTGCGCGGCGGCGGCCGTCGGTCCGAAGGCGGAGATATCCGCCGCTTCCAGTGCATCCACCAGCCCGTTGACCAGCGGCTGTTCCGGCCCGACAACGACGAAGCCGATGTTCCTTTCCCGGCAGAAGGCGACGATCGCCCCATTGTCCATCGGATCGATGGCAACGCAGGTCGCAAGCTCCGCAATGCCGGCATTGCCCGGCGCGCAATAGAGTTCGTCGCAATCGAGCGACTGGGTCAGCTTCCAGGCCAGCGCATGTTCGCGACCGCCCGATCCGATGAGAAGAATGTCCATTTGCCGCTCCGCCGCTTCGCTGCCGGGATCCTGGAGGGGTCTTAGAACATGGCGCGCGGGTTGGAAACCGGGCCGCCGCAGGCTTCTGTGGGTTGTTGGGCGGCAGATGCCGTCCCTCGGCGCACTGCGTCAACAAGGCTGATGCGGCAGGCGCATTCTCCCTTGACCCGGGCCGGTGCCAAAGCCATGACGGCTTCATGAACAATACCGACCATATGGTGGCAGACAGCCTTCGCGGCAGTTGGGTGCACCGTTTCCTGCCGCAATCCCTGTGGCCCTATGCCCAGCTTGCCCGCTGGGAGCGGCCGATCGGCTGGAAGCTCCTGATGTGGCCCTGCCAGTGGTCGCTGATGCTGGCGGTGGCGCACCGCGCCGGCGCTGCCGCCGATAGCTACACCTGGGCCTATGGGCTCAACATCGCGCTCTTTGTCTTTCTGTTCCTTGCCGGCGCTTTCGTCATGCGCGGCGCCGGCTGCACCTATAACGATCTCGTCGATCAGGACATCGACGACAAGGTCGCCCGCACCCGCTCGCGCCCGCTGCCCTCGGGCCGCGTCACCCGCAGGCAGGCGGCAGTCTTCCTGGCGCTGCAACTGCTGGCCGGACTGCTGATCCTGCTGCAGTTCAACCCCTACGCGATCGTGACCGGCATCGTCTCGCTCGTCACCGTGGTGATCTATCCCTTCATGAAGCGGATAACCTGGTGGCCGCAGCTTTTTCTCGGGCTGGCCTTTTCCTGGGGCGCGCTGATGGGCTGGGCCGCCGTCGAGGGCGGGCTCGCCTGGCCGCCGCTGCTCCTCTATTGGGGGGCGATCCTGTGGGTGATCGGCTATGACACGATCTATGCCCATCAGGACATCGAGGATGACGCGCTGGTCGGCGTCAAATCCACCGCAAGGCTGTTTGCCGAGAATACCAGACCGGCGCTGGCCGCCCTGTATGCCGGCGCGCTGGTGCTGTTTTCGGCGGCCTTCTGGCTTGCCGGGATCTCCTGGATCGCCTGGCTGGGGCTTGTCGCCGGGGCCGCCCATATGGTCTGGCAGATCACCACCGTCGACATTCACGATCCGGCCAATTGCCTTGTCCGCTTCAAGTCGAACAGCGGCTTCGGCTGGATCCTGTTCCTGGCACTGCTGGCTTCGATGGCGGTCGCCGGTTGACGACCAGTTGCCACAAATTGGGCGGGCGGCACCGCCGTTAACAGCCGTACCGCCCTTTGGCCTCCGCCAATTCCTTATCTGTCTAGGTCATGAACTCATAAGCAGGATCAACAATGGTATGAGCAAATTTGGCTGGATGACAGGAGCAAGGTTGCAGGAATACGCCCGTATTTCAAAACCTTGCGACGTATCAGCCGGGCAGATTTGCC
>JAGRLT010000040.1 GCA_020441665.1 Nitratireductor sp.
GGCTTCTTCAACATGTCCCAATGAATCACAAAGGCCCCGAAAACACGAGGCCTTTGTCAGCAATCTGAAGGCCCGGGGCAAAGCTCCGGGCATTTTGCTTCTGGCATTGACCGCGGCCGTCAGGCCGAGAGTTTTTCCATCTCCTCGTCGGAAATGTCGAAATTGGCGAAGACGTTCTGCACGTCGTCATCGTCTTCCAGCACACCGATCATCTTCATCAGCGTGCCGGCCTTGTCGCCATCGACCGGCGTGTAGTTCTGCGGCTTCCAGACGATGTTGACGGCTTCGGCCTCACCGAGATTGTCCTCAAGTCCCCTGGAAACCTCGCCGATATCCTCGAAGGCACAGAGGATGACATGGCCTTCCTCCGCGTCGCTTTCGATGTCCTGCGCGCCGGCCAGGATGGCCGCTTCCATGACCGCGTCGTCGGAACCGGCGGAATAGGGGTATCGGATCTCGCCCTTGCGGTCGAACATGAAGGATACCGATCCGGTTTCGCCGAGCGCTCCGCCGTGCTTGGTGAAGGCGGCGCGCACATTGGAGGCCGAGCGGTTGAGGTTGTCGGTCAGGCATTCGACGATGACGGCAACGCCGCCCGGGCCATAGCCCTCATAGCGTATTTCCTTGTAGTCCTCGCCGTCGCCGCCCGAACCCTTGTTGATCGCCCGCTGGATATTGTCCTTGGGCATGGACTGGCCCTTGGCGTTCTGCACGGCGAGCCGAAGGCGCGGGTTCATGTCGGGATCGGTGGTGCCGCCGCCCATCTTGACGGCAACGGTGATCTCCTTGGAAAGGCGTGAAAACAGTTTCGAGCGGGCCGCGTCGGCGCGGCCCTTCTTGTGCATGATGTTCTTGAATTTTGAATGGCCTGCCACGGGATTTCCTTCGGGACCTCGGATCGCTTGTCCTGCGCTTGATTATGATGAAAAATCGCGGCGCTTATAGCCAGTAAACCGGTGTCACGTCCAGACGGGGAGCGCCATGAAAAACCATCCTTGCCTGCCGCCGCTGCCGTGGCGGGGAAGCTGCCAGTGCGGTCAGGTGCGCTACCGGCTCAACCGCATGCCGCTGACGCTCTACTGCTGCCATTGCAGCGAATGCCAGAAACAGTCGGCGAGCATGCATGGCATGTCGATGATCGTGCGCGCGGCCGATATCGAGATCACCGGCGAGACCAGGATTTGGACGCGGCCGACGGATTCGGGCAACACCACGGATTGCTGTTTCTGTCCCGATTGCGGCTCGCGGGTCTATCATCGCGGCAGCCAGCGAAAGGAAAGCGGCATGCTGACGCTGAAAGCCGGCTCGCTCGATGTCATCGCCGCGATCGAACCGGTCGGCCATATCTGGCTTAAGCGCAGACAGGCCGGTTTTCGCGGCGATCCCGCTGTCCTGCATTTTGACGGGCAGCCGGACGATTATGGCGAACTGATCGCCGCCTTTGCCGGCAAATATGGACAGGCGGGCGAAAGAGAAGCTTGAAACCCCTTGTCGGAAGTGGGCATGATGGGGGGCGTGGGGCGTATCCGATGTGACCGGAACGGGGAGATCATCCGTAAGATGAAATCGTCATGCCGCTCTTTGGCCGTGGTGCTGGTGCTTGCCCTGTCCCTCGCCATGCCTGCCGCCGCCAGGGAGCGTTTCGTTCCCACGCGACCGGGGGAGGTGGTCTTCCTGCGCGGGCTGGCGAACATCTTTTCGCTCGGCCTCGACACGCTGTCGGAGGAATTGAAGAAATACGGCGTCAACAGCTATGTGTACAATCACCACGCGTGGGAGAAGATCGGCGAGCATCTGATCGCCAAGAGCCGCCGGGGCGAACTGACCTATCCGATCGTCATCATCGGCCATTCGCTGGGAGCGGGTGCGGCGCCGAGGCTTGCCACCATGCTCGGACGTGAGGGCATCGCGGTGCAGTATATGGTGATGCTGGATGCGGTGGAGCCGCTGCCGGTCACCAATTATGTGGTGGAGGCGATCAATTATTACCTGCCCAAGCGGCGCGGGCAGAACGTGATCACGGCCCCGAACGATTTCGAGGGCGAGTATACCAATGTGAATGTCCGGGTGCGGTTAAAGGGCATCGATCACTTCAACATCGATGAAAACGAGATCCTGCGCGGGCAGATGACCAAGCGAATCTTCGAACTGATCGAGGCCGAGGAGGCGTCGCTGAAGAAGCGGAAATGACATCCGGCAGGCGCGTCTGACGGAATGCCGATCTACCAGGGCAGCGCGTTTTCAAGCCTCGGTCCGATCCTGAGCGGAGCGATGCGGGTCGCAAGGCCGGTCCTGTCATCGATCTCGATGCCGGCGCCGCAAAGCGTCGCTTCGCCGGTCGCCGCCTCGAAACGGGTCTTGGGTACCTTGGTGGTAAAGCGGTTGATCGGCTCCTCCTTGTCCATGCCGAGGGAGGAATCATAGTCGCCGCACATGCCGGCATCGGACAGATAGGCGGTGCCGCCGTTGAGGATCTGATGATCGGCGGTCGGCACATGGGTGTGGGTGCCGATGACGGCGCTCACCCTGCCGTCGACGAAATGGGCAAAGCACATCTTCTCGGCCGATGCCTCGGCGTGAAAGTCGACGAAGACGACATCGGCGGCATTGCCCAGGGGGCCGCCCTCGAGCATCGCCTCGGCGCAGGCGAAGGGATCGTCGAGCTCGGGATGCATGAAGGCGCGGCCCATGATGTTGGCGACCATCACGCGGGCACCGTTGCGGGCCTCATAGAGGTTGATGCCGCGGCCGGGCGTACCGGCGGGGTAGTTGGCGGGACGCAGGAACCGCTCTTCCCGGTCGGCGAAGGAGAGCGCCTCGCGCTGGTCCCAGACGTGGTTGCCGGTGGTGACGACATCGGCGCCGGCGTCGATCGTCGCATCGAAGATCGACTGGGTGATGCCGAAGCCGCCGGCGGCGTTCTCGCCGTTGACGATGACGAAATCGGCCTTCAGAACCTCGATCAGGCCGGGCAATTGCTGCTGCACCGCGCTGCGCCCGGATTTGCCCACCATATCGCCAAGAAAAAGCAGCCGCATGAATGTTTCCCGAGCCCGATTATGCCCTGCCGGCCCGTTCAGGCGGCCGGTTCGATGAATTCCTTTTCGGTGATGACGCAATCGAGCAGCTTGTCATGGGCTTCCAGCGGCACCGCGCCTACCTCTTGGCAGGAGAATGCGAAGCCCGCAAGCCTTGGATTTATTCCCTTGTTCAGCAACCGGCCGATCGCGCGGTCGTAATGGCCGGCGCCATAGCCGATGCGGCCGCCCCGGCGGTCGAAGACCGACAGCGGCATCAACAGCAGTTCGGGGTCGAGCACGGCAGCGTCCGGGCCGGGGCCGCTGGTGCCGAAGCCGGTCGATACCAGTTCGGCGCCGCGCACCAGTTCGCGGAAGACGATGGTCGTCCGGTCGACGACCACGGGAAGGCAGAGCCGCGCGCCGCGCTGGCGGAACGTGTCCATCAGCGGACGCGCATCGATCTCGGAGCGGATCGGAAGAAAGCCGGAAACGATGGTGCCGGGTTCGAAACGGATGTTCTCCGCCGCGATCTCGCCCGCCCTCAGGCTCCACTCGATACGCCCGGCGGGATCGATCGCATCGCGGCGGGCCAGAACTTCGCTCCGCAGGCGGCTCTTTTCGTCCTTGAGGGTCATGATCGCTCACCGGCTGTATGGAAGGAGCTGAAGGGATGGAGATGAAGCGGGGAGTGGTCGCCATGGGCGCCTCACCCGCCTGTTCGCGGCGCGGCGAAGAAAACAGCGAGCCGGCTTGGCCGTTGGATGGTTTCGATCCCGGGAACCTACAAAGTAGGTGGGTACCGTGTGTCCAGGCCCACGAGCCCGGACAGGGACAGTTCCCTTAAGGATCGGTAAGGCCCCGGGGATTGATATCCTGACGCACCAGCCAGCCCAGGCTTCAGCATATAGTATGTGCGTGCGCTTGTCGCCAGTGCAATCTGCGCTGCGGTCGCTGCTGCGGTATTGCCGGAAAACCTCCTTGGTTTCGCCATGGTTCATTCAGACCCTGTTCATGGCGCGCTTCCTAACCTTGCGGGCGCGGCGCCAAGCGGAACCGGGGCGATGCGGCGGCATGGTTCCCGGTCGTGCCGGTGCCACGGGTGCATGCCCGCGATGGCATCGTCACTCAATTTCTTTCCATCCAAAGGCCGGCAGGCTCAGAAGGAGGAACTTTCCATGATGAAACGGTCGTTCTCGAAATCGAAACTGTTGCGCGGCAGCGCGCTGGGCCTTGCGACGATTGCAGCCGCAACCCTGCCACAGGCGCCTTGGCAATCGTACAATCTGGGTGCGTCGCCTGCCTATGCGCAGGAAGTGGACTGCGCTGCAAACCCCGATGCGGAGGGTTGTCTGCAGCCTGGTGCGGAAGAGCCGGCAGGCGTCAGAAAGGGCAAGAAAGACAAACAGGCAAAAGGCAAGCAGGCAAAAGGCAAGCAGGCCAAAGGCAAGCAGGCCCAGGAAAATCAGGCCCAGGAAAATCAGGGCCGCAAGAAAAAGGCCGGACAACGCGATGGCGGCGAAACCGCCGGTGCCGCTGGTGCTGCCGGCGGCCAGGATAACACCCGGCAGGCCGAGGAACAGCCCGCAGTGGCAAATCCGATTGAAAAGGTAGAGGAAGCGCCGCCCGTCCAGCAGGTGCAAGAACAGCCCGTGCCGGAATCATCGCCCGCGGCAGAGCAGAAACCCGGCAAGAAGAAGAAGAAGCAGGATGCCGCCCGCAAGCAGGAGCGCAAGAAGAAGGCGGCCGAGGAGGCGACGGCCGAGCAGCCCGGTGCCACCGGCGACGTGGTTGCCGCACCGCAACCTTCTCCCGATGCGCCGAAGCCCGAACCGGTAGCCGAAGCGCCGATCGAAAAACAGATCGAGAAGGCCGAGGAAACCCAGACCGCGGTGGTGCCCGAGAAGATCACCGCCGGCCAGCGCGAGGAACTGAAGAAGGCCGAGAAGAAGCGCCGCAAGAAGGCGCGTGAAAATCGCGAGGAACTGCTGGGGGCCGCCGCCGCCGGCGCGGTGATCGGCGCGCTGGTGCCGATCCTGGGTGGCAAGGTGGTGGGTGACGAAGGCGACCGCGTCATCGTCGAGCGCAATGGCGAATTCATGGTACGCCGGGACGAAAGCGCGCTGTTCCGCGATACGGCGGATCGGATCGCGGTCGAGCACCTGCCGCGCGGCAGGACGATGGAAACGGTCTATCGCCGGGACGGTTCGCAGATCGTCACGATCCGCGATGCGGGCGGCTATCTTCTCTACCGCAAGAAGGTAACCCGCCAGGGCCGCGAGATCGTATTGTACGATGCGCGCAACATCGACCGGCGCCATGTCGACTATGACCGTGAATTGCCGCCGATCCGGCTCACCATTCCGCGCGACCAGTACATCGTGCCTGCACGCGGCTATGGCCGCCGGCAACTGGCGGAGGTCTTCGCCGCCCCGCCGGTGGAAACGCTCCGGCAGCACTATACGCTGCGCGAGGTGCGCGAGAGCGAGCGGCTGCGCAACATCGTGCGGCGGGTCGATCTCGATACGATCACCTTCGATTCCGGCAGCTACTACGTCGCCCAGTCGCAGGTCGGCTATCTGGCGGACATTGCCGGTGGCATGCTCGACGTGATCGATGAAAACCCCGAAGCGGTGTTTCTGGTCGAAGGGCATACGGATGCGGTCGGCAGCGATCTCTACAATCTGACCCTGTCGGACCGCCGGGCGGAAACCGTTGCCCGCATCCTGTCGGAAGCCTATGACGTGCCGCCGGAAAATCTGGTGGTCGAAGGCTATGGCGAACAGTATCTGAAGATCGATACGCAGGGCGATGAGCGCCGCAACCGCCGGGTGACGATCCGTAACATTTCGCCGCTGCTGGAAACCGCCGGGAACTGACCGGGCCTTCCGGCCGGCCGGCACAGATCAGAACGAGAGCCCGGGCAGGCCGCCCGGGCTCCAGCATTCGATTGCGGCTTTTCATCGCGCAGAGTGCGCGATATGGGAGCGCATGGAACAGAACAGACATACCTTGCTGGCTTTCGCGGGCCTGATCACCATCGGCTCGATCTGGGGCATGACGGTCCCGCTGACGCGGATCGTCGTTTCGACCGGGCACCAGCCGCTCGGGCTGATCTTCTGGCAGTTCGTCGTTGCGGTCCTGGCCCTGGGGGCGATGCTGTGGTGGCGCGGAACGCCGGTGCCGGTCACCCGGAGCCATCTCTTCTACTGCCTGGTCATCGCGTTTACCGGTACGCTCCTGCCCAATTCGTTTTCCTATATGGCGGCGGCGCGGCTGCCGGCCGGCATCATGGGGCTGATGATCGCGACGGTGCCGATGATTTCGCTGGCGATGGCGGTCGCGGTCGGCAATGAGCGCTTCCGCTGGTCGCGCTCGCTCGGCATCGTGCTGGGGGTTGCGGCGATGATGATGATCGCCCTGCCGGAAGCGAGCCTGCCATCGCCCGACATGGCGCCGTGGCTTGCCGTCGCGCTGGTCGCGCCGGTCTGCTACGGCATCGAGGGCAATTTCGTGGTCAAGCGGTCGCCTGCCGATCTCGATCCCATGGCGGTATTGTTTCTGGCTTCGCTGGGCGGCCTCTGCTTTGCCGGTCCGGCGGCATTCCTCAGCGGGCAATGGGTCGATCTGTTCCGGCCCTGGCAGGCGCCGGAAAAGGCCCTGCTGGCCTCCTCGCTTGCCCATGCGGTGGCCTATTCGGGCTATCTGTGGCTGGTCGGATGGGCGGGCGTCGTGTTCTCGACCCAGATCGCCTATGTGGTCACGGTGGCGGCAATTGCCATCAGCATCGCCTTTCTCGGCGAGAGCTACTCGGTCTGGGTGTGGCTTGCCGCCGCGCTGATGCTGGCGGGGCTGGCGCTGGTGCAGCCGGTGGGCAAATTGCCCGACCCCGAACCCGGGACGCTGCCCGGCGAAGTGTCCTGAAAGGCCCTACCGAAGCAGGCCGTCGAACAGCGGCAGGGATGTCAGGGCTGCCGTGAGGATGATCAGGAAGGCGATGCGGCGATAGGCTGCCTCGCTCGCCCTGTCGAACAGTCTTGCGCCGGCAAGCAGGCCGGCAAGATAGAACGGCATGGTGCCGATGGCCATGATCACCGTGTCGAGGGTCAGAATGCCGGCGGCGAACATGCCGACCCCCATGGCAAGGTCACCGAGATAGAGATAGACCATGGTGTTGGCGCGCACGGCGATGGCCTCGAGCCTGGAAGCCATCCAGTAGATGATCACCGGCGGGCCGGGCAGGCCGCAGGCGCCGCCGGCCAGCCCCGACAGGCCGCCGACGCCAAAGGCGATCTTCGCGCCGCGCGGGCCGAGATAGCGCCAGCCGGACCACAGAATGATGACGGAAAGCAGGATGACGGCGGCAACCGCCCAGCGCAGGCCGACCGGATCGCCGTATTTCAGAACGGCAATGCCGAGCGGCAGGCTGACCAGAAAGCCGAACAGGGCGGGCAGCAGGCTGCGCCATTCGACGCGTCTGAATTCGGGAAGGACGACCGGAAGGGCGATGGTCGAATCGATGACGAAGACCAGCGCCACGGCCACCTGAGGCGAATAGAAGGCGGCAATCACCGGAATGAGGATCATGCCGGTGCCAAAGCCCGAAAAGCCGCGCACCAGGCCGGCTATCAGGCAGGCCGCCAGGACGATCTGGTAGCCCGGCGTGTGGAAAAGGGCGGCAAGGGTGTCGACCATGGAGTGGGTCTTCCGGCGAATGGCTGTCGATACAGTCTAGAACGTCAACCCGGCCGGATGCATGCGGCCAGTTTACTGCCTAATACATGTCCAGTTTTTCAAGCCGGTCGGCAAGGGGGGCAAATGTTTCTTGTTTGTTCACATTTGTGCTGCAGCTTTGGCGCAAACAGGCTAGGGTTCTTTCATGGCGGAGACGATTCGCATTATCGGCATCGATCCGGGGCTGAGGCGCACCGGCTGGGGGGTGATCGACAGCGTCGGCAACACGCTGCGTTTCGTTGCCGCCGGCACGGTTGTTTCCGATGCGGCGCGCGATCTTGCGTCGCGGCTCAAGCAATTGCATGACGGACTTGCCGGCGTGGTCCATTCAAGCCTGCCGCAGGAGGCGGCGGTCGAGGCGACCTTCGTCAACCGCGATGCCACGGCGACGCTGAAGCTTGGCCAGGCGCGCGGCATCGCCATGCTGGTGCCGGCGCTTGCCGGATTGCCGGTGGCCGAATACGCTCCCAACCAGGTGAAGAAGACGGTGATCGGCGTCGGCCATGGCGACAAGGGGCAGATTCGCATGATGGTCAGCATGCTGTTGCCAAGGGCACGGTTCGACAGCGACGATGCGGCCGATGCGCTGGCCATCGCCATCTGTCACGCGCATCACCGCGGGGCCGCGGCGCTGGCGGTCCGGGCGGCAGAGAAGAAGGCGGCGGGTTGAGTTGCGGGAACAATATCAGCGTATGGGGTATTGGCGGTGAGACATACGCCGTTTGACGGTTCGCATCCCTTGTTCCGCATCGGGCTCGAGCCGCTCGATACGGCCGAGTGGCTGGAGGTGGACGACCAGCTCGATGCCTATCTCGACGAGAAGGCGCGGCTGTCGGCGCTGTATCCCGACCATGTGTTCGCCGCCGAGGCGGGAACGGAAGAGGCGCAGCGCGAGGTGCTGGACCTGCTTGTGGCGCATCTTGCCGATCGGCATCGGGACACGCATGCGTTCGATGGTGATACGGCAAGGGCGGGCCGCCATGAGGTGCAGCTTGACAGCGCCGCGCCGCCGCTTGTGACCGCCGCAAGGCTGGTGCAGGAAGACCTCGTCCTCATGCGCAGGGGCGAGGAAGGCTGGCGGATTGCCGCGGCATCGCTCAGCTTTCCCTCGTCCTGGTCGCTGATCGACAAGTTCGGCAAGGTGCTGAACGAGGTGCATCGGCCGGTGCCGGGTTTTGCCGCCGGCAGCCGCAATGCCGTGGTGATCGAGCGGATTTTCGACAATCTGCTGGTGGAGCGGCCGGCGCGGCGGATGAACTGGTCGGTCTATCCCGACGGCGAACTGTTTCACGACAGCCGTATCGCCAGCAATCTTGCCAAGCGGAATTTCGACGGCGATCTCTTCCTGCGGGTCGAGCACCAGACCCTGCGCAGGCTGCCGGCAAGCGGCGATATCCTGTTCACCATCCGCATCCATATGAACCCGTTTGCCATGCTTGCAGCGCATGCCGAGCGCGACCGGCTGTGCGCGGGCTTGATCGCATTGATCGAGCGGCTTTCCGATGCCGAACTTGCCTATAAGGGCCTGAAGGACGGGCGGGAGCGGCTGATCGGGCGGATCCGGGCCGTGATGGGGTGAGGATTCTCAATGTTCTTGACTTGTTCTTATTGGTAGGATAATTTCCTATTTTGTATGATTTATTATTGGCGACTTGAACATGCGGATCAGTGAAAAAGGCCAGGTAACAATCCCGAAGAATTTTCGCGAACTGGCAGGCCTCAAGCCCAACAGCGAGATCAGGATCCTGCTTGAAGGCGGGCGGGTGGTGATCGAGCGCAAGGATGTGGGCGAGGAGAGTGCGAAAGCGGCACGGATCGAAAATTTTCTCAGGGATCTGAAGAAGCTGGAAGGTTCCGGCGATCCGTCAATCAATGCGGATGATGTGATGCGGGCAACACGGGACCGGGACTGATCCTGATGCCATGCCTTGTCGATGCCAACGTATTGATCGATATCGCGGTACGCGATCCTAACTGGCTTGACTGGTCGCGACAGGCGATGGCCGATCATCTGGATGATGGATTGATCGTCAATCCGATCATTTTTGCCGAGTTCAGCTATCGCTACGAGGATCCCGAGAGCGCTGAGTACGCACTCGATATCGAGGCGATTACTCGGGAAAACCTTCCCTGGGAAAGTGCTTTTATCGCCGGCGCGGCATTTCGCGTTTACCGGGCGCGGGGCGGCACGCGCGCCAGTACGCTTCCCGACTTTTTCATAGGTGCCCATGCGCTGGTCTGCGGATACAGGATACTGACCCGTGACCCTTCCGGCTACCGCACCTATTTCCCCGAGGTTGAACTGATAACGCCGGAGACCAGCCCATGATCGGCAAGCTGCGCGGCATCGTCGATGCGGTCGGCGAGGATCACGTCATCATCGATGTCAACGGGGTGGGCTATGTCGCCCATTGCTCGGTGCGGACGTTGCAGGGCCTACCGGCGGTGGGCGAGGCGCTGACGCTGTCGATCGAGACCTATGTGCGGGAAGACGTGATCCGGCTGTATGGCTTTCGCGACGATCTCGAACGCGACTGGTTCCGCCTGCTGCAAAGCGTGCAGGGGGTGGGGGCGAAGGTGGCGCTCGCGGTGCAGTCGACGCTTTCGGCTTCCGATCTCGCCTCGGCGATCGCGCTGCAGGACAAGTCGATGGTGGCCCGCGCGCCGGGCGTCGGTCCGAAGGTGGCGGGCCGCATCGTTGCCGAATTGCGCGACAAGGCGCCGGCCTATTCCGGCGCCGCGGCGGCCGAGATAGGCCTGCAGGCCGATATCGGATCGGGGCATGCCGCTTCCAACGTGGCCGACGCCGTCTCGGCGCTGACCAATCTCGGCTATTCGGCGCAGCAGGCCTCCGGCGCCATCGCCAAGGTGATCAGGGATGCCGGCGAAGACGCCGACAGCGCCAGGCTGATCCGCCTGGGCCTGAAGGAATTGGCGGGGTGAGGCGCTTGGCATTTTCTTCCGGCTGGGGCATGGGTGAAGCATGAACCA
Organism: Nitratireductor sp.; assembly: GCA_020441665.1. GTDB lineage: Bacteria > Pseudomonadota > Alphaproteobacteria > Rhizobiales > Rhizobiaceae > Salaquimonas. Next base: position 10,743 of record JAGRLT010000040.1, read on the forward strand.
GACCGACGCCGGCGGGCGCATCATCCATGGCGACAGGCGCGACGAGGACCGGGCGGCCGATCTCGATACATCGCTGCGGCCGCAATCGCTGGATGACTTCACCGGCCAGAAACAGGCGCGGGAAAACCTCAAGGTCTTCATCGAGGCGGCCAGGCAGCGCGGCGAGGCGCTCGACCATGTGCTGTTCGTCGGGCCGCCGGGGCTCGGCAAGACGACGCTCGCCCAGATCATGGCGAAGGAATTGGGGGTCAATTTCCGCGCCACTTCCGGTCCCGTCATCGCCAAGGCGGGCGATCTGGCGGCGCTGCTGACCAATCTGGAAGACCGCGACGTCCTGTTCATCGATGAAATCCACCGGCTCAATCCGGCGGTCGAGGAAATCCTCTATCCGGCGATGGAGGATTACCAGCTCGATCTCATCATCGGCGAGGGCCCGGCGGCGCGTTCGGTGAAGATCGACCTGGCGAAGTTCACGCTCGTCGCGGCGACCACCCGCCTTGGATTGCTGACGACGCCCCTGCGCGACCGGTTCGGTATTCCGGTTCGGCTCAATTTCTACGAGGTCGAGGAGCTCGAAACGATCGTTGCGCGCGGCGCGCGGATCATGGGCCTGGCGATGAGTGGCGACGGGGCGACCGAGATCGCCCGGCGCTCGCGCGGCACACCGCGCATTGCCGGCAGGCTGCTCAGGCGCGTGCGCGATTTTGCCCATGTGGCGGGCGCCGAACGGGTGGATGCGAAAGTCGCCGATGCGGCGCTTACAAGGCTTGAAGTCGACGCCATGGGGCTCGACCAGCTCGATGCCCGCTATCTCAACCAGATCGCGCGCAATTTCGGCGGCGGGCCGGTGGGGATCGAGACGATTGCCGCCGCGCTTTCCGAGCCGCGCGACGCCATCGAGGACATCATCGAACCCTATCTCATCCAGCAGGGCTTCATCCAGCGCACCCCGCGCGGGCGCATTCTCACCGCGCGCGCCTGGAAGCATCTCGGACTTGCCGCACCGGCAAACATGACGGCGGCGCAAATAGGCTTGTTCGACGAGGGGGAGTGAGGCAAAGTAAATTTTAAACTACGTGCCCTAAGAATTGGGACATGATTGGGGATGGGATATGGAAGTAGAGAGTATCAAGGAATACGAAAAATTTGGGAAGATTCGCATCCAAAGAGGGGTTTGGCCGTTCAGAAGGCTTATTGATCCGTCTGAGGAAATGGAGATGGAAGTAGAGCGCTTCCTAAAAAAGGAAAAAAATCGCTTTAATTCCATTGTTCAAAATACATTTGATGTAGATATGGATTCTGCTCAAAAATATGAATTTTACTTTGTTCCGAGTAGAGTTAGGCGCGTTTCCCAAGACGCTACCGTTTTCAGGACAAATGCCTCTGCCACGTTGCTTTACCTTAAGGCAAATTCGTTGATATATTTTGAGACGGAATATCTTTTTGCTATTAATAAAGGGTGCGGCTCTAGCGGAGATATGCTGTTTTATGGTGGAAAAGACTATGCTCTCGAAGAAATTTATTTCAACAAGATAACGACGGTTGGGGCTTACCACAAAGAGGAGATGATCAGCATTGTTTCGCCAGGCTGCTCGTCTTCAGAGGCGCGTCATACCGTTTCCGAGGATGGATTTACCATCCGGGCTGGAGAAAATTTCAAGGTTCTGGCATCGGAAAAATATAGAAGCGAATTGAATGATGCCAGAGCGGCAATAAATAATAAAATTTCTCAAATAAATAAATAAAATGCAATATATTATATTTATAATTATTTTGTATTCTTTTATTTTATTTTTGACCTTTATCGTAAGATGGAGGCAATTGAATGTCGCTGCGCGCGCGCTGATTGATAACGAACACCAGCAGGCTGTTAGCCTTATGTGGGCGTGGTCTTCTATGGATGGCATAAGAAGCAGTATCCATCGTTGGGGAGAGGGAAGATTTGGCCCAATATTATTAGAGCCTAATCCACGGTTCGGTGCCGTTTTGAATCCATTGAAGCTGGCTGTGATATTTCTGGTTGTTGTTTACCAAGCTGTATTTAGGGGAGTGCCCCTTGCACAGGCGGGTAGTTGTCCCAATACGCCAAATTGCTCCAATTACCTCATTGGGTGTGTAACTCGATACGGTCTTCTTCATGCGCTTTCCAAAGGTTATATCCGATATCAACAATGCTCGGGCCCTCATCCACCATCGTATCATGAACGATTTTGACAACGCTTTGTGCAATCGCACGGCGAGCCGGCATGTCCTTTAACGTCCTAGGCGCCCAGTAAAATTCTCCCACTGGACTTGGCAGTTGCCGACCTGTCATGGCACAAAATCGCCACTGGAAAGGCGCATCGGCAGGACGGTAGCGACCATGAGTAATTCACCTGAAGTCACTCCATCCCGCGACCGGGCGGAACTCGCCAACCGGCTGTTCGACAATGGGCCGGCTGGCCGCAAGGGCCATGAGATGGAGGTGCGGGTCTACTACGAGGACACGGATTTTTCCGGCGTCGTCTATCACTCCAACTATCTGAAATACATGGAGCGCTCGCGCACCGAATGGCTGCGCCATCTGAAGATTTTCCATACCGACCTGGAAACGGAAAGATCGGCCTTCGCCATCCATCGGATGAATTTGCAGTTCGGCCCGCCGGCCAGGATCGATGATCTTCTGACCGTGCGGACCGTGTTGCAGAAGCTGACCGGCGCGCGCTCCTTCCTGCGCCAGGAAGTGCTGCGCCGCGAGGCCGATGGCAGCGAGACGATGCTGTGCGGCGCCGATGTGGAGGTCGCCTTCATCCATCATGGCGGCGGGGCGAAACGGTTTCCCGACGACCTGCGCGAGAAGCTCGACCCGCAGGGATAGGGCATGGGCGTCAGCCGTAGCTTACCACCTCGAATTCGATGCCGTCATGGTCGTCGAAATAGAACCGCCTGCCGGGTTCGTAATCGGCATGGTTCATCGGCTTGAAGCCTTCGGCGATGACGCGCTTCTCGGTCTCGTCGAGATCGTCGACGACGATGCCGACATGGTTGAGGCCGCCCGGCGCGGTGCGCGCGCCGGACGCCGGCTTGCGCGTCACGCGGGCGGCATAGACGGCGAGATAGGCGTTGTCGGTGCCGACATGGACCGTATAGCCATTGTCCTTGGCCTCGCCCTGCCAGCGCGTGTGCCAGCCGAAGACCCGGCCAAGCCAGGCAGCGGTTGCCTGCGGGTCGCTGACCGTGATGTTGGCGTGTTCCAATGTCGATTTCGTCATGATGGCTGCTCCTGATCGAGAGGGATGCGAGAGGGATGATTGACATCCTAATTTCTAAAGCTAACTTTAGGTCAAGGTATTTTTTACAACTCGCGCGGCAGGCTCCGGGGCGCCTGAAACCGGCCGTTGCCGTGGTGAGCAGGAGGGGCGACACGATGCTGGATCTGTCGATCGGCGAAATCGCCGCCAGAACCGGGCTCGCGGTATCGGCGGTGCGCTACTACGAGAATCAGGGGCTTATCCAGGCGCTGCGCAGCGCCGGGCGGCAGCGGCGGTTTGCCCGCAGCGAAATCCGCAAACTGTCCTTCATCATCGCCGTGCAGGGCCTTGGCTTTACCCTGGACGAGATCAGGGAAATGCTGGCCGGACTGCCCGATCAGCGCCCGCCGACGAAGCGCGACTGGGCGCGGATCGGCAAGGCCATCGGCGAAAGGCTCGACGAACGCATCGCCGTGATGCGGCGGCTGCGTGAGCGGCTCGACGGCTGCATCGGTTGCGGCTGCCTGTCGCTCGACAAGTGCAAGCTCTACAATCCGGGCGACGCGGCCGCCAAGGCCGGCACCGGGCCGGTTCTGATCTATCGGGAAGGCCTGTAGAGACGCGCCCGTGTCCTGCTGGCGAAACAGGCCGATCAGCTCGCGCCGCGCTGGCGAAGCTCCTTCTCCTCGCTTTCGTCGAGCAGCATCCTGTCGGCGAACCGGCCCTTGGTGAGCCAGGCGCTGCCGAAGGCGAAGAGCGCAATGCATTCGAAGATGAAGGTCCAGTGCGACAGCAGCCAGTTCGCGGGGCCTGGCTCGAAGACTGTCGGAAACCCCCATTGGGCAAGCAGCATGCCGGCCGAAACGAGAATGGTCGAACCGGAAGCGATGTAGATCCGGTTGCGGATCCGCTTTTCCCGCGTCAGCGTTTCGCCATGCTTCTTGCGGTAGTCGGTGGAGAGCCGGGTGAAGACGAAGAAACTGTACCAGGCGAGGAAGCCGAACAGGATCGCCGCAAAAAGATAGTGCAGGACGCCGGACCAGGGCATCATGTCAAAGGGGGCCAGAAGGCTGTCCGGCAGGCCGATGGAGGCGAGCGCGCCCTGGTCGAACTGCATGTCGGCGAACATTCTTCCCTTGAATTCGCTCATCAGGCAGCCCGAACCGCTGGCCGGGAAGAGCGCCAGGCCGAAAGCGGCAAGGCCGGCGCCGGTGGCGAGCCTGTTTTCGCTTCTGCTCTGGCCGCGATAGGCGATCAGGAACGTGCCGATGATGGCGAAGGCTGCGACGACGACATCGCCCCAGAACCGGGCATAGTAGAAATGGCTGATCGACCGGTAGAAACACAGGTCCGAGACCGATGCGGCGATGGCGAGGATCGTTGGCAGCAAGACGGCGATCAGGCCGAGAATGGTCGCGAGAAAGCGCTGGTTGATCTTGTATTCCGGGTTGTCGCCGTAAGTAAAACCGTCCTGCTCCGCGTATCGGTTCGCGCCGGTCTGAAAATCCTTGAGTACATTCATGATGCTGCCTCCCGACCGGCAAGTATTCACATGCTTCAAGCCCTCACGTGAAATCTACAGCAGGCGGCGGGGCGTGTAAATTTCAGCGCCGCGCCTCCAGCATCATGGCGAGGCGCATCTGCAGATTGGCGATCGCCTTCATCGCTTCAAGTTTTTGCGGTCCCTCGGGCAGGTGGCGCAGTTCGGCGCCCTTGCGCAGGATTTCCTTCTTCAACTGGACCTCGGCGGGAATGGCGCCGGCGCGCGCCATCAGTTGAAAGCCGAAGGCCTCGATGGCGTCGCCGGCCGGTGGCGGCGGCAGGGGCATGCCGGCGCCCGGCAGGTCGTCGAAGGCGCCTTCCTCCATGGCCGCCTCGATCAGCCGGTCTGCGATCTTGTGAAAATCCATGGCGGGTGATTCCCATCCTCTTATCGCTGGCTCTTATCGCTGGCCTTTTACCGCCGGCAGTAAGCGCGCAGGCGCGCCGCCACAAATCCTAACCCTTCCTTAACCCTAATTCATTATTAATGCGGCGTATCGCGAAGGCACATTCGCCACGCCTTCCTTTGACCATGTTTGTCGGCTTTTGACGCCACAGCCGGACTTGAAGCCGAACGGGGCGGAATCCGGATTTTTCCGGAAATATCAGCTACGGGGTGTGTTTCCCATGACAGGGATCGAAATCTTTGCCGTTTCGGCGGCTCTTGCCCAGGGCGTCGAACAGGGCGCGCTGGAAGCAGCGGGCGACGTATCGCTGCTCGGCCTGTTCTGGCAGGCCGGCTTCATCGTCAAGCTCGTCATGCTGGGGCTGCTTTGCTGCTCGATCTGGAGCTGGGCGATCATTTTCGACAAGATTTTCCTGTTTGCCCGCACCCGGCGCCAGCTTGACCGTTTCGAGGAAGTGTTCTGGTCGGGGCGCTCGCTGGAGGAACTCTACCGCTCGCTTTCCGACAAGACGCCGACCGGCATGGGCGCGCTGTTCGTCTCCGCGATGCGCGAATGGAAGAAGAGTTTCGAGCGCAATGCGGCATCGCCGATCGGCCTGCAGGCGCGGATCGAAAAGGTGATGGACGTGTCGCTGGCGCGCGAACTCGACCGGCTCGAACGCCGCCTCGGCTTTCTGGCTTCCGTCGGATCGGTTGCCGTCTATGTCGGCCTGTTCGGCACCGTGGTCGGCATCATGACCTCGTTTCAGGCGATTGCTGGATCGAAATCGACCAACCTTGCCGTCGTCGCGCCGGGCATCGCCGAAGCGCTGCTGGCGACGGCGATCGGCCTGCTCGCCGCCATTCCCGCGCTCGTCGCCTATAACAAGCTTTCCAACGATGTCGCCAAGATCGCCGGCCGGCTGGAAGGCTTCGCCGACGAATTCGCCGCCATACTTTCGCGGCAGATCGATGAGAGAACGGGCCGCGCTTCCTGAACGGAAGGGGCGAGCCGGACACAAGAGCCATGCGCAATTCCAGACGCCACAGACGCCACAACCGGCACCGGCCGATCAACGAGATCAACGTCACGCCCTTTGTCGACGTGATGCTGGTGCTCTTGATCATCTTCATGGTGGCCGCGCCGCTTCTGACCGTCGGCGTGCCGATCGACCTGCCGGAGAGCCAGGCCAATCCGCTCAATTCGGAAACCCAGCCGATCACCATCTCGGTCAATGAGGAAGGCCAGATCTATCTTCAGGAGACCGAGATCCCGATGGAGGAACTGGTCGCCAAGCTGGGGGCGATCGCGCGCAACGGCTATGACGAGCGCATCTATGTGCGCGGCGACAAGGCGGCTGCCTATGGCAATGTGATCCAGGTGATGGGGCTGATTTCGCAGGCAGGCTATAAGCGGCTTGCCATGGTGACACTGCAGGAACAGACCAAACAATAGGTGCTGACCCGTGAAGCTTGGCGTATCGCTATCCAGTGCCGCGCATGTTGCCCTCCTGGCCTGGGGGCTGGTCACCTTTTCAGCACCGGCGCCGCTGCAGGTCGCCGATGTGGAGGCGCTGCCGATCGATATCGTGCCCATCGAGGAACTGACCAAGGCGGTGCAGGGCGACCGCAAGGCCGCGCTTTCCGACAAGCCGGCGCCGACGCCAACCCAGCGGCCCGACCGCAACGAGCCGGCGGAACATATCGGCGAGGCGGAAAAGGACCTGAAATCAGAACCCGAGGCAAAGCCAGCCGACATGCCGGTCGAGACCGCCAAGGCGGAAGCGCCGCCGCCTTCGCCCATACCGACACCGACACCGCAGGTCGAACCCGATGTCCAGCCCGCGCCCGAGGATGCGCCGGCGCCGACGACGGAGCTTGCTTCCGTCAACGATGCCGCCGTGCCGGTAACCGAACAGCCGGCCGCCGAGGAGACGCCATCGGCGGATGAAAGCGAGCAGTTCGCCTCGCTCGAAAACGTCGCCGTCGTGCCGACAAAGAGGCCCGAACCGCCGAAGCCGAAGAGCGCCGAGACCAAGGAGCGCAAAAAACAGGAAAAGCCAGCAACGACCAAGAGCGCGTCTTCCGCGGACAAGAAGGAATCGGTAACCGACGAGATCGCCTCGCTGCTCAACAAGCAAGAACCGGCCTCCTCGGGCGCGAAGCGCTCCAGCGAGCAGGCCTCGCTCGGCACCCGCAAGGCTTCGACCGGCGAGAAACTGTCGACCAGCGAAATGGACGCGCTCAAGGCGCAGCTTGCTACCTGCTGGTCAATTCCCGCCGGCGCCGCCGGGGCGGACGAATTGACCGCATCGGTCGATTTCGAGCTCGATGCCAGCGCGCAACTGGTCGGCAAGCCGAGGGTCTCGAAGACCAGCGGCAACGCCGCCTTCGACGGCAGCGCGGTCCGGGCGATCCAGAAATGCAATCAGCAGGGCTTCAACCTGCCGTCCGGCAAATACGATGCCTGGGCGCAGATCACCGTCAATTTCGATCCGCGCGACATGTTCTAAATTCGCCTGGATTGCGTGGCAAAGCGCTAGAAGGGCCAAACCAGTTGAGGAAACCGATGGCAAAACCGATTTCAGTTGCAAGATCTGCTTTTTTCCGCGTGCCGCTTGAGGCCCTGGCGGCAGGCCTGCTGGTCCTGGTGCTCGCCATTGGTTCCACCGCTCTGCCGGTCCAGGCCCAGTCGGGGCGGCTGGTGATCGACCTGACCAAGGGCACGATCGAGCCGCTGCCGATCGCGATCACCGATTTCGCCGGCGAACTCGGCCCCGAAATCTCCTCCATCGTCGATGCCGATCTGCGCAATTCGGGCCTGTTCCGGCCGATCGACAAGTCGGCCTTCATCGAGAAGATCGCCAATCACAATCAGGTGCCGCGCTTCGAGGACTGGCGGGTGATCAATGCCCAGGCGCTGGTCGCGGGTTCCGTATCGAAGGAAGCCGACGGGCGGCTCAAGGCCGAATTCCGGCTGTGGGACGTGTTCGGCGGCGAGCAGCTGATCGGCCAGCAATATTTCACCGCCGCCAACAACAAGCGGCGGCTCGCCCACATCATCGCCGATGCGATCTACAAGGCGCTGACCGGCGAAGACGGCTATTTCGACAGCCGGATCGTCTTTGTCGACGAGACCGGGCCGAAGGAGAAGCGCGTCAAGCGGCTGGCGATCATGGATCAGGACGGCGCCAATGTGCGTTATCTTTCCGACGGGCGCGACCTGGTGCTGACGCCACGCTTCTCGCCGACAAGGCAGGAGATCACCTATATGTCGTTTGCCGGCGGCAATCCGAAAGTCTATCTGCGCCAGATCGAGACCGGCCAGTATGAAGTGGTCGGCAATTTTCCCGGCATGACGTTCTCGCCGCGTTTCTCGCCCGATGGCCAGAAAGTGGTGATGAGCCTCAGCAATGACGGCGTGTCGAACATCTACACCATGGATCTGCGGTCGCGCTCGACGACGCGGCTGACCGGATCGAACGCCATCGACACCAGCCCGTCCTATTCGCCCGATGGCAGCCGGATCACCTTCGAATCCGACCGGGGCGGGCGCCAGCAGCTCTATGTGATGGGTGCCGACGGCTCCAACCCGCAGCGCATCTCTTTTGGAACCGGGGCCTATTCGACGCCGGTCTGGTCGCCACGCGGCGATCTCATCGCCTTCACCAAGCAGCAGGGCGGCAAGTTCCTGATAGGGGTGATGAAGCCGGACGGGTCGGGCGAGCGCGTCCTGACCGAAGGCTATCACAATGAGGGGCCGACCTGGTCGCCCAATGGCCGCGTCCTCATGTTCTTCCGCGACAGCCCCGGCGCCAATGGCGGGCCGAACCTGTATTCGGTGGACATCACCGGATACAATGAGCGAAAGGTGCCGACGCCCGACTTTGCGTCCGATCCCGCCTGGTCGCCGCTGCTCAACTGACGGGTTGCGACCGGCGGGGCTTGCGCCGGATCGAAGCAGGGCGCGGCAGGCGAGCAAGAGGAACGCCGCGCTTTCGCCGTTTTTGGATGGTTTATCGCGCGCCGGACAAGGGACTGATACGCAGAACCATCACGCTGGGCCCGGTGTGGCCCGGCGGCTTGCGCCAAAGGTGCCGGCGGTCGAAAGCGATCTGCGAAACATCCACGCTCAGGACATCCGCTACAGGGCGGCCATCAAATTAACGAGGCGTTTACCCTAACGCTTGAAGCGCGCTTAACCGTTTCATGGTTATTATCGGGTGAACAGGAATGCTAAAGGAGTATGGAACGATGCTGCAGGCACGTTCGAAACAAGTCTGGGGCAGGCTCGCGGCTTCACCGGCCGTCATCGCCCTGGCGCTCGGGCTCGCGGTTGCGGGCTGTGCGTCGAAAAAGAACCTGCCGGACAATGCCGGCGGGCTGGGCCTCAATGCGGCGACACCGGGCAGCCAGCAGGATTTCACCGTCAATGTCGGCGATCGCATCTTCTTCGAAACCGATTCGTCGGCGCTGACCCAGACGGCGCGCGCGACGCTCGACCGTCAGGCACAGTGGCTCGGACGCTATTCGCAATATCCGATCACCGTGGAAGGCCATGCCGACGAACGCGGCACGCGCGAATACAACATCGCTCTCGGTGCCCGCCGGGCGGCCGCGACCCGCGACTATCTCGTCGCCCGCGGCGTGCCGCGCAACCGCATCCAGACGATCTCCTACGGCAAGGAACGGCCGGTGGCGGTCTGCAACGATATTTCGTGCTGGTCGCAGAACCGCCGCGCGGTAACCGTTCTGGCGGCGCCATCGGGCTAAGAAAAACGTCTATCGATTGTGAAGGGCTGGTGTTCTCACCGGCCCTTTTTCGTTTAGGTTGACGGGTGCTGCGCAACCTACCGGAGAATGAAACCGCCATGACGCCACAAAATCCCGACTTCGAGACGATGGTCCGGGCAAGCTTTGCCCGCCAGAGCCTGATGGAAACGATGGGCGGACGGATCGAACGGGTCGAACCGGGGCTGGTCGAGATTTCCTATGTTCGCGATGAGAAGTTGTTGCAGCAGCACGGTTTCATGCATGCCGGCGTCGCCACCAGCCTGGTCGACAGCGCCTGCGGCTATGCGGCGCTGACCCTGGCGCCGGCGGGCTGGAACACGCTGACCGCCGAATTCAAGATCAACTTCCTGCGGCCCGCCAGCGGCAGCGCCTTTCGCGCCGTCGGCCGGGTGATGAAGGCCGGCAAACTGGTCAGCGTGACGGAAGGGGAAGTGTGGCAGGATGGCGAAAAGCTGATCGCCAAGATGCAGGCAACCAATGTGCTGCAACCGGAATGATCCTGGCGGCGGCCTGATTTTCTCCCTTTCGCCAACAAATTTCCGTCGCGATTGAAGCTAAGATTGTTCCAACGAATTTGGGTCGCGGCAGAAAGGAAGCCGCTATTGAACGGCGGCGCAAAGCCGTGCAGAAGCTCTAGCGGGCGGTTCCGCGCCCGATTTCATCCATGTTTTGAGGGAAACTTGATGGCGAAAACCCTTTATCAGAATTTCCGCCTTGTGGTGCTTGCGGGCACGGCGATGCTTGCCGTGTCGGGCGGCGCGCTGGCGCAATCCTCCGACGCGGCGTTCCGCATCAACCAGCTCGAAGAGCAGGTGCGGGTGCTCAACGGCCAGGTCGAGGAGATGACCTTCCAGCTTCTGCAGATGCAGGAGCAGTTGCGCAAGATGCAGGAAGACAACGAGTTCCGCTTCCAGGAACTGGAAAACCGCGGCGATGCCGGCGGCTCCGGCAACAAGGCCATCGCCTCGCAGGAGAACAACAGCCTGGGAAAGTCCCAACCGTCTGACCTTTCTGCGCCGGAGAGCTCAGACGGAACCGCCTCGCGCAAGTCGCTTACCGATCTCATCGAGCAGGGCGGCGGCTCGGGCGACCTCAATCTCGGCGAGCCGGCCAATCCGCTCGGCTCTCTGACCTTCGACCAGAACGGCAATCTGGTCGATTCCAATGTCGGCAAGCCGATCGATCTGACCGGGCAGCTCAATGCCGGCCAGAACCAGCTTGCGTCTTTGCCGGAGAGCGCCGCCGAGCGCTTCAACCTCGGCTATCAATATGTTCAGGCCGGCGATTATGAGCAGGCGGAGGCCGTGTTCGGCAGTTTCGTTGCCGATTTCCCGACCGATCCGCGCCTGCCGGATGCCAGTTTCTGGCTCGGCGAGAGCCTGTTCTCCCAGGGGCGCTACGAGGAGGCCGCGCGCGTCTTCCTGTCCAATCACAAGCAGTTTCCCGACGCGCCGCTGGCGGCCCAGAACCTGTTGAAGCTCGGCGTGTCGCTGGCCGGTCTCGACCAGCGGGAGCTTGCCTGCGCCACCTATGCCGAAGTGCCGAAGAAGTATCCCGGCATGTCGAACGCCATCCGCAAGCGCGTCGAGATTGAACAGCAGGCTGCAAAGTGCAAGAACAGCTAGAAGGCATTCCCCGATTGTGCGTGCGTCCTGCCACGGTGCCCGGGTCGCAGCGATATCCGGCGAATGCTCAAATGTTTCTGGTTTTTCGTAAGGCTCAAGCCCAATTCTCCTCCATTGCCTGATGTCCCGCTTCGACTATTCCGATCAGCTGTTTGAGAATGTGCCCACCGACGAACCGGTCGTCGTCGCGGTATCGGGCGGCAGCGATTCGATGGCGCTGCTGCTGCTCGCCCATAGCTGGGCGCAGAAGCACGATGTGGAACTGCATGCGGTGACGATCGATCACGGGCTGAGGGCCGAGGCGGCGGCGGAAGCCGCCTATGTTGCCGGCATCTGCGCCCGGATGAACCTGCAGCACACGGTGCTTGCCTGGGACGGGATGAAGCCGTCCTTCGGCATTCAGGAGGCGGCCCGGCTCAACCGCTATGCGCTGATGGACGACTATGCCCATGAGGTCGGCGCCGGCACCATCCTGACGGGGCATACGGCGGACGATCAGGCGGAGACGGTGCTGATGCGGGCTGAGCGCCGGCGCGAGGACGGCGAGAGCGACGGGCGCGGCCTTGCCGGCATGGCGGGCGTCACCGGTCTTTTCGGTGGCACGAAGGTGGTGCGGCCGCTGCTTCACGTCAGCCGCAATGCGCTGCGGGACTTTCTGTCGCGCCATGGCCAGGCCTGGATCGAGGATCCGTCCAATCACGATGAGAGCTTTGAACGGGTTCGGCTGCGGCAGCGTCTGGCGGCGGCGCCCGGGGAGCGCGAACGCCTTCTGGCGCTGGCGGCGGCAAGCGCCGGGCTGCGCCGGGCGCTGTCCTTGTCGGCGGCGCAGTTTCTGGCGCGCCACGCGACGGTGCGGCCCGGCCCGGTGATCGCGCTGCGCCCGCCGCGGTCACGTGCCGGTGAGAGCCGCAATCCGGTGCTGGCATTGGCTCTGCAGACGCTGGTGGCGCTGGCCGGCGGCGGACGCCATTTCGTGGCGCGCCACCGGTTCGAGCCGCTCTGGCAGGCGATGGATGACCTCGCCGCCGGCCGGCTGGAGCGTGAATTCTCGATCACCCTCGGCGGCGCGCAAATCCTGTGCCGGCCGGCGGGCGGAAAGCGCGGCGGGGCAGGCGGGACAGAGCTTTTGCTGCTGCGCGAGCGGCGCAACCTCTCCTCGCTGTTGCTCGATCCGGGCGAGGCGGCGGTCTGGGACGGCAGGCTGCAGCTTTTCAACGGCACCGACGGGCCGGTCTTCGTCGAGCCGGCCGACCGCCGGCAGATCAGCGAATTCGAGACCGAGCGGGGCGGCAAGTTTGCCGTCGCGCCGCGCCGCGCCCTGCTGTCGACGCCGCTCGTGCACGTTCAACGCCGCGACGGCACGGCCGAGCCCATTCTGCCGTTGGTTGAAAACGGCAACCTGCCGCGCGGGCTCGAGGCGCGGCTTGCCTCGGTTGCCATCGAGCATTTCTGCCCGCAATGGGATTTTGCCCTGCGCGACTGGGTGCGCTCGCTCGACAATCACGCTTCCGCCAGCCTGCAGCCATGAAGGGCGCCGGCGGGCTATCCGCATTCCGTTCACCATTGCGCGAGCTGGCGCGGCTCCGGCCTTCTTTTTGCGGCCGTGATCGCGTATTTTAATGCCGCGCCGCCTTGGCTTTGGGGCGAAGGCTCCCTATCTTTGCGGCAGGACAACTCAACGCGGCCGGCATCCTGACGGGGCGGCCGGCGACAACCGGAACCACCGATGAACTCGAACTTCAGAAACCTCGCGCTTTGGGCGATCATCGCCGTTCTGCTGATCGCCTTGTTCAACCTGTTTCAGGGGCCGCAGCAGCGTGCCAGCAGCCAGGACATCGCCTATTCGCAGTTCCTGCAGGAAGTGGAGGACGGCAAGGTCCGTTCGGTGACCATTTCCGGCAATGAAATCATGGGCAGCTATCGCGATTCCGCCACCAAGTTCGAGACCTATGCGCCGGAAGATGCGAGCCTGATCGAGAAACTCGAGGCCAAGGGCGTCACCATCAATGCGACGCCGAAATCGGAAGGCTCCGCCTTCGGCTCCTTCCTGATCACCTGGGTTCCGATCTTCGCCATTCTCGGCGTGTGGATTTTCTTCATGCGCCAGATGCAGGGCTCCTCCGGCAAGGCGATGGGCTTCGGCAAGTCGAAGGCAAAGCTTCTGACCGAACATGCCGGTCGGGTCACCTTCGAGGATGTCGCCGGCGTCGACGAAGCCAAGCAGGACCTCGAGGAGATCGTCGAATTCCTCAGGGCGCCGCAGAAATTCCAGCGCCTCGGCGCCAAGATTCCCCATGGCGTGTTGCTGGTCGGACCGCCCGGAACCGGCAAGACCCTGCTGGCGCGCGCGATCGCCGGCGAGGCCAATGTGCCGTTCTTCACCATTTCGGGTTCCGATTTCGTCGAGATGTTCGTCGGTGTCGGCGCCAGCCGGGTGCGCGACATGTTCGAGCAGGCGAAGAAGAACGCGCCCTGCATCATCTTCATCGACGAGATCGATGCGGTGGGCCGCCACCGCGGCGCCGGTCTCGGCGGCGGCAATGACGAGCGCGAACAGACGCTCAACCAGTTGCTGGTCGAGATGGACGGGTTCGAGGCCAATGAGGGCATCATCCTGATCGCCGCGACCAACCGGCCGGACGTGCTCGATCCGGCGCTGCTCAGACCGGGCCGTTTCGACCGCGAAGTTACCGTGCCCAATCCCGATGTCAATGGCCGCGAGAAGATCCTGCAGGTTCACGCCCGCAAGGTGCCGCTGGCGCCGAATGTCGATCTCAGGGTGCTGGCGCGCGGCACGCCCGGTTTTTCCGGCGCCGATCTGATGAACCTCGTCAACGAGGCCGCCCTTTTGGCCGCCCGCCGCAACAAGCGGCTGGTGACCATGGCCGAGTTCGAGGACGCCAAGGACAAGGTGATGATGGGGGCGGAGCGCAAGTCGACCGCCATGACCCAGCAGGAAAAGGAACTGACCGCCTATCACGAGGCGGGCCATGCCATCGTGGCGCTCAACGTGCCGTCGGCCGATCCGGTGCACAAGGCGACGATCATTCCGCGCGGCCGGGCGCTCGGCATGGTGATGCAATTGCCCGAGGGCGACCGCTATTCGATGAGCTACAAGTGGATGGTTTCGCGCCTCGCCATCATGATGGGCGGGCGCGTTGCCGAGGAACTGAAATTCGGCAAGGAGAACATCACCTCCGGCGCCTCTTCCGATATCGAGCAGGCAACCAAGCTGGCCCGGGCGATGGTCACTCAATGGGGCTTTTCCGACAAGCTCGGCCAGGTCGCCTATGGCGAGAACCAGCAGGAAGTCTTCCTCGGCCATTCGGTTGCCCAGTCGAAGAACGTGTCGGAGGCGACGGCCCAGACCATCGATGCCGAGATCCGGCGGCTGATCGACGATGCCTATGATTCGGCGACTTCGATCCTGAAGAAGAAGAAGAAGGACTGGGAGGCGCTGTCGCAGGGCCTGCTCGAATACGAGACCCTGTCGGGCGACGAGATCGCCGATCTCCTGTCGGGCAAGCCGCCGCGGCGCGACCAGGGCGACGATACGCCGCCGGCGCGCGGCGGTGCGGTGCCCAAGGCCGGCAAGTCGCCCGGTTCGAAGAAGGGCGGCGAGGCCGGCGATCTCGAACCGCAGCCGCAATAGGCTTGCCGTTCTTAACCAGTGCGATGAAAAAGGGAGGTTGCGGCCTCCCTTTTATTGTAGGATGCGGCACCGGCCGTGGAGGTGCGGCTTAAGCGCCGGTTAACATTGTTCCGCGACGGAATGGTCAGGGATTCCTGCCATACAGAGCGCGGTGGCAGACCCGGTATCGATGCGTTTCATGGCGTTACAATCTGTGACGCCGGGGCGGGCGCGCATTCGGATATGAACTTGGGCGGGGCATGAATTGCGGCAAAGGCGCCAGCCGGCGCAGCTTAGGCGAATTGGGACAGGCTCATGGGCAGCAAGTATTTCGGAACCGATGGCATTCGGGGCACGGCCAATAGCTTTCCGATGACGGCGGAAGTGGCGATGAAGGTCGGCATGGCGACGGGTGTCGCCTTTCGCCGCGGCGACTACCGCCACCGGGTGGTGATCGGCAAGGATACGCGCCTTTCAGGCTATATGATCGAAAACGCGCTGGTGGCGGGCTTCACCTCGGCGGGCATGGATGTCTTTCTGCTCGGACCGGTTCCCACACCGGCGGTTGCCATGCTGACGCGTTCGGTGCGGGCCGATATCGGTGTGATGATTTCCGCTTCCCACAACAGTTTCCAGGACAACGGCATCAAACTGTTCGGCCCTGACGGCTACAAGCTTTCCGACGAGATCGAGGGCCGTATCGAGCGGCTGATGGAAGACGATCTAACGGCGCAGCTTGCCGGTTCCACCGATCTTGGCCGGGCGACGCGCGTCGACGGCGTGCGCGACCGCTATATCGAGTTCGTCAAGCGCACGCTGCCGCGCTCCTTCTCGCTGGAGGGCCTGCGGATCGTCATCGATTGCGCCAATGGCGCGGCCTACAAGGTGGCGCCGGAAGTGTTGTGGGAGTTGGGGGCGGAGGTCATCAAGATCGGCGACAAGCCGAACGGCTTCAACATCAACCGGGACTGCGGCTCGACCGATACGGCGGAACTCAAGCGCAAGGTGCATGAGACCCGGGCCGATATCGGCATCGCGCTCGATGGCGATGCCGACCGGGTGATCGTCGTCGATGAGAATGCCGAGGATATCGATGGCGACCAGATCCTGGCGCTGATCGGCAACTATTGGCATGCCAAGTCGATGCTGTCGGGTGGCGGCATCGTGGCGACGGTGATGTCCAATCTCGGGCTTGAGCGGTTTCTCCAATGCAAGGGGCTGACTCTGGCGCGCACCGCGGTGGGGGACCGGTATGTGGTCGCCCATATGCGGGAGAACGGCTTCAACCTGGGCGGCGAACAGTCCGGCCATGTGGTGATGTCGGACTTCACCACGACGGGAGACGGGCTGATTGCCGCGCTTCAGGTGCTGACCGTGATGCGCTCCACCGACCGCAAGGCAAGCGAAGTGGGCCGGCAGTTCGAGCCGGTGCCGCAGATTCTGAAGAATGTCCGCTACAGCGAGGGCAAGCCGCTCGAGGACAAGCGCGTCGTCGAGGCGATCGAGGACGCCAAGTCGGCGCTGGGCAAGTCGGGCAGGCTGGTGATCCGGCCGTCGGGAACCGAGCCGCTGATCCGCATCATGGCCGAGGGCGACGATCCGGCGACGGTCCGCAGGATCGTCAACGGCCTGGTCGATGTGGTTTCGAAGTCCGCAGCCTGACCGGATTTTTCAAGTTCGATCGCGAAATTCGCTGCCGCAGGCTCGCCTTGGCGGGTTGCCCGCAGTCGATGTTTTCGTTTGAAAAGCATGTGGTTAATACTGTTTAACCACATTTTTTAACCTTAACGAACACGGTTAAGCGCACTTTAACCTTTCTGCGCCATCCTCGGGGCCGACATTCAAGGTCAGGTGCCGGGTGCCCCGGCCTCAGCAGGAAGGATGCTTGGTATGCGCAGCATTTTCAGGTTTTCAGTATTCTCGGCAGGTTTGCTGGCGTCGTCCATGTTGGCCAACGCTGCCGACCTCATTCCACCGCCCGTCGTCGAAGTAGTGCCCGAAGTGCAGACCATTGCGGTCGGCGGCTGGTATCTGCGCGGCGATATCGGCTACTCGCACACCTCCGTCGACGGGGTTCTCTACTATCAGGGCAGCCCGACGCTGACCGGCAGTTTCGAGAAGCACGATGTCGGCGGCGCATGGATGCTCGGCGGCGGTATCGGCTATCAGGTCAATGACTACTTCCGGGTAGACTGGACCGTGGACCACCATTTCTGGGCCGATTTCGACGGCTCTTCGGCGAGGGGCGTCGCCTGCGGCGTCAGCGGCACCTGTAACTATCGCGACACCAGCGAACTGGCGGTCACCACTCTGCTGGCCAATGCCTATCTCGATCTCGGCAATTTCTCCGGCTTCACCCCCTATGTGGGTGCCGGTATCGGCGGCGCGGTGGTCCACTGGGCCGACCTGCAAAACACCGAGACCTGCGTCGCCGGCGATTGTACCGGTTCGTCGGGCAGTTCCAATCACGACGGCAATGGCGAATGGCGCTTCGCCTATGCGCTGCATGGCGGTGTCTCCTACGATCTCACCGCCAATATGAAGCTCGATGCCGGCTATACCTTCAAGCACATCGAAGGCGGCCACATGTTCAACTTCGAACCGGGCAACACCAATGACGGCCAGCAGGGCTTCGATGGCGACATCAAGATCCATACGGTTCGCGCCGGCATCCGCTGGAACTTCATGTAAGCGGCACGGCGAAACGCATTCGAAAGGCCCGGTTTGCACCGGGCCTTTTCGTATTTCGCGGATATTTTTCATAAGCCATTGAAAGAAATCCGGTTTCCGTATCCCGCCGAAACTGTTTGACTTGCGGCATCAATTTGTCTAATTCCGCCAGCGGGCCACCCCTCCCCAACGAGGGGCTCACTATCTGGAAGGGTAGACCATGTCCTTGATCCCGCAGCCGGCAATGCGCCCGGCCAATCCCCGTTTTTCATCCGGTCCCTGCACGAAACGTCCCGGCTGGTCGCCGGAGGCGCTCAAAGAGGCGTTGCTCGGCCGCTCGCACCGCTCGAAAGAGGGCAAGGCGAAGCTGGCGGAAGCCATCGACCTTACCCGCGAAATCCTGCAGGTGCCCGACAGCCACCGCATCGGCATCGTGCCGGCTTCCGATACCGGCGCCGTCGAGATGGCGCTGTGGTCGCTTCTGGGCCAGCGCGGCGTCGACATGCTGGCCTGGGAGAGCTTCGGCTCGGGCTGGGTCAGCGATGTCATCAAGCAGTTGAGGCTTGACGATGTGCGGGTATTCGAGGCGCCCTATGGCGAACTGCCAAATCTCGCCGAGGTCGATTTTTCCCGCGACGTGGTCTTCACCTGGAACGGCACGACTTCCGGCGTGCGGGTGCCCGATGCCGGTTTCATCCCGGCGAACCGGGACGGGCTGACGATCTGCGACGCGACCTCGGCGGCCTTCGCCCAGGAACTCGACTACGCCAAGCTCGATGTCGTCACCTTCTCCTGGCAGAAAGTGCTGGGCGGGGAGGGCGCGCACGGCATCCTCATCCTGTCGCCGCGCGCCGTCGAACGGCTTGAGAGCTACACCCCGGCCTGGCCGCTGCCGAAGATCTTCCGGCTTACCAAAGGTGGCAAGCTGATCGAGGGCATCTTCAGGGGCGAGACGATCAATACGCCCTCCATGCTCTGCGTCGAGGACTATCTGGACGCGCTGTACTGGGCGAAATCGCTCGGCGGGCTTTCGGCCCTGATCGGCCGGGCCAACGACAATTTCGCCGCCCTGCGCGATTTCGTCGAACGGGCGGAATGGCTCGATTTCCTCGCCGTCGCGCCGGAAACCCGGTCGAACACCTCGGTCTGCCTCATCATCACCGATCCGCGCGTTGCGGCGCTTTCGGCCGATGCAAAGGCTGCGTTTGCCAAGGCGATGGTCAAGCTGCTGGAGACGGCGGGTGTGGCCCATGACATCGGCGCCTATCGCGATGCGCCGCCCGGATTGAGGATCTGGACCGGGGCGACGGTGGAACGCACCGATGTCGAGGCGCTGCTGCCCTGGCTCGAATGGGCGTTTGAAAGCGCGCTGCGCGACCTGAAACAGGCGGCGTGACGCCGCGCTCCCTGCCGGGTGCCGCACAGGTGGCACCCTCCTTTCCCGCTATTTCAAATCTTCTGCCCGGATCGCCGAAGGCGACGGAGCATTCCCCGGAGAACCCGCATGGCACAGTCCGCAAGCAAACCCCGCGTCCTCGTATCCGACAAGCTGTCGGAGACTGCCGTCGACATTTTCAGGCGCGCCGGCGTCGAGGTCGATTACCTGCCGCAGGTCGGCAAGGACAAGGAAAAGCTGTTCGAAATCATCGACCAGTATGACGGGCTGGCGATCCGCTCGGCGACCAAGGTCACCGAGAAGATCATCAACCAGGCGAGCCGGCTGAAGGTGGTCGGCCGCGCCGGCATCGGCGTCGACAATGTCGATATCCCGGCGGCTTCGCGCAAAGGCGTCGTGGTGATGAACACGCCGTTCGGCAATTCGATCACCACGGCGGAGCATGCGATCTCGCTGATGCTGGCCTGCGCCCGCCAGATCCCGGCGGCGGATACCTCGACACAGGCGGGCAAATGGGAGAAATCCCGCTTCATGGGCGTCGAGATCACCGCCAAGACGCTGGGCGTGATCGGCGCCGGCAATATCGGCCGCATCGTCATCGAGCGCGCCCAGGGGCTCAAGATGCGGGTGATCGCCTATGACCCCTTCCTGAGCCATGAGAAGGCGCAGTCGATCGGGGTCGAGAAGGTCGAACTCGACGAATTGCTCGAACGGGCCGATTTCATCACCCTGCATGTGCCGCTGACCGACAAGACGCGCAACATCCTGTCGAAGGAGGCGATTGCCAGAACCAAGCCGGGTGTCAGGATCATCAATTGCGCCCGGGGCGGGCTGGTCGACGAGGCGGCGCTTGCCGAGGCAATCCGGTCGGGCCATGTGGCGGGGGCGGCCTTCGACGTCTTTGCCGAGGAACCCGCCGTCAACAGCCCGCTGTTCGGCCTCGACAACGTGATCTGTACGCCGCATCTCGGCGCCTCGACCACGGAAGCGCAGGAAAACGTCGCGTTGCAGGTCGCCGAACAGATGTCGGAATACCTGACCAAGGGCGCGGTTTCGAACGCGCTCAACATGCCCTCGATCACCGCGGAAGAGGCGCCGAAACTGACCCCCTTCGTCAAGCTTGCCCAGCATCTCGGAGCCTTTGTCGGCCAGGTCACCGAGGAGCCGATCAAGAAGGTCGAGATCCTCTATGATGGCGGCGTCGCCAAGATGAACATCAAGGCGATGACGGCAGCCGCCATTGCCGGCCTGATCAAGAGCCAGGTGTCGGATGTCAACATGGTGTCGGCGCCGATCATGGCGAAGGAACGCGGCGTTCAGATTTCGGAGACGGTGCAGGACAAGTCGGGCGTCTTCGACAGCTATATCAAGGTGAAGATCACCACCGAGAAGCAGGAGCGCTCGGTGGCCGGCACGGTGTTCTCCGACGGCAAGCCGCGCTTCATCCAGATCAAGGGCATCAATCTCGATGCGGAGATCGGCCGCTACATGATCTACACAACCAACCATGACGTGCCCGGCATCATCGGCACGCTCGGCACCGTCTTCGGCGAAGCCGGCGTCAACATCGCCAACTTCCAGCTCGGCCGCAACCGGCCGGGGGGAGACGCGATCGCGCTGCTCTATATCGATCAGCCGGCGCCCGAAGGCGTGTTGCAGAAGCTTCTTTCGACCGGCCTGTTCCAGCGCGCCAATGCGCTGGAGTTCGA
>JAGRLT010000003.1 GCA_020441665.1 Nitratireductor sp.
CGCAGGACAGCGCGATTTCGAGCCCGCCGCCGCAGCAGATGCCGTTGACGGCACAGATCACCGGCTTGTTGAGATAGGGCAGTTCCTGCAAGCCGCCGAAACCGCCGACGCCATAGTCGCCATCGACCGCATCGCCATCGGCCGCCGCCTTGAGATCCCAGCCCGGGCAGAAGAACTTTTCGCCCGCCGCCGTCAGGATCGCCACGCGCAGATCGGGATTGTCGCGAAAGTCGCGGAAGATTTCCCCCATGATCCGGCTGGTCGCAAGGTCGACCGCATTGGCCTTGGGCCGGTCGAGGGTGACTTCCAGGATACCGCCCTCGATACGGGTCTTGATGGGTTGGCTCACGCTCTACTCCTTTCTCAGGCTGATCAGCGCGTCGACGGCGACGGCATCGCCGGCCCGCGCAATCAGCGGATTGACATCGAGTTCGATCAGGCGATCCGCGGTCTTCGCCGCATAGTCACACACCGTTTCGATCGCATCCAGTACCGCTTCCACATCGGCGGCCGGCTTTCCCCGGAAACCCCGCAGCAATGCATGGGCCTTGAGGCGCTGCAGCGCCTGGCGGATTTCGTCGCGTGAGGCCGGCAGGATGACGCTCGCCGTATCGCCGAGCAGTTCGGTCATCACCCCGCCCCAGCCGAGCGTCAGCAGGAACAGCCCGGTCTCATCGCGCGTGACGCCGACCAGCAGTTCGCAGACCCCGCCCGCCGCCATCTCCTCGACCAGGAAACCGCTGGCACCGTGAATGGCGGCGGCCGCTTCGCCCACCGCCTCCACCGAGGCAAGATTGAGCACCACCGCACCCGCCTCGCTCTTGTGCGCGATGCCGAGCCCCTTGAGCACGACGGGGAAGGTCAGCGTCCGGCTGGCGTCGGCAATCGCCTGCGGCGTGGCGGCGCTCGCCGATTTCGGCACGGCGAGCCCGAAGGCTGCAAGTTCGGTCTTCGCCTCCGCCTCGCTCAGCACGATCCGCTCGCCGATCGGTTCCCGCGCCAGCAATACCGGACCGCTCGCGGCCGTCATCGCACCGGCACGGATGGCGGCATCGATCGCCGCAAGCCCTTCCTCCATGCCGTGCAGCGGCACGACGCCCGCATCCGCGAAGATCTGCGCATAGCGCGCCGAAAGGTTTTCCGGCAGCGAGGCAAGCACGGCCGCCGGCGCTCCCGTCTGCCGGCAAGCGCCGGTGATCGCGTCGACCGCGCATTGAAAGCTCGACGGATCGCACCGGTCCTGCCGAGGAACATCGAGCACGAAGACGCTGAGATCGAAGCCCGACCCCATGACGGCGGTAAAGACCGTCTGCATCCGCTCGGCATTTCCCCAGATGAAGGTGTGGTAGTCGAGTGGATTGGCGATGGTGACGATCGGTCCCAATTCCTCCTTCAGCGCCTTGCGGTTGGCGGGCGGAAAATCCGGAAAGTCGATCGCCGTCCCCATCGAAAGGTCGGCCATCAGGCTCGCCTCGCCGCCCGAGCACGACACCGAGCAGACGGCATTGCCCTTGAGCGGGCCCAGATGGTGCAGCAGTTTGAGCGTTTCGAGGAAGACGCCGATCGAGCCGACCTCGACGATGCCGAGCCGTCTGAGGAAGGCGCTCGATGCCGCGGCACTGCCGGCGAGCGAGGCGGTATGGGTCATCGCCGCGGTTCGGGATTTCTCCGACCGGCCGGCCTTGATCGCGACGACGGGCTTGCCGGCCTGCCGCGCCCTGGCCGCGAAAGCCTCCAGCGCCCGGATATCCCCGAACCCCTCGAGATAGAGGCCGATCGCCGTCACCCGGTCGTCGGCGAGCATGGCTTCGCCGAGGGCGGCGATACCGGTCTGGGCCTGGTTGCCCGCGGCAAGCACATAGGCGAGCGGCAGCAGGCGCGCCTGCATCGTCATGTTGACCGCGATGTTGGAGGACTGCGCGATGATCGCGACACCGCTTTCGACCGGTACGCCGCCATGCTGGTCCGGCCACAGGGTGACCGTATCGAGATAGTTGAGGAAGCCGTAGCAATTGGGGCCGAGGATCGGCATTGCGCCGGCGGCCTCGACCAGCGCGCGCTGCAGATCGGCGCCGCCGGTCCCTTCGGCCTCGCTTTCGAGGAACCCCGAGGCAAAGCAGGTGGCCCCGCCCGCCCCCATCGCCGCCAGACGGCCGATCACCTCGATGCTCGCCTCGCGGTTGACGCCGACAAAGCTCGCATCGGGCACGCCCGGCAGAGCGTCGATCGAGGCGATGCAGGGCACGCCGAGAATGTCCGCGCGTTTGGGATTGACCGGCCAGATATCGCCGGCATAGCCGGATTTCTGCAACTGCTCGATCACGTTGACCGCCCAGCC
>JAGRLT010000041.1 GCA_020441665.1 Nitratireductor sp.
CGACTGGATGACCTTGCCGGGCATCGAGCCGATATAGGTGCGACGGTGGCCGCGGATCTCCGCTTCGTCGCGCACGCCGCCCAGCGCCATGCGCACGAATTCGCGGCCGGTCGCCTTGGCGATCGACTTGCCGAGCGAGGTCTTGCCGACGCCGGGCGGGCCGACGAGGCACAGGATCGGCCCCTTGATCTTCTTCGCCCGGCTCTGCACGGCGAGATATTCGATGATCCGCTCCTTGACCTTCTGGAGGCCGTAATGGTCGGCATCGAGAATTTCCTCGGCATTGCGGATGTCGATCTTCTTCGTCGAGCGCTTGCCCCAGGGAATGCCGAGCAGCCAGTCGAGATAGTTGCGCACGACGGTGGCTTCCGCCGACATCGGGCTCATCTGCTTGAGCTTCTTGAGCTCGGCATTGGCCTTTTCCCTGGCTTCCCTGGAAAGCTTGGTCTTCTCGATCCGCGCTTCCAGTTCGCCAAGTTCGTCCTTGCCGTCCTCTCCCTCGCCAAGCTCCTTCTGGATCGCCTTCATCTGCTCGTTGAGGTAGTATTCGCGCTGGGTCTTCTCCATCTGGCGCTTGACGCGTGAGCGGATGCGCTTTTCCACCTGCAGCACGGAGATCTCGCTCTCCATCATGGAAAGGATGTGCTCAAGCCGTTCCTGGACGCTGAGAATGCCCAGGATTTCCTGCTTTTCCGACAGCTTAATCGCCAGATGCGAGGCGATCGTATCGGCCAGCTTGGAATATTCGTCGATCTGACTGACCGCGCTCAGCACCTCCGGCGAAACCTTCTTGTTGAGCTTCACATAGTTCTCGAACTCGCTGACCACGGAACGCGCGGTCGCCTCGACGGCGACCGGGTCGTCGATCTCGTCGTCGATCACCTCGCAGGCCGCCTCGTGAAACTCGCTGCGCTCGGTGAACTGGACGACCCGCGCCCGCGACATGCCCTCGACCAGCACCTTGACCGTGCCGTCGGGCAGTTTGAGCATGTGCAGCACCTTGGCGAGCACGCCGGTATCGTACAGCGCCTCGGGCGCCGGATCGTCGTCACCGGCCTTCTTCTGGGTGAAGAGCAGAATGTGGTGATCGTTGTTCATCACCTCTTCGAGCGCGGCGATGGACTTTTCGCGCCCGACGAACAGCGGCACGATCATATGCGGGAAGACGACGATATCGCGCAGCGGCAGCAGCGGATAGATATCGCCAGACCCCAGTCCAATATCGGATTTGCCGGTCTTGACCATCGTATTTCATCCTTTTGCGACCCCATCCAAACCGGATGTCCGGGCCGATCCTGCGATTCTCGCGATGCTACCATTGAGTGCCCCGCAAAGACACCTTCAAAGCCGGACGTGCAGATACCCCGCCAAATTTTCCGGTGAGAACCGGATTTCCGGCAAAAGGCGGGAAATCCCGGATACGGACGGGCGGCAACGCTTTGTTGAAGTTGAAAATGGGACGCATGCGGCGCGGTTTCAAGGGTCGCCGGGTCAGCGCGCCGGCAAGACCGGAGGCCTGCCATCGCGGGCGGAAATACGCCTGCAACGAGGGGGCATCAGAGATGGTCGCGATGCTCGGCGGCGAAGCGGATCAGGGAATTGATCCCGCTGATACCCAGCTTGCGGCAGATGTTCTGCCGATGGCTGTGGATGGTGCGCACCGAGACGTTGAAGCCGGCGGCGATTTCGGTGCTCGAACGGCCCTGTGCGATTTCCGACAGCACCCGGCGCTCGCTGCGCGTCAGCGTGTCGACCTCGGGCGGCAGTTCCGCCGCCTCGCCGCGCTCGGCGGCGATCGTTTCGTCCTCGCCCGTGCCGGCCGACTGGCTCATGAAGAACCCGCCGGTCCTCGCCGTCAGCGCGCGGATGAGATCATCACCGGCATCCTCCTTGGCGACGAAGGCGCTGCATCCGGTCTGGCGCGCCTTCTGGACGAATTCGGCCGACGAATACATCGACAGGATCACGATCCGGCAGGCCGGATGGTCGGCGACGATCGCCTCCGCCGCCTCGAAGCCCGAGCGCTTGGGCATGTTGAGATCGAGAATCACCGCATCGGGCTTCAACGCCAGCGCCTGGAAGACGCAGGCATCGCCGTCGCCGACCTCGGCCAGCACCTGAAAGCCGCCATTCTCGTCCAGGATCTGCCGCACGCCATTGCGAAAAACCGGGTGATTGTCGGCAATCAGAACCGTCCTGGCCATCTGTTATCCCCCTTTCGTGCCGATCGGAAACCGCACCGTGACCTGTGCGCCATCGCCGGTGGAGCGCAACCGCATCCCGCCGCCCAGCATTTCGGCGCGCTGCGCCACCACCTGGAGGCCGATGCCACGGCGCGCGGTTCGATTGGGATTGCCATTTTCATTGCCGGCGGGAGGGGCAAGGCCGCTTCCATCATCGCTCACCGTCAGCACCACCTCGGGTGAGGCAAGCTGCACCAGGGCATGGACGGCCGAGCCGCCGGAATGGCGCACGGCATTGGAAAGCAATTCCTGCAAGATGCGGAAGACCTGCAACTCCTGCGGCTTGTCGAGTTTTGCGTCTCCCTCGAACTGCAGGGACACCTTGCAGTCGGATGCCTTGGAAAGCCGGTCCGAAAGCTCGCTCAGGGCGCCCCGCAGCCCGACATGGTCGAGGGCCGCGGGATGGAGATCGTGCGATATGCGGCGAATGTCGCCGATCAACGCCTTCAACGATTTTTCCACCTCGCCGATCGTCATGCGCTGGCCGGCGGAAAAGCCCGCCATCTTGCGCACCCGGTTGAGCCGGTTTGCGACCGTCAGCAATCCCTGCCCGGCGGTATCGTGCAGATCGTCTGCGATCCGGTTGCGTTCCCGGTCGACCGTCGTCAGCAGGCTCTGCTGAAAGGCCTCGGCAACGGCCAGTCTTTCGCGCCGCGCGCCGTCGCGCTCCTGTTCGGTGAGCCGCAGCAGGTAGGCGAACGTCAGGGTGAACAGCAGGGCTTCGAATATCAGGGTTATCTCGGCATGATGCGCGCCGAGGCGGCCGAGATTCCATCCGGCGAACTGCTGTGCGATGCCGGCCATCATCGAGGGCAGTATCACCGCAACGATCGGTATCAGCAGGATCTGCGCCCGATCGTTTCCCCGCCTCGCCCGCACGATCAACAACACTGTCATCGACAGGGCGCCGACGATCCATACCGCGATTACGCCGAGTGCTGCCTGCCAGTACGGCATGAACAGCCACCAACTGGCCAGGGTGATGCCGTTCAAGAGCGGCCAGATGAAGAATGCCGGCTGACGCAGGAACCCCCGCCAGTCGCCCGGATGCAGGAAATGATAGACGAAGAGAACGCCGAAAAAACCGGGCCCGGCCTCCGACAGAACCATGACCGTGTTGGAGAGCCAGGTCTGTTCCGGCCAGACATAGGCTGATCCCACACCGGAAAGATAAAGATCGAGCAGCAGCATGGAGAAGGTGTTGAGCGCGTTGAAGAGATAGGTCCAGTGGCCCACCAGCCAGCCGAGTATCAGATTGTAGCCGACGATCGACAGAATGCCGCCATACAGGAAGAGCCGCGTCATCAGATGCTGGCGGGAATGGATATGGAAGGCATCGGCAGCCATGACCTTGACCGGTGTGGTAAGCAGTGCCGGCTGCCGGGTCTCAAGCACCGGCCGCAATCCGCTTTCGGCGGCCAAAACCGGAAAGGCGATTTCGGAAGCGGCGACCGGCTGTCTGCTGGCGGGAACCGCATCGCCGGAAAGATAGGTTTTGACCGCCCTGCCGGCGCCATCGCACAGATACAGCCTGGCATCGTCCGACCGGGTCATCAGGAAGATGATGCTGTCGCGCCCGGCCGGGAACTGCGCGGGGTCGATTTCGTGCAGCGTCACCGGGTTCAGCGGTCCCGTCCTGACTGCGGTCACCCGTTCGGCCGGGGTCGCCACCGGCTGCGCGCAGGCGGCAAACTCGCCCTTGCCGAGTTCAAGCGGCGTCAGTTCGGCGGACGTGATCTCGAAGGGTTCGGGAAAGACCTTCGGACCGGCGAGCACGATGGCGAGATAGGCAAGACCGAAAAACAGCCCCACCAACAACATGCCCGACAGTCTGGCCCTGAAATCGTTCAACGGCCCCTCACTTGTTCATGACCTGGTCACCTGAATCCGAAGCCCGCTTCATGCGCCGGCACTCTCCTCACCAACTTCAAATTCATAAGAATGGCTACCAAGATTATGATTCCATTGTATTTTTTTAACTTGCAATACGCCTTGCAAGACCTGGCCAGAACGATGCGCCTTTCAAACTTACCACACCGGCCTCCCAGCCTATCACAGCCTGACCGCCATCCCATACGCATCCTTGCTTAGGCAATTGCGCAAGGTTGCGGATGTATTGGCGGGCACGATTCCATCACTGTGGCGGTGAAGGCACGACCAAATTCAAACAGGGGAACCGGTCATCATGGAATGGGCATCCAACGCACCGCGACTGGCGGAACCCCCCGTAACCCAAGCCAGTAAACCGGAGGATGAAAATCGATGAAACATTTGCGTTCAATCATCGGGGGCGCAGGCATTGCCGCAACGCTGGCATTGACTGGATGTATTACGAAAAGCGGCGATCCGCTGGACGAAATCGAACAGGCCCAACACAACGAGCGGGTCTACCAGCGCATCGTCGAGCTGGGCAAGCAGAAGGAGAAGGAGGAGCAGCTCTTCAGGGAAGCGAAGGAACGTCAGGCGAGAGCTGCTCGAAACTTCTCGCGCAAGCAGCCGATCCTCTATGGCGGTCAGGGGGGAGATGGCGGCGGCGGCGAAGGCGGCGGGGGTGGCGGTGGCGATTGATACCCAAACCCCGCTCAACATACGGAAGGCGACCCTGCGATGAACCGCCGCGACATGATGAAATTCGCGACCGCAGCCGCGGTCGCGACCGCAACGCCAGGCCATGCTGCCGGCAAGGACGGGAAGCCCGGTTGCATTCCGGCTGCGGCAGAGCGCGATCGTGTCGCCGACGCCGCCTTCTATCTTCCCGGTTACTGGCCGGATTCAGCCTATGTCGGCGGGGTTCCCGCAGTTGGCAACAGGCATTTTGCCCGTGCCGTTCCAAAAGGATATCGCGGCGACTATCAGATGCTGACGCGGCTTGGCATGGACGGGTCTCTGAGACAGGCGCTGTTTCCCGTGCGCGGCCACGATGTGGACATCTCTCCGGACGGCAGGCTCGGCTTCTTCGGCTCGATGGAGCGCGACGCCTATATCTGCTTCGATCCTCAAACCCTCGATCTGGTTGCCATCGGCGCTCCCTTCGCCAAGGACTGGATCGGCGGCGGCCACGGCACTTACCTGCAGGACGGCAGGCTTCTGGCGGTTTCGGAGCGCGCGCCGAAGAAGCCCTATTCCGGCAATCCGGAAAAACATTACGGGCGGATCACCTTGCGCGATCCTGAAAGCCTGAAGATCATCGAATCCTATTCGACCCATGGCATTTCCCCGCACGACATCTGTCTTCTGGAGGATGGCCGGCATCTTGCGATCGCCAATTACGGTTCCGTCGTGCCGAAAAAGGGCAAGGAATACGGCATTCCGAGAAAGGTGGTCGAACCGTCCGTCACGGTCATCGACCTTGAAACCGGCAAGCTGGTCGCCAAGCGGACCTGCGAACCCGGCAATGTCGAGCTCCGCCATCTGACCGCCCGCGACGTCAACCGGATTTTCGCCATCCAGGTGAAGCTCGGCAAAGCGGGCGAGGAACAGAAGCTGCTGGCAAACCGCCAATATGCCTATGAGGCCGATTTCAGCGCCCAGGACGGCGAAAGCTTCCTCCCTGCGCCCGCGATCGCCCTGCTGGAAGGCAGCACGCGCTTTGCCGAACTGGGCGGCGAGGAACTGCGCGCATTCATGCGCCACGGCCTTTCCATCCGGCACGATCCAGATCATGGCGAGGTGCTGGCGACCTTCCCGTCGACCCACAGCCTGATGGTCATCGACGATGCCACCGGCAAGGTCAGGCAACGCATCGACACGGCCGCGCTCGGCCTCGACTATCCCTGCGGCCTCAGCCTGATCCCGGATTCTCCCTTCTATGCCGTCAGCGGATACTGGAAAAACCTTTTCATCTTCCGGCGCGGGACGCACGAGCCCGTCAGGGAGTTGTGCCACTACGCCTCGTTCTTTGGCCACAGTCACATGACGGCGGTCAGAGCCTTTCAGGTTTAGGCTGTAGGGTGGCAGGAACCACAGGCGTGCACCGGCTGACCTGATTGTGTCGCGAATTACCTTGGCCTTGTGGCTTCCCAGATTGTCCATGATGACGATATCGCCGGGCTTGAGCGTCGCCACGAGGACTTGTTCGACATAGGCACGGAACGACACTCCGTTGATCGGACCGTCGAAGACACATGGAGCCGTCAGGCCATCACAACGCAGCGCTGCAATGAAAGTCATCGTGTTCCAATGACCATGCGGCGCGTAGCCCTTGAGCCGCTTGCCTTTCGGGCTCCAGCCGCGCAGTGGAGCCATGTTGGTCTTGATCCAGGTCTCGTCGATGAACACCAGACGTTGCGGATCGAGCATGCCCATGAAGCTTTTCCAGCGGCGCCTTCGCCGTGCAACATCGGCGCGCGCCTGCTCAAGGCCGAACAGCGTTTTTTTTGAAGCTCAGTCCTTCGCGGTGCAGAAATTTCCACACCGCGTGGTGCGATACATGTACGCCACGCTCCGCCAGCAGCGCCTGCAAGCCGCGAATTGTCAGGTGCGGTGTCCTGGCCATGGCTTCAAGGATGAAATCACGATGGGATTCGAGGATGATCTTGCGGCGTCCGCCCATCCTGTCAGGCGCGACACTGCCGGTCTCCCGGTAGCGCTGATGCCACTTGATCACCGACGAAACTGCTACACCAAAGCGTTCGGTCACCACGCGCGTCGTCTCACCGGCAACCACTGCTGAAACTGCACGTTCACGAAGGTCATTGGAATACGGCAGGGTCATTCGTGCTGGCCTCCAATCCCAGCACAAAGCTTGAATCAGAAAACAGACCAAAAGGGAATCGTTTTGATTCAGTCAGAAAATGATCCGCTCTAGGTCGCAGAAAACCGGGGATTGCGCCAGTCGATCCAGCGGCCGTGGAAATCGACGCGGCCGAGGTCATGGCGTTCGCCGTCCGATCCGACGTCCCCCGGCCAAAGCGTCAGGTGCAGGCAGGCGCCCGGCTCGCCGCCATCGTTTTCCATCGAAAGGCGGGCAATCGGCGCCGCCCGGCTGGCTCTTGCGCCATGGTCGGCGAGCAGCTTCTCGCCCCGCGCCTTCGCCTCGGCGGGGAAATACTGCCAGGCGACCGTATGCTGGATGACCAGCGCTTCGCCCGGCCGATGGGCCGCCAATTGCCGCTCGAGCCAGTCGATGGCATCGGCGCGCTCCGGCACGGTGCCGGTCTGTCGCGCGATCTCGATCGCCGCGCGGATCAGCGCCACGCGCTGCAACTGATCGGGCCAGATGTAGCACAGCAGGCGCTGCGCCTCGCCTTCCCGTGACAGGTCGATCGGCGACAGATCGCAGCCCGTGGCGGAAGCAACCGTCACGCTGGCGGGCAAGGGCTCTTCGCCGCGCCATTCCGGCTTCAGCGTCAGCATCGCATCGTGCGGACCGAGATGCACGCCGCCCGCCTCCAGCCCGTATTGCCAGGCATTGAGGTTGAGCCCGGCGCTGGCGCCCAGTTCACGGATCGAAAGCGGCAGGCCGAAACGGGCCGCGATGGCATGATAGGCCGGTATCAGCGCCACCGAGCGGCGCACCTCATTGGTCTGCGGCGCATGGGCAAGAAACGCGATCACGGCCGGACCGTGCCGCGCCATCGCGCCGTCCACCGCCCGCCACAGCGTGTCGTCGTCGAGCCCCGCCGGATCGCTCCTCGGCGGATAGAGCGCCGCAAGCTCCCCGTCCCCGCCGGTAAGGGCGAGATGGTTGAGCGCGCCGCAAAGCCTGAGCGGCACGTTGTCGGCGGCGGTGGCAGCATCCCCCGGCCAGCCGAACACCGCCGACCCCACCGCGCCGGAGGGGTCCAACCGCCCGGAAAGCAGCCGGCAGACGCGGCTGGTAAAGGGTGAGTCGAGCTGGGCGCAATAGTCGCCCTGCAGACGGAAGATTTCCCGGATCTCGGCCTCACGCGCCGCCAAGGTTCCTACCCCTTGAGGATGGAGCGTCCCGCATAGCGCGCCTGGTTGCCCAGTTCCTGCTCGATGCGGATCAGCTGGTTATACTTCGCCAGCCGGTCGGAACGCGCCAGCGAGCCGGTTTTGATCTGGCCGCAATTGGTGGCGACGGCGAGGTCGGCGATCGTCGCCTCTTCCGTCTCGCCCGAACGGTGCGACATCACGGCGGTA
>JAGRLT010000042.1 GCA_020441665.1 Nitratireductor sp.
TATCTGCGCGACCAGTTCCACCAGTCGATCAACGACGAAACCCTCTCGCTGGAACGAACCTACAGCAATCGCGGTCTCAACGGCGTGATCCGTGAAATGGAGCGCCGCTCCCACGCGCCCGATGCCAATCTCTATGTCGTCATCGGCCCGGACGGGCGCATTCTTGCCGGTAATGTGCTGTCGGTGGACCGCGGCATCCTGGCCGAGACCGGCTGGCACGATCGTCCCTTCGAATATGAAAGCCTCGTCGATGGCGACGATGACGATGGCCGCTCCAACCGGGCGGTGGCGCGCGTCACGGAACTTCCCAACGGCATGCGCATCCTTATCGGTCAGGACATCGGCGAGCCCGAGCGCCTGCGCAATGTGGTGCGCCGGGCGCTGACCCTTTCCATGGGCATGATGCTGCTGGCGGCGGTCCTGATCTGGTTCTTCGTCGGCCGCCGCGCGCTCAAGCGCATCGACATGGTATCGCGCTCCACCGAGCGCATTCTGGCCGGCGACCGCGGCGAGCGCCTTCCGGTGGTCGGCTCCAACGACGAGTTCGACCGGCTTTCAAGCCGCATGAACCTGATGCTCGACCGCATCTCCCTGCTCGACCAGGGCTTGCGCAACGTCTCCGATTCGATCGCCCACGACCTCAAGACTCCGCTCACCCGCCTGCGCAACCGGGCCGATCAGGCGCTTGCCGCCGACAGCGAGGCGGGCAGGCAGGAGTTGCTGTCGGAAATCATTCAGGAGGCCGATCAGCTCATCAAGACCTTCAATGCCCTGTTGATGATTTCGCGGGTGGAGGCGGGCTCCCATGTGGCCGAACTGGAGGAAACCGATCTCAGCGAGCTTCTCAACGACGTTGCCGAATTGTACGAGCCGGTCGCCGAGGAGGAGGGGGTAGGTTTCGAGGTGGCTGTTCCCGACAAGCTGCGCGTCAGGGCCAGCCGCGAACTGCTTTCCCAGGCGATGACCAATCTGATCGACAATGCGTTGAAATATGGCAGGCCGGAAAAGGGCGGTGGCCGCATCGCGCTGAAAGCCGTCTCCGGCAAGGAGTGGACGACGATCACCGTCAGCGACAACGGCCCCGGCATTCCCGCCGACAAGCACGACAGGGTCAGGGAGCGTTTCGCCCGGCTGGATGAAAGCCGCACCAAGCCCGGCAACGGACTGGGGCTTGCTCTCGTCGATGCCATTGCGAAAATCCATGGTGGGCGGTTGGAGTTTGGCGATGCCGCGCCCGGTCTCGAGGCAAAATTGGTCTTGCCTGTGCCGCCCGCATAAACGATCTTGCCGCCACCGACGGGTAATTTCCACGATGGGCGTAAAGCGGCTGAATGACAAAGATCGACAATCCTCTTTTTGACGGGCAGACCGATATAGCGGCGGCGATCGCCGCTGCGGGAAATGGCGAAACACAGGCCCTCATCACCGAACGGCTGCGGGAATTGGCGGCGCCCCCCCAAAAAAGTGGCAACCTGTCTGGCGATTTGACGGGAGCGCTTCAGGCGGATGGCAAGGCCCTGTCCTTTCTCGCGGGCGCCTTCACGCTTTCGCCCTTCCTGCGCGACTGCGCGCTGATCGCGCCGGAAAATCTGGTCGAGGCGCTTTCCCGGCCGTTCGGCGTGGGCGCGCAGGCCATTACCGGGGAGACGGCGGCGCTATGGCGCACGGCCCAATCCGATGCCGATCTCATGACCGGCCTGCGCCGGGCGAAAAGGCGCATGGCGCTGTGCCTCGGTCTTGCCGATTTGGGCGGCTGGATGGAGGCGTGCGACATAACGCGCCATCTGAGCCAGTTTGCCGATGCGGCGCTTTCGGCCACCGTCGATCATCTGCTGAGGGCCCAGCATCAGGCGGGCCGTATTCAGCTTCCCGACCCCGACAACCCTTCCGCCGGCAGCGGGCTCATCGTCCTCGGCATGGGCAAATACGGCGCCTTCGAGCTCA
>JAGRLT010000043.1 GCA_020441665.1 Nitratireductor sp.
CCTATCTCGAGCGCCACGATGCGATCTCCCTTCTCGACCGCCCGATCTCCGAGCCCGAAGCGGTGTGCGACGCCATCCGCTGGCCGGTCTTCGAACCCGACCGCGACGTGCGCGGCTTCCAGAGCGTCCTGCTCGATCTCGGCGGCCGGCTTGGCCTGCCCGGCATGACGGAGGAGGACGGTTCGCCGAAATTCGCCGACTATGCCGACTACATCGTCAACCATCAGCGCAAGCCGGGCATCGGCCCGCTCGCCGGCTGGCGCGGCAAGGACGGCGACAGGACCGGGCGCGGCGACCCCAATCCCGACCAGATCCGCCGCTACATCGAGAATGGCGGCTTTTTCGAAACCCATGTGCCGAGGGAGGCCCACTACTTCAAGCACGCCAACCAGGCCTGGCAGGATTTCGCCGTTAGGCTGGGCCTGCAGGACGGGCCGGTCGAGAACGTCTTCCAGCTTTATCTCGAACCCCTGCGCAAGTTTCAGCTCTGTGCCGAAGGCAGGGCGGAGCCTGTGCCGCCCGAAAGCCATCGCGAGCGGATCCGCACCTCCTTCGATCCCCTGCCGGTCTGGTATCCGCCGTTCGAGGGCGCATCGATCGACACGGCGGAGTATCCGCTCCATGCGCTGACCCAGCGCCCCGCCGCCATGTACCATTCCTGGGGATCGCAGAATGCCTGGCTGAGACAGATCCACGGCTCGAACCCGATGTATGTGCCGCAGGAAGTCTGCGACGCGGCGGGTCTGAAGGAAGGCGACTGGGCCTGGATCGTCTCCGCCCATAGCCGCATCAAGGTACCCGTCGCGCCGATGCGGGCGGTCAATCCGCACACGCTGTGGACCTGGAACGCCATCGGCAAGCGCAAGGGCGCCTGGACGCTTTCCGCCCGCGCACCCGAAGCGCAACGCGGCTTCCTCCTCAACCACATCATCGGCGAATTGCTGCCCGCCCGCGGCGACGGCTATCGCTGGTCGAACTCCGATCCGATCACCGGCCAGGCAGCCTGGTTCGACCTGCGCGTGCGCATCGAGAAGGCCGAGGCCGGGGATGCCGTCAGCCTGCCGCGCTTCGCCGGCCAGCAGAACCCGGTAGGCCGGGCCGACAACACCGTCGCCTATGGCGGGGAGTGGACGAAATGACCACGCTTCCCCCTTCGAGCGAAAAGAAGCTCGGCCTCGTCATCGATCTCGACATCTGCGTCGGCTGCCATGCCTGCGTCGTCAACTGCAAGGAATGGAATACCGGCGGCTATGGCGCGCCGCTCGGCGATGTCGACGCCTATGGCGACAACCCGTCGGGCGCCTGGCTCAACCGCATCCACACGTTCGAGGTGACGCCGGAGGACGCGCCCAACGGGGGGCAGGCGCAGATCGTCCATTTCCCGAAATCCTGCCTGCATTGCGAGGACGCGCCCTGCGTCACCGTCTGCCCCACCGGCGCCAGCTACAAGCGCGGCGAGGACGGCATCGTCCTGGTCGATGAGAAGAAATGCATCGGCTGCGGGCTCTGCGCCTGGGCCTGTCCCTATGGCGCCCGCGAGATGGACCCGGTCGAGAACGTGATGAAGAAATGCACGCTCTGCGTCGACCGCATCTACAATGACAACCTGCCGGAGATCGACCGCATACCGGCCTGCGTCAGGACCTGCCCGGCCAATGCCCGCCATTTCGGCGATTTCGCCGATCCCAGCTCGAACGTGTCGAAAATGACGGCCGAGCGCGGCGGCATGGACCTGATGCCCGAAATGGCGACCCGGCCGGTCAACAAATATCTGCCGCCCCGGCCGAAGACCAGACCCGCAAGCGAGCGCGAACTGGCGCCCGCTCTAGCACCCAGGACCCAGGAAGGCCTGCTTGGCTGGATCGACCGGGCGCTGGAAAAACTCGGATAGTCGCCATGCATCCCGCCGTTTCCGTCATCTTCTTTACCGTGACTTCAGGCGCCGGCCTTGGCCTGATCTTTTGCCTCGGCCTCGGCTGGCCGATGCCCGCGAGTCCACTGGCGGCCTTTCTGGTTTCGCTGCTGGCGGGCGGCCTCACCGCCGCCGGCCTGATTTCCTCGACCTTTCACCTCGGCCATCCCGAACGCGCCTGGCGCGCCCTGTCGCAATGGCGCTCCTCCTGGCTGTCGCGCGAAGGCGTCAGTGCCATTCTCACCCTGACGCTGCTCGGCATCTACGCGCTTGTCTGGATGATGACCGGCGAACGCGTTGCCTGGCTCGGCCTGCTCATCAGCCTGTTCGCCGCGATCACCGTCTTCACCACGGCAATGATCTACGCCCAGCTGAAAACCGTGCCCGACTGGCATTCGGCGCTGACGCCCGCCTGCTATCTGGCCTTTGCCCTGGCCGCCGGCGCCCTGCTGGCCGCGGGCCTCGGCACGGCAACAACGCTGATCGGCATGCCGGTGGCAATCCTTGCCTCGGCAGCGCTGATCGTCGCCTGGACGGCAAAGCTTCTGTGGTGGAACCGCGCCGGCACGATCGGCTTTTCGCACACCGGCTCCAGCATCGGAACCGCGACCGGCCTCGGCGGACTCGGTGCGGTACGGCTGCTCGAACGACCCCATTCGGGCGAGAATTATCTGACCCGCGAAATGGTCCACAAGATCGGCCGCAAGCACGCCGCCAGACTTCGGCGGATCGCGCTGGTGACGGGCTGCGCCGTGCCGCTGGCGCTGTGTTTTCTCGCCATGGCGACCGGACAGCCGGCCTTCCTCTTCCTGCTGGCCTTCGCCTCCCTGATGGCGGGCCTGTTCGCCGAGCGCTGGCTGTTCTTCGCCGAGGCGAGACACGCCGTATCGCTCTATTACTGACGGCCCGCCGGGCGGCGGGAATGATCTGCCGCGCTTTTGCCACCCGAACAGACAATCGCATCTCGACGCGGGCGCCAAGCTGCGCTAAACCGCCGGCAATCATCTATGGATCAGCGCCAGATTGGCCAAAACCGGGCTATGCCGATGCAGAAATTCACCCGCCTTACCAGCGTCGCCGCACCGCTGCCGATCATCAACATCGACACGGACATGATCATCCCCAAGGACTATCTCAAGACCATCAAGCGTACCGGCCTCGGCAAGGGCCTGTTCGCCGAGATGCGGTTTGAGGAAGATGGCAGCGAGAACGCCGAATTCGTGCTCAACCAGCCGGCTTACCGCAAGGCTGAAATTCTCGTTGCCGGCGACAATTTCGGCTGCGGCTCGTCGCGCGAGCACGCGCCCTGGGCACTGCTCGACTTCGGCATCAAATGCGTGATCTCCACGAGCTTTGCCGACATTTTCTACAACAACTGTTTCAAGAACGGCATCCTGCCGGTCAAGGTCTCGGCCGAGGAACTGGAAAAGCTGATGGACGATGCCGAGCGTGGCTCGAATGCAACGCTCACCGTCGATCTCGAAGCCCAGACCATTTCCGGCCCCGATGGCGGCACCATTGCCTTCGACATCGACCCCGACCGCAAACACCGCCTGCTGAACGGCATAGACGACATTGGCGAGACGCTGGAAAAGGCGCCGGCCATTGATGCCTATGAGGCGAAAATGAAAGCCGCCCACCCCTGGGTCTAGGCTGGACCTTCCGCCCGCCTCCCTTTTCCAGCGATACTGATACGGATCCGACATGACAAAAAAACTCTTCCTGCTTCCCGGCGACGGGATCGGCCCCGAAGCCATGGCCGAGGTACGCAAATTCATCGCCTTCATGAACGCTGAAAAGGGCGCCGGCTTCGAGACCGATGAAGGCCTTGTCGGCGGCTCCGCCTATGACGCCCACGGCCAGTCGATCTCCGAGGAGGACATGGCAAAGGCGCTGGCCGCCGACGCCGTGCTGTTCGGCGCGGTGGGCGGTCCGAAATGGGACAGCGTGCCCTATGAGGTACGGCCCGAGGCCGGCCTGCTGCGTCTGCGCAAGGATATGGAACTGTTCGCCAATCTGCGGCCGGCGATCTGCTATCCGGCGCTCGCCGCTTCCTCCTCGCTGAAGCAGGATGTCGTCGAGGGCCTCGACATTCTCATTATCCGCGAACTGACCGGCGGCGTCTATTTCGGTGAACCCAAGACCATCACCGACCTCGGCAACGGCCAGAAGCGCGCCATCGACACCCAGGTCTACGACACCTACGAGATAGAGCGCATATCAGGCGTCGCCTTCGAGCTTGCCCGCACCCGTCGGAACAAGGTCTGTTCGATGGAAAAGCGCAATGTAATGAAATCGGGCGTCCTTTGGAACGAGGTCGTCACCGCCACCCACAAGGCCCACTATGCCGATGTGGAACTCACCCACATGCTGGCCGATGCCGGCGGCATGCAGCTGGTGCGCTGGCCGAAGCAGTTCGACGTCATCGTTTGCGACAACCTGTTCGGCGACATGCTGTCGGACGTCGCCGCCATGCTGACCGGCTCGCTCGGCATGCTGCCATCGGCCTCCCTTGGCGCACCCGATGCGAAGACCGGCAAGCGCAAGGCATTGTATGAGCCGGTGCACGGTTCGGCACCCGACATCGCCGGAACCGGTGTGGCGAACCCGATTGCGATGATCGCCTCCTTTGCCATGTGCCTGCGCTATTCCTTCAACATGATCGATGAAGCCAATGCGATCGAACAGGCGATCGCCAGCGTGCTGGAGGACGGCGTCCGCACCGCCGACATCATGGCCGAGGGCTGCC
The DNA here is from genome assembly GCA_020441665.1 of Nitratireductor sp. Lineage (GTDB taxonomy): Bacteria > Pseudomonadota > Alphaproteobacteria > Rhizobiales > Rhizobiaceae > Salaquimonas. The sequence goes on from JAGRLT010000043.1 coordinate 4,662, forward strand.
GCAAGGTCTCGACCACCGAGATGGGCGACGCCATTCTGGCCGCCTATGCCGGGGCCTGACCGCGCTTGGAGCGCGTCATCACCATGAAAAACCGGATAAAACGCCTTTCTGCGGCACCCGCAGGAAGGCGTTTTCGTTTGGCCTCGCACGGGACCGTCCCGTGCGGTTTCAGCGCAAGGATTTACCGTTGATTAGCCACACTTGCGAATGGCCGGAAAGCTTCTGGCCTGTTAACCACCGGCTACGGTCTTGATGGTAATAATTCACGACCTTAAAAAGATTGTGAGACCCACCTCATGCTGAAACGTCTAGGCGCGGACCTGCGCGGCAATTTTGCAGTGATATTTGCACTTGCCCTGATTCCGGTCATGCTGGGCGCCGGCGTCGCAGTGGACTATTCCAAGGTGTCGCGGGAAAAGAGCAGCCTGCAAAATGCCCTTGATGCTGCCATTCTGGCCGTTGGGCAGGAATTCGAATCGATGGGAAAGGCGGCCGTGAACCGTGCCCTCGACGAGTATCTGCGCGCCAATCTCGATGCCGAAAGCTACAAGCGCATCGCCAAGGTGTCGGCAAAGATCGACAAGAAGACCCATACGCTGACCGCCACCGCCAGTGGCAACATCGCCACCAGCTTCATGATGCTGGCCGGCCATGAAAGCATGTCCTACGACGCGGTATCGCAGATCAGCGCCGCCTTTGGTGGCGCCGAGGTCGCGCTGGTACTGGACAATACCGGGTCGATGGGGGTCGACGGCAAGCTGCAAGCACTGAAGAGCGCGGCAAGCAGTTTCGTCAACGGCCTGATAACCAAGTCAACTGGCACCAGGACCAAGATCGGCATCGTTCCGTTCTCCAACCACGTCAATGTGGGGCTCGCCAACCGCAACGCGAAATGGCTGGACCTCGGCACGGATGGCAGCAACTGGCGGGGCTGTGTCGGCTCCCGCCACGAGCCGCTCAACCTGGAAGACCGCGGCTACGGCAACCGGGTTCCCGGCGTGTCGAACATCACCTGCAGCTCCGAGATCCTGCCCCTGAGCAACGACAAGCGGACCGTGCTGGCGAAGATCGCCACCATGTCGGCGGAGGGCGCCACCTATATTCCTGCCGGCCTGATCTGGGGCCAGCGCGTCCTGTCCGACATCGAGCCCTTCTCCGAGGGGGTCAGCAAGGCCATTGCCAAGCGTGACAACATCAAGAAGTACCTGGTGCTGATGACCGACGGCGACAATACGCGCTCCGCGCAGCTGCCGGACCTGCCGACCCATCTGGGCGAGAACCGTGCCCAGGCCAATGAATGGACCGCCGCCGGCTGCGCCACCATCAAGAAGGACGACATCACGATCTACACCATCACCTTCGGCACGCTGACGGAAGAAACCAAGACGCTGATGCGCGATTGCGCCACGGCGCCGAGCAACTATTTCCACGCGGCAAGCGGCCGGCAGCTCAACGAGATATTCAGCGCCATCAGTTCTCAGATCAGCGCGCTTCACCTGTCCATGTAGCTCCTGATCCTGCACCGGCCTGTCTTGAACCCCTTCGGGTCGGACGGTTGCAGGCCGCCACGCAAGTGCCCATACAGGTACCCGTGCAAGTGCCCGTGCAGGTGATTGACATTTGCGCGGCCCTGTATCAAAAGACCGCCACCATGAGCATCACGACACCCTTCACGCTTGGCAAGACCAAGACCGGTATCTAGCGAGCCCGCCCCACACTCTCCCCGGGGGCGGGAAGAGTGATGCTTGCACGCAGATGGGGAGAAGAGGCCAAGCCATGGGATCCACAATGGGCTACACAATCGCCATCATAGGCGCGACCGGCAATGTCGGCCGCGAAATGCTTGATATTCTCGCCGAACGCGGCTTTCCGGCGGACACCATCGTGCCGCTCGCTTCGCGCCGCAGCGTCGGCACCGAAGTTTCCTATGGCGACAAGACGCTGAAGGTCAAAGCGCTCGACGACTACGATTTTTCGAACACCGATATCGCACTGATGTCGGCCGGCGGCGATGTCTCGAAACAGGTCTCGCCGAAGATCGCGGCATCGGGCTGCGTCGTCATCGACAATTCCTCGGCCTGGCGCTACGACCCCGACGTGCCGCTGATCGTGCCCGAGGTCAATGCCGATGCGATCGAGGGGTTTTCGAAAAAGAACATCATCGCCAATCCGAACTGTTCCACCGCCCAGCTCGTCGTGGCGCTCAAGCCGCTGCACGATCGCGCCAAGATCAAGCGCGTCGTCGTCGCGACCTATCAGTCGGTTTCCGGCGGCGGCAAGGATGCGATGGACGAATTGTTCAACCAGACCCGCGCCGTCTTCGTCAACGATCCCATCGAGCCGAAGAAATTCCCCAAGCGGATTGCCTTCAACGTCATCCCCCACATCGACGTCTTCATGGATGACGGCTCGACCAAGGAGGAATGGAAGGTCGTCGCCGAAACCAAGAAGATGCTCGACAAGAACATCAAGGTGACCTGCACCGCGGTGCGGGTGCCGGTCTTCATCGGCCATTCGGAAGCCGTCAACATCGAGTTCGAGAACGAGATTTCGGCCGACGAGGCGCGCGCCATCCTGCGCGAGGCGCCGGGCTGTCTCGTCGTCGACAAGCGCGAGAACGGCGGCTACGTCACCCCGCATGAAAGCGCCGGGGAAGACGCCACCTATATTTCGCGCATCCGCGAGGATCCGACCGTCGAGAACGGCCTCAACATCTGGGTCGTTTCCGACAATCTGCGCAAGGGCGCCGCCCTCAACACGGTGCAGATCGCCGAATTGCTGGTCAATCGCGGCCTTCTGAAACCGAAAAGCCAGGCCGCCTGAGCCGAACACGCTCAAAATACCCATAAGAACCCGTCTGGAACCCCTTCCAGGCGGGTTTTGTCATGTCCGGGCGCTGAATCTTGCCGTCTCCAGCATCCCGGAAAATTGCTAACTGACTGAAAGGAAAGGTTTTTAAAAGCCTTGTGACCGATTGCACATCGGCCCGGCGCCATTTTGGCGAGATTGGTATTCATAGAGAGGGAGAATACCAATGCTTACCGCGCTTGACACCATCACCGGGACCGCCCGCCGCTTCGCCATCGTTGCAGCGCTGATCGGCACGACGGTTGTGACCGGCTGCTCCACCACGGGCTCTTCATCCTCCAACGCCTCGCTCGGCGACGAACTTACCGTCAGTTCCACCCATGGCGCCGTTCTTGCCACGCAGGAAGTCGAAAACGTCGACCAGATCCGCCCGCAGCACGTCATTCACCGCTCGAAGGCCCATGTCACCCGCACCGGCGAAATCTACCTGATGCGCGGCCTTGCCAACATCTTTTCCCGCGGCATCGACCGCATGGCCGACGACATGCGCGCCCGCGGCTACGATGCCTCCAACTTCTCCTACAAGTTCTGGCAGCCGATCGCCGACGACATCGTGGCCCGCGCCCGCCGCGATGCGGTATCCTATCCCATCATCATCATGGGCCATTCGCTTGGCGGCAATGAATCGTCGAAATTCGCCAACTATCTGGGTTCCCGCGGCGTGGAAGTCTCCCTGGTCGTTGCCTTCGATCCGGTCGAGACCGGTCACGTCGGCGCCAATATCGACCGCGTCGTCAACTACTACCTGCCGAAGACCAATGAGGACAACCGCATCCACGCTTCGGCCGGCTTCACCGGCACGATCGAAAACATCGACGTCACCACCGACACGTCGATCACCCATACCAATGTCGAGAAGAACGCCCGCTTCCAGGCCGCTTCCATCAAGAAGCTCAACGACCTGACCAAGGCGCTTTGATTGAACTGTGACGGGCGGGACCTGAACCACCCCGCCTTTTCCTCCGGTCACACAAGGCAACCCGGGAGCCGCAAGGCTCCCGGGTTTTGCTATGACAGAACCCGATCCAGCAGCCACAGCCAGCCGGCGATCGTGACGACCGAACACGCGGTCGAGACGATGATCGACGAGGCGGCGAGCCGGACGGCGCGCTGATACATCACCGCGAACAGATAGACGTTCATGCCGGGCGGCATGGCGGCGAGCACCACCGCGGCGCGGACCCATTCCGCCGGCAGTTCCAGCCAGACATGGGTGATGAGAAAGGCGACCAGCGGATGCAATAGCAGCGACAGGCCGGCGACCATCATCGATTCGGCGAGTTCGCTCTTGAGCTGGTAGCGCGTCAGCGACGCGCCAAGGCCGACAAGTGCCGCGGGAATGGCCGCCGCGGCCAGCATGTCGACCGGGGTGCGGATCACCTGCGGCAGGGCGATGCCGGAAGCGTTGACCAGCAGGCCCAGCACCACGCCGATCATCAGCGGATTGGACAGGATCGATCTCGATGCTACCCGCGCCGTCTCGCCGAAGGTCCGGCCATCGGCGCGCGCCAGTTCCATGGCGAACATCCCGACCGCATACATCGTGCCGGCATGCAGCGCGACGATGCCGAAAACCGGCGCAAGCGCCGCCTCGCCATAAGCCCGCTGCATGATCGGTATGCCGAGCAGAACGGTGTTGGAAAACAGGGCGCAGAAGCCGACGGCGACCGCTTCCCCCGGGCGCCGGCCGAACAGCAGCCGCGCCAGCATCACGCCCGCGGCGAAACTGGCGAAGGCGCCGAGGTAGAAGCCGGCCAGCGTGCCGATGTGAAAGGCCTGGCCGAAATCGAGGCCGACCATCGCCCGAAACAGCAGCGCCGGCACGGCCATGCGAACCGTGAAGGCGCTCAGATACTCATCCACACCGGCATCGAGATAGCCGGTCTTCACCGCCATATAGCCTGCTCCAAGCACGATGAAGACCGGAAGAATGGTGAGAAGGATGGAAAGCAAGGCCTGCCTGCGGGAAAACGCGTGATCGACGGATTGTCCGATTGACTGGCGGGGAAGCGGCGGTTACCGCTTGCCCGGCCCGTACGGACCTCTTGGCTATAACCGGAACCCGCCCTTCATGACCAGCGACAACCCATCCGAGACCCACAAAATCGAGATCGCTCCCCTGCGCCTGAAGGACTCGCTGCATCTCGCCCCGCTGATCGCCCAATACGCCCAGGCGCTGAAGCGCGGCGCGCCGCGCCGTCCTGACCAGTACTTCGCCGAACAATTGCTGCAGGACCGGGTGGCCGAATTTCTCGGTGCCACGCTTGACGGCGAACTGGTCGGCTTCATCCTGTTCTACGACCTGCCCGAGCCGGTCTCGGGAAAGCGTGCCGGCCAGTGCGACCATCTCTACGTCCATCACGACCATCGCGGCAAGGGCATCGCCAGGGCACTGGTCGATGTGCTCGCCGACCAGGCCGACAGCCGCGGCTGGTCGAAGCTGATTCTCAATGCGCCGCGCCAGCCCGACCACGGCCGAAAAGTGTTCGAAAAGGTCGGCGCACCCGCCGACTGGCAGAGCTACATCCTGCGGTTTGAGGATTAGAACCTTCGACACCTCCAGGAAAAAATGCGGATTCTCCAAAGGTTGCTTTGACCTTGACCGAGAGGCACTCTAAAACTTGCGCATCCATGACCCCATCGGGCACTTGCATGTTCTCGCGATAGCGATCCGGGCGACAAGATCATGAACGATACCAAGACCCCTTCAAGCCGGCCGCTCTCGCCGCATCTGCAGGTCTACAGGCTGATCCCCACCATGGTCGCCTCGATCGTGCACCGCGCCACGGGCATGGCGCTCTATTTCGGCATGTTTCTCTTCGCGTGGTGGCTGTTCGCGGCCGCAACGGGCGCCGCCTATTTCGACTGGGTCAACGGCCTGTTCGCTTCGATGCTGGGACGCCTTGTCCTGCTCGGCTTCACCTGGGCGCTGATCCATCACCTGCTCGGCGGCGTGAAGCATCTGGTACAGGATACCGGCCGGGCGCTTGAAAAACACTTCACCACGCGAATGGCGCGGCTGCAGTTTGTCGCCTCGATCCTGCTGACCCTCATGGTCTGGATCGTCGCCTACTGGGTCCGATAGGAGAACACGGATGTCCATGCGCACCCCCCTCGGCAAGGTTCGCGGCCTGGGTTCGGCCAGGGACGGAACCCAGCATTTCTGGCGTCAGCGCATCACCGCCGTCGCCAACATTCCGCTCGTGCTGATCGGGCTCTGTCTCACCGTGTCGCTGGTCGGCGCCCCCTATGAGGAAGTGCGCGCCACGCTTGCTTCGCCCCTGACCGCGATCTTCATCGCCCTCTTTTCGCTTTCCACGCTCTATCACATGCATCTCGGCATGCAGGTGGTGATCGAGGACTATGTCCATGGCGAATTGAACAAGATCGCGCTCATCATGCTCAACACCTTCTTCGTCGTTTTTTCCGGCGCGCTGATCGCCTACGCGATTTTCAGGCTCGCCTTTGGCGGCTGACCGCCAGCAGAAACATTCTTTCAAAGGGTTCGATCGGCAGATGACTGAAAAGGCAAGCGGCAGGGCTTACGAGTTCGTGGATCACTATCACGATGTCGTCGTGGTCGGCGCGGGGGGCTCCGGCCTGAGGGCGACCCTCGGCATGGCCGAACAGGGGCTGAGAACGGCCTGCGTCACCAAGGTCTTCCCGACCCGCTCGCACACGGTCGCCGCCCAGGGCGGCATCGCCGCCTCGCTGTCGAACATGGGCCCCGACCACTGGCAGTGGCACATGTATGACACGGTCAAGGGCTCCGACTGGCTGGGCGACACCGATGCCATGGAATATCTCGCCCGCGAGGCACCCGCCGCCGTCTACGAGCTCGAGCATTACGGCGTCCCGTTCTCGCGCACCGAGCAGGGCAAGATCTACCAGCGGCCCTTTGGCGGCCACACCACCGAGTTCGGCGAGGGCCCGCCGGTGCAGCGCACCTGCGCCGCCGCCGACCG
>JAGRLT010000044.1 GCA_020441665.1 Nitratireductor sp.
GGTGCTGGGCCTCCAGCTTGTAGTAGTAGTTGTGGAAGAAGGGCAGCGCGGCGAGATAGGCGATCGCCACCGCCGAAAGCACCATCCAGGGATAGCTCAGCAGCAGCGCGATGAAGACCACCGACAGCAGGATCGCCGGCATGGCAACGGAGCGCGGCACCCGCTTGCCCAGCGTCTTGCCGGAATAGGTCGGCAGGCTCGATACCAGCAGCAGGCCGCAGGCGATGACATAGCCGCAGGTGAACCAGCGCATGACCGGCGTTTCCCCGACGCCGAGCAGGATCAGATAGACCGGCAGCAAGACGATCATCGCGCCGGCGGGAGCGGGTACGCCGACAAAGAAATCCTGCTGGAAGTCGGGCCGGTTGGGATTGTCGAGCTGCACGTTGAAGCGGGCGAGCCGCAGACAGGCGCAGATCGCATAGAGAAGGGCGGCGACCCAGCCGAGCGGACGCAATTCGGTGAGCAGGGTGAAATAGAGCAGCATGGCGGGCGCGACGCCGAAATTGACGAAGTCGGCAAGGCTGTCCATCTGCGCGCCGAAGCGGGTGGTCGATTTCAGGAAGCGCGCCACGCGGCCGTCGATACCGTCCAGGAAGCCGGCAAGGATGATGGCGCCGACGGCGAGCTCGATCCGGCCCTCGATGGCAAAGCGGATCGCGGTGAGCCCGGAGCAGATCGCCAGCAGGGTCAGAATGTTGGGAAACAGGGTTCTGAGCGGAATGTCGCGCAGGCGCGGCTGCTGATAGGGATCGGCGGGGGCCGCGTCCTGCCGTTCGGCAGACTTGTCCTCATCCGGCTCGAAGGGGGGAAAGGGCGGCTCCATTATCACGTCCGCGCCATCATTGTATTCTCACCAGGGGCATGACAGTGTCCTCATCGAAGCGCGCAAGCACGGTCTCGCCGCCGATCGAGGTCTGGCCAAGGGCGACGGTGGGCGTCGCGCCCGCCGGAAGATAGACGTCGAGCCTGGAGCCGAAACGGATCAGGCCGAAGCGCTCGCCGGTCTGCAACTGTTCGCCGGTTTTTGCAAAGCACAGGATACGGCGGGCAACGAGGCCTGCGATCTGCACCACGGCGACGTCGCCATGGCGGGTTTCGATCACCAGCGAATTCCGCTCGTTTTCCAGCGATGCCTTGTCGAGCTCGGCGTTGAGAAAGGCGCCCTTGCGATAGACGATGCTGCGTATGCGGCCGGCGACCGGAGCGCGGTTGATGTGGCAGTTGAAGACGTTCATGAACACCGAAACGCGCTGCAGCGGCTGGTCGCCGAGGTTCAGTTCGGCGGGCGGAACCACCTTGCCGATATGCGAAATCCTGCCATCGGCGGGCGCGATGACGAAATCCTCGTGCACGGGGGTGACGCGCGGCGGATCGCGGAAGAACCAGGCGCACCAGGCGGTCAGCAGCAGGCCGATCCAGAACAGCGGCGACCACAGGAGGCCAAGCAGGATGGCGCCCGCCAGAAAGGCCGCGATGAATTTGTAGCCTTCGGGATGGATCGGGACCAGAGCGTTTCGGATCGAATGGGCGACGGACATGGGCAACCGGGATGCGCGTGAAACAAAGTGCGCATCTGCTATCAGGTTTGTTCAGCCCTGTCACATGCCTTTAGAGCGGAAAGCGGCCCACCCAGGGGCCGCTCCCGAAACCTGAAGTCGATACAGCCTATTTGCCGGGCCAGCCATTGGTCGCGGCATTGTGCTCGCAATCCTTCTTCGCCTTGTAGCCTTCCGAGGCACGACCGACCTGGCGGCCATTGGTGGCGAAGGAACGCCAGCGATGCTCGCCCTTCTTGTCCTTGTAGAATTCCCAGCGGTCCTTGGAACCATCGCGGTTGGCATTTTTCTGGCAGTCAGACTTGTTGATATAGCCTTCCGACGAAGCGCCGACGATCTCGCCATTCTTGTGCGTCTTGCGCCAGCGCCACTCACCGCGCTTGTCCTGGTAATATTCGGTCTTGATGTCTGCCATGGATATCCTCCGCTTGAGAAGCTCTCGCCTGCAAGAAAGCAACCGATTGTCGATAGCAGACGCGAATCGGTTGGCTTGTCATCGCCCCGAAGCCAAAAAACACCATTTATGCACAGATATAAACAAAAATTGCCGCCGGGCGGTGAATACACCGCTCAGTTGACAGTAAAGCCGCGCTCCGAGCCGTCCCGGGCGGTTGAACTGCTGACGCCGCCGTCGGGCTCCGGCTTGCCCTGGAGCGCCCTCTCCCGGGCGGGACGGCCGCGATCGAGCACACCGTCGCGATCATTCTCGCGCGCCTTGCGCAGGCGCTCCTCGGCTTCGGTCGCCTCGCGCTGGCGGTTCCACATTTCGGCATACAATCCCTTCCTGCGCAGCAATGCCTTGTGGGTGCCGCGCTCGGCGATTTCGCCGGCCTTGAGCACGATGATCTCGTCGGCCGAAATGACCGTCGACAGGCGGTGGGCGATCACCACGGTGGTACGGTTTTTCGAAACGATGTCGAGCGCCGACTGGATCTCGCGTTCGGTCTGGGTGTCGAGCGCGGAGGTCGCCTCGTCGAGAATGAGGATGGGCGGCGCCTTGAGCAGGGTGCGCGCAATCGCGACGCGCTGCTTCTCGCCGCCCGAAAGTTTCAGGCCGCGCTCGCCGACCTGGGCTTCGAAGCCATCCGGCAGGGCGCGGATGAACGCGCCGATCTGGGCCATGTCGGCGGCTTCCGCCACCTGCCGGGCCGTGGCGTCAGTCCGGCCGTAGCGAATGTTGTAGGCAATCGTGTCGTTGAACAGCACCGTGTCCTGGGGCACCATGCCGATCGCCGCGCGCAGCGATTTCTGGGTCACGTCGCGAATGTCCTGGCCGTCGATCTCGATGCTGCCGCCGGTGACATCGTAAAAGCGGAACAGCAGTCTGGAGATGGTCGACTTGCCGGCCCCGGAGGGCCCGACAATGGCGACCGTCTTGCCGGCCGGCACTTCGAAGCTGACATTCTTCAGGATCGGCCGCTCGGGATCATAGTGGAAGTCGACGGCGTCGAACCGGATGGCGCCATCGCTCACGGCCAGCGGCTTCGCGTCTTCGGCATCAGCTACCTCCTGCTCCTCGTCGAGCAGGGCGAACATGGCTTCAAGATCGCTGAAGCCCTGGCGGATCTCGCGATAGATGAAGCCGATGAAATTGAGCGGGATCGACAGTTGCAGCAGCAGCGCATTGATCAGCACGAAATCGCCCAGCGTCTGGGTGCCGGCCTGCACGGCCAATGCCGACAGGATCATGCAGGCGCCCATGCCGATGCCGAGGATCACCGCCTGGCCGAAATTGAGCCAGGCAAGCGAGGTCCACACCTTGGTGGCCGCCCGCTCATAGCGCGCCATGGAAGCATCGAAGCGGCGCGCTTCCATCGCCTCATTGCCGAAATACTTGACCGTCTCGAAATTGAGCAGGGAATCGACCGCCTTGGAATTGGCGTCGGTATCGTTCTCGTTCATGTCGCGGCGGATCGCGATGCGCCAGTCGCTGGCACGGACGGAGAACCAGACATAGAGCCAGATCATGGCCGAGATGATCGCAACGTAGACGAAGCCGAACTGGTACCAGATGATGGCGGCCATGAAGGCGAATTCGATGATCGTCGGCCCGCCATTGAGGATGATGAAGCGGACGATCGATTCGATGCCCTTGGTGCCGCGCTCGATGACGCGGGACAGGCCGCCGGTACGCCGGGCAAGATGATAGCGCAGGCTGAGCGCGTGCATGTGGCGGAAGACGATGGCCGCCAATTGCCGTACCGCATGCTGGCCGACGCTGGCAAAGGCGGCGTCGCGCAGATTGTTGAAGCCGACAAACATCACCCGGCCGAGATTGTAGGCGATGACCAGCATGACGGGCGCGATGAGCAACGCCGGCAGGGTAGCCGGCAGCCAAGCGTTCTGGTCGAGCGCATCGGTCGCCCATTTGTAGAAATAGGGCACGAGCACGGTGATGATTTTGGCAAGGATCAGCACCGCCATCGCCCAGACCACCCGCCATTTGAGGTCGGGCCGGTCGGACGGCCACATATAGGGCCAGAGATTGCGGATCGTCGTCAGGGTGTCGCGGCGCTCCGCGCTGACGGTTCCGCCGCTTGCGGGACCGGCATTGCCGGCGGGCGCCGCTATCCTGCGGGCGGATTTTTCCGGATTCTTGGCCGGCGCGTTCATGAGGAAGCCTTTTCATTTGCCTCAAACGGCGCCGGATCACGAAGGCCGTCATCGGCCCGGGTCAGCGCGGTCAGCGTGTCGCCGAGCTCGGCCAGGCGGGCGCGGTTGAGGGTGAAGATCGATTTGGTGCCCACCGCCTGCCATTCGACGATGCCCGCCGCCTTGAGGATCTCGAGGTGCTGGGAGATCGTCGACTGGGCGATCGGCATGCAGCAGCAGAAATCACCGGCGCAGCAATGATCGCGGCGGGCCAGATGGCGGATGATCTCGAGCCGCGAGGGATGAGCGAGCGCGCGGAAGGCCTCGGCGGCGAGGCTGCCGGGATCGGTCGGGGTGGATTTCTTCGGACGGGCCAAGACTGCCTGCCTGTTTGATGAGTGGAAGGCGAAAGCCGCCTTCCACTCTTTAATCGTTTTTTACCGATAAAGTCAAACGGGAATGGCAAAAAGAGCGCTCAGCCGGAAGTCGAGGCTCCGCCGGCCTGTGCTTCATCCGGCACGTCGAAGACCTGGCCCGGATAGATCAGGTGAGGGTTGCGGATCTGATCGGCATTGGCATCGAAGATCACCGTGTATTTGCGGCCCTCGCCCAGCATGCGGCGCGAGATGCGCCACAGATTGTCGCCGCGGCGGATGATGACCGAGCGGCCGGTGCGGATGACCGGCACAGCGTCCTGCGCGGATGGCGCCTGCTCGGCGGCAACGGCCCGCGGTTCGGGCGAGTCTGCGGCGGTCTCGCCTGCCGCGGCCGTCTGTTCCGTCACGGCCGGGGCGGTCGCGGTGGTATCGCCGGAGGCGGCGGCCTGTGCCTCGGCCGGCTTCGGCAGTTCGGCACCGGTGTCCTCTGCCGGCCTGGCCGTCTCGGGCGCGCCGCCGTCCTCGGGCTTGGCGGCGGCCGCCATTGCCGTTTCCGGCGCATGCTCGACAACCACCTCGGCGCGGGCAGCGACCTCGCCGCCCTGGCCGGCAATCATGTCGGCGCGGAAATCATGGCGGCCGGCGGCAAGGCTTTCGGGAATTTCGACCAGATAGGCGCCATTGGGCGCAATCGTCGCCGCTCCCTTGAAAAGGTTGTCGACATAGACCCGGACCCGGGCGCCGGGCTCTCCCGTACCGGCGACGAACATGCGCTGCGTCTCCACATCGACCGCCTGCACCGCAATCGGCGCCATGGGCGGCGCCATGGGCTGCGCGATGGGGGACGTGACGCCTGCGGCGGCTGCCGGCGCCTCGGTGGCGGCAGTGGCGGCGGTGGCGCTTTCAGCAGCTTCCCCAGCCGCCTCTTCGACCGCCTCTTCGACCGCCTCTTCGGCCGGCTCCACCACCGGCTGGCCGGCGGCGGCGCCTTCGCTCGCGGGCTCGACCGAAGCCGCCGGTGCCACCGCCACGGCGAGTTTTGCTTCTGTTCCCTGCAGCACGCGGGTCGCTTCGCCCGGTTTCGAAATCAGGGCGAGCACCTCGCCCGCGCCATCGGAGGCCTCGGGGATCGAGACGATGCCCGTCTCGGCGGAGAGAACCGGTTCGGCGTCCTTCAGCCTGGCGCGGATTACCAGTTCATGGTTGCCGGCGGTAAGCGGCGTATCGAAGACAATGGCGAAATCGCCGTCGCTGCCGGCCTTGCCGGAGCCGACCACGGCGTCCCCGGAAAGGATTTCCACCGCCGCGTCCGGCATCGCCCGGCCGGCCACCACCACCGAACCGTCGCGCTCGACGCGCAGGATATCGAAACTCGGCGCGGCGGTACCGGCCGGCGCATCCCCAGCGGCGGTATCGTCCTCGCTCTTCGGCAGGCTTGCCACCTGTTCCGCGTCGCCGCTCTTTTCCTGCGCATCGCCGGCAGTGCCGCCGGATGGCCCCTGCTCCATGGCGGATGGGGAAAGCAGCGACGCGATGACCGGCTCACCCTGCTGGTTCTTGATCGCCATGCCGGCGCCCACCGCCGCTGCGGCACCACCAAGAAGCGCGATCCACGCACCGAACTTGCCGGAAAGGAGGTATTTCATGGCCTGGCCCCCGTTGCCCGGCACTGCCCGCCGGGCTTGTCGCCGCGCGTTTTAGCTTTTTTCGGCGGCAAAAGCGACCTCTTATCCGGCCGGCATGTTCCATTCTACCCTGCAATGCTCTACCGGCTGGGGGGTGAAAAAAGGAAATCGCATCATGACGGCCATCTCCTCCATCTGTGTCTATTGCGGCTCGCAGCCGGGCAACCATCCGGCCTTTCGCGAGGCAGCGCGCGTCCTGGGCGAGACGATGGCGGCGCGAGGCATCCGCCTCGTCTATGGCGGCGGCGGAACCGGCATCATGGGCGAGGTCTCGCGCTCAGTGCTGGCGCATGGCGGCTCGGTTACCGGGGTGATCCCGCAATTCCTGATCTCCAAGGAGCGCGGCAATCCGGGGACCGGCGGCGGGGAATTGGGCGAGGTTTTCGTCACCGGAAACATGCATGAGCGCAAGACGAAGATGTTCGAACTGTCGCAGGCCTTCGTCGCGCTGCCGGGCGGCATCGGCACGCTGGAGGAAGTGGTCGAAATCCTCACCTGGGCGCAGCTTGGCCGCCACAACTATCCGGTTGTCCTTGCCAATATCGAGGGATTCTGGGATCCCCTGGTCGATCTTCTGGCGCATATGGCGGAGGCCGGCTTCATCCACACCACGCAGAAGCTGAAGCCATTGATCGTCAGCGATCCGGCGAAGATCGTCGAGACGATCCTTGCCGCGTAGGACAAGCGGCGGGGCGGCAGGTGTCGGCCGGCCCGGCTTTAGCCCTCCTCACGCGACACCCGCCTTCATCAGCTTGTAGTTGATCGAATCCGTCAGTGCCTGGAAGGAGGCCTCGATGATGTTTTCGGAGACGCCGACCGTGGTCCAGCGCTCGCCGCCGGCATCGGTCGATTCGATCAGCACGCGGGTGATCGCCTCGGTGCCGCCATTGAGGATACGCACCTTGTAGTCGACCAGTTCGAGGTCGTCGATCTGGCTCTGATACTTGCCGATATCCTTGCGCAGCGCCCTGTCGAGCGCGTTGACCGGGCCATGCCCCTCGGAGACGGAGAAGAACATTTCGCCATCGATCTCGACCTTCACCACCGCTTCCGACACGGTAATGATGTCGCCGCGGGCATTGAAGCGGCGCTCGACCTGGGTGCGGAAGGATTCGACGCGAAAGAATTCCGGTACGCTGCCCAGCTGACGGCGCGCCAGCAGTTCGAAACTGGCTTCCGCAGCCTCATAGGCGTAGCCGTTCGCCTCGCGCTCCTTGACGATGGCGATCAGCCGGTCGAGCGCCGGATTGTCCTTTTCGACCTGGATGCCCTTGCGGGCGAGTTCGGCGATGAAATTCGACTTGCCGCCCTGGTCGGACACCATCAGGCGGCGGCGGTTGCCGACCGTTTCCGGCTTCACGTGTTCATAGGTCTCGGGATCCTTGAGGATCGCGGAAGCATGGATGCCGGCCTTGGTGGCGAAGGCGGACGAGCCGACATAAGGCGCCTGGTGGTAGGGCGCGTTGTTGATCAGTTCGTCGAACTTGTGGGAAAGCCGCGTCAGCCCGGCAAGCTCCTCGGCGCCGACACCGGTCTCGAAGCGGTCGGCAAAATGCGGCTTCAGCATCAGGGTCGGGATCAGCGTTGTCAGATTGGCGTTGCCGCAGCGCTCGCCAATGCCGTTGAGCGTACCCTGGATCTGGCGCGCGCCGGCCTCGACGGCGGCGAGGGAATTGGCGACCGCCTGACCGGTATCGTCATGGGCATGGATGCCGAGCCTGTCGCCCGGTACGCCGGCGGCGATGACGGCGGCAACGATGTCGCGCACCTCGGCCGGCTGGGTGCCGCCATTGGTATCGCACAGCACGACCCAGCGGGCACCGGCTTCGAGCGCCGTCCTGGCACAGGCCAGGGCATAATCCGGATTGGCCTTGTAGCCGTCGAAGAAATGTTCGCAGTCAACCATCGCCTCGCGGCCGGCCTCGATGGCGGCGCGCACGCTGTCGGCAATGCTTTCGAGGTTTTCCGCATTGGTGGCACCGAGCGCCACCTTGACGTGATAGTCCCAGGCCTTGGCGACATAGCAGATCGCATCGGTATCGGCGTTGAGAAGCCCGGCAATGCCCGGATCGTTCGACGCCGAAACGCCGGCGCGCTTGGTCATGCCGAAGCCGACGAAGCGGGCCCTGCTGGTACGTTTCTTCGAAAAGAATTCCGTATCGGTGGGATTGGCGCCCGGATAGCCGCCCTCGACATAGTCGATGCCGAGATCATCCAGCATCCCGGCAATGGCGATCTTGTCGGCGACCGAGAAGTCGACGCCGGGTGTCTGCTGGCCGTCACGCAGGGTGGTGTCGAAAAGATATAGGCGTTGTCTGGTCATGGCTGGTTCACCGTAGCACCCGGCTTTTGTCGTTTGCCTGTCCTCGGCGCCAACGCGCCTGCGGGCAAGGCGGGGGTGTCTGCTGGCCGTCAGGCAGGGTGGTGTCGAAAAGATAAAGACGTTGTCTGGTCATGGCTTATTCCGCGGCATGGCAAACGACCTCGATATTGTGGCCATTCGGGTCGAGCACAAACGCCCCGTAATAGTTTTCGTGATAATGCGGCCTCAATCCCGGAGCGCCGTTGTCCACGCCACCTGCGGCAATGGCCTCGCGATGGAAGGCATCCACCTCCGCCCGGCTTTTTGCCGTGAAGGCAATGTGTATGGGCGGCATATGTTTTTGGCCCTCATGGATCCAGAACACGGGCCGATCAATGCCGTATCCTCCCACTTTCACGCCGCCGGTGAACTCCTCCGGTACCCTGTAGAGGAGCGACGCCCCGATGGGCGCCAGCGCGCGGTCGTAGAATGCCTTTGCCTTCTCGAA
This sequence comes from Nitratireductor sp., assembly GCA_020441665.1. Taxonomy (GTDB): domain Bacteria; phylum Pseudomonadota; class Alphaproteobacteria; order Rhizobiales; family Rhizobiaceae; genus Salaquimonas. The sequence goes on from JAGRLT010000044.1 coordinate 9,024, forward strand.
GTCCGTGACCGAAAAACCGGTATGATCAATCATTGGTTCACCTCCCAAAACTCGGTGTCATGATCAGGATGCTGATGGCTGACAATGCCGGCCATGAATTCCGCCTGCGCGCCGGAAGGCTCGAAACCGCGAACGGGAAGATCATGAAGCCCGTCGACGAAGGACAGCTTGTCGGCGGGATTGACCTGAAGGACCGGTGCTGCCCGTTCGGGGTCGTCGAGCGAGCCGATGGCGATTTCCGGCTCGCCGCCATATTCATAGGTCAGCGGCGTGCCGCAGGCCGAACAGAAGCCGCGCCGCACCTTGTTGGAGCTGTGGAAATATGCCGGCGCGCCGCGCGTCCAGCGCAGCCCCCTGCCCGCCACCAGCGGCGCATAGAAGGCGCCGAACGCTTTCTGGCACATGCGGCAATGGCAGATCGTGGGGCGCCCCAGCGCCTCGCAGGAATAGCGCACCGCGCCGCATTGGCAGCCGCCGGAAATGGGCCGATCGGTCATCGCGACGGCTCCTCGGGCGGCACCGGCCAGGTTTCGGTATCGTGGTCGGGGTGCTGATGGTTGACGAGACCGGCGAGAAAATCGCTCGCCTCGTCATCGTCCATCGTGTGGTGTTGCGGCAGGGCGGGCACGCCATCACACCAGGAAAGTTTCGCCTCGACGCCCCAGGCGACCGTGGGCGGAAAGCTCTCGGGATCGTCGAAGGCGACAAGCGAAAGCGACATCCCGTCGGGCGCCGCATAGGCAAGCGGCGTGCCGCAGGCCCGGCAGAAGCCGCGCCGGGCGGCGTTGGAGGAAGCAAACCAGGCCGGTTCGCCGCGCGTCCATTCGACCTCGTTGCCGCGCACCGAGACCAGCACC